>JBBTDS010000815.1:7010-15625 GCA_038060875.1 Acidobacteriota bacterium | reverse complement strand
ACGGCGCTCAGCACCAGCAAGCAGGTTAGACGCATGCCCGGATCATGTCAGAAAGCCGCCGCGCTCGCAAGCGGAGTTCCGTGGGGTGAACCGCGTGGCGCACTTCAGCCCGCAGCCCGCATTTTACCTGAGAGATCCCCACCCCTCCAGCCACTTCGTTTCCAGGAACATGTCTCGCAGAAGACTGCCTCCCTCTACCCGGAAGGCCGCTGCTTGTTCGTCACCTGGCATTTGCAGGGCAGCTTGACCCCAGCTCTGTATCCGCCCCCAGGCAAGCCTGTGGTTGAAGCGAACCACAGCCCGGGAAGCCAACATAGTGCTGGCGCCAACAGGGAAGACATTCTGGCAGCGGGAGTCATATGACCACTGAGTGAGGGATGACCATGCACTGGAACGCATCACTGCCTACATCGAGGACAACCCGGTGAAGGCGGGACTGGCGCCGGATCCTTCTCAGTACAGACGGTCGAGTGGTTGGAAGGGCGGCGAACTTCAGTTCGCCGCTGCACGCTGAAACGTGCGCTACCCGTGGCGAGGGTTTTCACCCTGCCGCTGCGTTCTATCCGGCGGACCACGCCGCCGCAATCCGCTCCGCCGCCTGGCGGCCCATCCGGATGCAGTCCGGCACGCCGATCCCGTAGTAGGCGTTGCCGGCCAGGTGCAGGCCCGGCAGGCGGGCCAGCCGCGCTTCGATCCGCGCCACCCGCTCGCCGTGTCCCACGCTGTACTGCGCCATCGAGCGCGGCCACCGCGCCACCCGCGCGAACACTGGCTCGGCATCCACGCCCATGATCGCGCGGAGCTCCTCTCGCACGGCCGCGACCAGATCTTCGTCGTTGGTTGGCTCTTCGCCGCCGACGAAGCAGCGCAGCACCGCCATGTGCTCCGGCACACGGTGCGAGAACTTAGTGCCCAGCCACGTGCAGGCCGCCAGCCGGCGCCGCTCGCGCTTCGGCACCAGGAAACCGAACCCGTTCAGCCGATGGTTCAGGCTGCGGCGCTCGTAGCCGAGCGAAATGGTGATCGAGGAGGAATACGGCACCGAGCTCAACAGCGCACCCAGCTCCGGATCGAGGCCGGCCGCCACTTCCCCCGCCTGGTATGCCTGGCAGGCCAGGACGACGTGCCGTGCTTCCAGCCACTGGCCGCCCACCCCGACGCGGAAGCCCTCGCCGTGCCGCTCCAGTGTTTCGGCGCGGCCGTGCAGGCGCTCCATCTTCTCCCCGGCGGCCTCGACCAGCGCGCCAACCAACTGGCTGAGCCCGCCCTTGAGCGTTTGAAACAGCGGCAGCCCCCGGCCCTCGCCTTCGGCCATCCGCCGCCGCGCCGCCAGCACGCCCCGCGTCAGGCTGCCGTACTTCTTCTCCAGCTCCACAAACCGCGGCAGCACGCTGGCCACGCTCAGCTTGCCGGGGTCGCCGCCGTAGATGCCGGCCAGCAGCGGCTCCGCCAGGTAATCGACCGCCTCCACGCCGTAGTGATCGGCGACGAACTCGGCCACCGAGCGGTCTCCACCGTTCCCCGCCCGCGGCCGCCGGAACCACTCCAGGCCCATGCGCAGCTTGGTTCCCCAGCCCAGCAGCCCGGTGGTGATCATCGGCAACACCCGCGTCGGGATCATGAGCATCAGCCCGTCGGGCAGCGGGACCAGCCGCCCCTTCTTCCACACATAGGTGACCCGGAGGTGGTCGTTGGAGCCGATCACCTCCTCCGCCAGCCCCAGCTCGCGGATCAGCTCCATCGCCCACGGCTTCTGCGAGAGGAAGCTGTCCGGGCCGGTTTCGATCACGCAGCCGGCGAGCCTCTCCGTCTCGATCACGCCGCCCAGCCGGTGCTGCCGTTCGATCAGCGTGCACTCGATCCCGGCTTTGGCGAGGTGATAGGCGGCCGCGAGGCCCGAGATGCCGCCGCCGATGATGACCGCCGGGCGCATCACGCCAGCTTTCGTTGCGCCACATCGGCCAGCGCCGCGATGAAGGTGGGCGAGTCGTTCAGCGATTCGGTCCGATCGAGCCGCATGCCGCGCCGGCCGGCGTAGGAGCGGAACTGGATGTCCACGTCGTAGAGGATCTCGAGGTTGTCGCTCAGGAAGCCGATGGGCGCCACCACCATCTCGCGCACGCCCTCGGCGGCATACTGGTCGATCCGCGTCTCGACCGTCGGCCCGAGCCACTTATCCCGGGTTGCTCCCTGGCTCTGGTAGGTGAAATCCCAATCGGCCAGGCCCGCGCTGGTGGCCACGGCCGCGGCTGTCGCCCGGGCCTCGCGCTCGTAGGGATCGCCCTCAGGCACGGCCTTCTCCGGCAGGCTGTGGACCGTGAACAGGACTTTGCGGCCGGGCGCCAGCGGGGCCAGCTTTTCCCGGAACGCCTCCACTAGCAGCGGATGGTCGTGAAAACTCTCCGTCCAGACGATCTCGGCCCCCAGCCCCAGCTCCTGCCTGGCCGTTTCCGTGTGCCGCCGGTACAGCCCCACGCTCCGTCGCGAGTAATGCGGCGTCAGGCAAACGGCCACGATGCGGTCCACGCCGTCGGACTGCATCCCGGCCAGGGTCTCGCGGATGAAGGGACGCCAGTTGCGCATGCCGCAGTAAACCCGGGCTGGGAAACCGCCGGCGGCGAGACGTCGCTCCAGCGCCTGGGCCTGCTCGCGCGTGCGGGCCGCCAGCGGCGAGCCGCCCCCGATCACGGCGTACCGCCGCCGCATCTCCTCCACCAGCGCCGGCGGCGCCGGCCTGCCTCCGCGCACGTAGCCGAGGTACCTTTCGACGTCCTCCAGCCGCTCCGGGGCGCCGTAGGCCAGCAGCAATACCGCCTGCTTCACGGCTTGAACTCTCGGACGTATCCCACCACCGCCTTCACATGATCGACAGGCGTCTCCGGCAGGATTCCGTGTCCGAGATTGAAGATGTGGCCCGGCCGCGAGCCGGTGCGCTTCAGCAGTTCGAATACGCGCTGTTTCAACTCCGGCAGCGGCGCGAACAGCACCGCCGGATCGAGGTTCCCCTGGATGGCCGAGCGGTAGCTGATATCCATCCAGGCCTGGTCGATGTTGATCCGCCAATCGACGCCCAGCACGTCGCCGCCGGCGGCGTGCAGCTCGCGGAAGAAGCCGACCGCCCCGGTGCCGAAATGGATCACCGGCACGCCGCTGGATCGTACGCGCTCGATCAGCGCCCGCGAATACGGGGCCACGTAGCGCACGTAGTCGTCGGGACCGAGCGCGCCCACCCAGCTATCGAACACCTGGATGGCGCGGGCGCCGGCGGCCACCTGGAGCGTGCCGAACGGGCCCAGCACGTCCACCAGCTTGCCCATCAGCCGCCGCCACAGGGACTCGTTGCCGTACATCATCTGCTTGGTCTTCAGAAACGTCCGCGATGGCCCGCCCTCAATGATGTAACTGGCCAGCGTGAACGGGGCGCCGACGAAGCCCACCACCGGCACC
The DNA here is from genome assembly GCA_038060875.1 of Acidobacteriota bacterium. Classification (GTDB taxonomy): domain Bacteria; phylum Acidobacteriota; class Terriglobia; order Bryobacterales; family Bryobacteraceae; genus JBBTDS01. The sequence goes on along the minus strand of JBBTDS010000815.1, from coordinate 12,178 downwards.
CGGCCCGCCAGCGCTCTCACCACCAGCCCGATCGCCTCGCCCACGTAGCCCAGGTCGTCGGTGTTGGAGATCGACAGCGCGTCGATGTCCTCCGAGTTCCGCACCGGGTTGCCGATCACCGGACCCTCGCCGCTGGCGAAGCGCAGCTTCAGCCCCATCGGCTCGACCGGCAGCAGCAGGTCGGCGAAGATGATGGCCGCGTCCACGTCCAACACTTCCACCGGCTGCAAGGTCACCGCCGCCGCCAGCTCCGGGCGCTTGCAGATCTCCAGGATCGAATGCCGCGCCCGGATGTCCCGGTACTGTTTCATGTAACGGCCCGCCTGGCGCATAAACCACACCGGCCTGACATCGGTCGGCCGGCGCCGGCAGGCATCGAGAAATCGGCTGTTCATTGGAGCCACGCGCATGACAGTTCCACTTTGTCCTCACAGAAGAATACGCGCAAGTCTTCCGGCTTATGCCGGGCCGCCCACTGGCGCCCCAGCACGAAAAACGGCTTCGTCCACGCCTCGCTGTCCAGCGTTCTGGCCGCCACCACCGAGACCGACAGCGTCCCCTGGGCCGGATAGCCGGTCCGCGGGTCCATGATGTGGCTGTAAGTCTTGCCTTCGGCCACGAAGAACTTCTCGTAGCTGCCAGAGGTGGACAGCGATGCGTCCTTCAGGTAAAGTTGCTCGACCGTCGTGGTCTCGTCCTTCGGGTCGCGGATACGCACCTCCCAGCCCCGCGGCTCGCCGGCCGGGCCGCCGAGCGCGTAGATGCTGCTGCCCGCGGCCGACACCAACGCCGAGCCGATCCCCTGCTCCTTCAGCACCGCGATCATCCGGTCCACCGCGTAGCCTTTCCCGATCCCGCCGGGGTCGATCTCCAGCCCCGGCTGGCTGAATCGCACCGTGCGGTCCTCGGCGTTGAGCACCACCTGGCGGTAGCCGGCCTGCTTCAGCGCCCCGGCCACTTCCTCTCGTCCCGGCAGCCGGCCGTCGCCGCGGTAAAAGCCCCAGACCTTCATCAGCGCGCCGACGCTGATGTCGAAGGCGCCCTCGCTGCGGCGGCTGTATTCCTGGCACGCCGCCAGCAGGTTGAACAATTCCTCGCTCACCCGGACCGGCCCCGCGGCCGCCTCGCGGTTCACCCGGCTCCATTCGCTGTTGGGCCGGTAGTTCGACAGCATACGGTCCAAGCGCCGCACCTCGGCAAACGCCGCCTCCACCGCCCCCTCCATCCGCTCCCGGTTGTCGCCGTACAGGACCACCGAAAAGGTGGATCCCATCGCCTCCACGCTGGCCTCCAGCCGCAGTGGTTCCTGCGGCCAGGCGGGGCCGGCCAGCAGAAACAAACCTACCACAAGCTGCCGCATCTGGACGAAAAAAATGTCGCTAGGCCGGTCCGGCCCGCTCCTTGCGGACCCGCTCCAGCAGTTCCTCCACCCGGCTGGCGGAGTCACCGGCGTCAACTTCAAAGTACAACTCCGGGGCCCGGAACAGCCGCAGCCGGCTGGCCACCTCGCGCCGCAGGTAGTGGCGGGCGCCCTCCAGCGCCTTCAGCGCCTCCCGCTGCTGGTGCTGGTCGCCGCTGGCCTGCACCCGCACCTCCGCCCGTCGCGAATCGCGACTGATCTCGACCCCGGTTACCACTACCACCGCCAGCCGCGGATCCGACATCTCGTAGCCGACGATCTCGGCCAGTTCCTCGCGGATGGTCTCAGCCACCCGCTCCGCACGGCGGGGATCCATGGTTCCCTCAGTCCAACCACTCCACCGTCGCCTCGGCCAGGCTCGCGCCCAGCAACGCCGCCGCTTCCTTCTCCACCGATTCCAGCACCAGCGCCGCCTGCCCGCGGTCGCCCGAGACGGTCACGGCCGCGATCAGCGCCCGCTGCCACAAATCCTGGTAGCCGATCTCGGCCACGGCCACGTTGAACTTGTGCCGCAGCCGGTCCTTCAGCCCCTGTACCACGTGCCGCTTGTCCTTCAGCGAGTGGGAATCCTCCAGCCTCACCTCCAGGGTCAGCACGCCGACGGTGGCCATGGCGCCACTACACCAGCACTTCAGCCGCCACCCGCTCGGTGACAAACGCCTCCAGCACGTCGCCCGGCTTGATGTCGTTGAAGTTCTCGATCGCCAGGCCGCACTCCAGGCCGCTCTTCACGTCGCCGGCGTCGTCCTTGAAGCGCTTCAGCGAACCGATCTTGCCGGTGTAAACCACCACGCTGTCGCGCAGCACGCGGATGGTGCTGTCGCGGCTGATGTGGCCGTCCACCACCAGGCAGCCGGCCACCGTCCCCACCTTGGAGATGCGGAAGGTGTCCCGGACCTCGGCCCGGCCGCGGTACACCTCCTTGTAGACCGGCTCCAGCAGCCCGCTCATCGCCCGCTTGATCTCGTCGCTCAGCTCGTAAATGATGGTGTGCAGCCGGACGTCCACCTTCTCCTGCTCGGCCACCGCGGCCGCGTTGCGGCCCGGGCGCACGTTGAAGCCGATGATGATGGCGTTGGAGGCCGAGGCCAGCAGCACGTCGGTCTCGGTGATCGCGCCCACCCCGCTGTGGATCACCCGGATCTTCACCTTGTCGGTGGACAGCTTTTGCAGCGTCTCGGCGAGCACTTCGGCGGTGCCGCCCACGTCGGTCTTCAGAATGACCGGCAGCTCCTTGACCTCGCCCTCCTTGATCTGCTCGTGCAACTGCTCCAGCGTCACCCGGCTGCTCTTGGCCATCGCCCGTTCGCGCGCCTTGCCCTCGCGGTAGAGCACGATCTGCTTGGCCTTGGCGGTGTCGGTGACCGCCTGCAACGTCTCGCCGACTTCCGGCAGGTCCTCCAGCCCCAGCACTTCCACCGGCATCGAGGGCTCGGCCTGCCGCACCGGCCGGCCGCGATCGTCGAACATCGCCCGCACCCTGCCGAATACCGAGCCGGAGATTACGTAGTCGCCCACCTTCAGCGTCCCGTTGCGCACCAGCACGGTGGCCACCGGGCCGCGCCCGCGGTCCAGCTCCGCTTCCAGCACCGTCCCCAGCGCCGGGCGGTGGGCGCTGGCCTTCAGCTCCTGCATGTCGGCCACCAGCAGGATCATCTCCAGCAGCAGGTCCAGGTTCTGTTTCGTGCGGGCCGAGACCGGCACCATCACCGTCTCGCCGCCCCACTCTTCCGGCAGCAGGCCGCGGTCGCTGAGCTGTTGCTTGACCCGCTCCGGCTGCGCCTCCGGCTTGTCGATTTTGTTGATGGCCACCACGATCGGCACGGCCGCGGCGCGGGCATGGTCGATCGCTTCCAGCGTCTGCGGCATCACCCCGTCGTCGGCGGCCACCACCAGCACCACCAGGTCGGTCACCTTGGCCCCGCGTGCCCGCATCCGCGTGAAGGCCTCGTGCCCCGGCGTGTCGATGAATACGATGTTGCGCCCGTTCCGCTCCACGTGATAGGCGCCGATGTGCTGGGTAATGCCGCCGGCCTCCCGCGCGGCCACGTTGCTCTCGCGGATGGCGTCCAGCAGCGACGTCTTGCCGTGGTCCACATGACCCATCACCGTGACCACCGGGGCCCGCTTCGTCTGTTCCTTTTCCTCCGGCGCCGCATCGAGATGGAGCAGCGCTTCGGCTTCCTGCTCGTAGCTCACCATCGAGGTGACGGCGCCAAAGTTCCGGGCCAGTTCCTGGGCCAGGGCCACATCCAGCGTCTGGTTGATGGTGGCGAAGATCTTCTTGTCCACCAGCCTCTTGATCACCAGGTTCGCCTTGATGCCCAGCTTCTCGGAAAGCTCCTTGACGGTGATGCCTTCGGCGATGGTGACCTGCTTGCCTTCGGCCAGCTTGACCGCTTCCTCGCGCCTGGTGAGCGGGATGCGGACAAGCCTCTCCTCGCGTTCGTGCTCGCGGGCGGCGGCGCGGGCGGCGCGCTGCCGCTCCTGCATCCGCCGCAGTTGCTCGCCGGTCGGCGGCTGCGCGCCCGGCTCCGGGCGCATCGGCGTGGTGGGGTGGACGCCCCGTCCCCGCACCCCAGGGGCCGCCGCCCCGCCCGTCCGCGCCCGAACCAGCGGCTGGCCGGGGCGGATCGTACCTTTGTAGATCGGCTGGCCCGGCACTGGCACCGTCTGGGGCCGCAGCGGCACGCTAGGCCGCGGCTGCGGCTGTCCCGGCATGGCCCTGGTCTGGGCCAGCCGGGCCACCAGGTCCGGCCGCGGCGGCACCACCGGCCGCACGGTCGGTTGTCCGGCCAGCGTTGTCTTGGCCGTGGGCGCTGCGCCAGGCGCGCTCGCCGCCGGGGCTGCCGGGGCCTTGGCCGCCGCACGCGCGCCAGGTCGGGGCGACACGGCACGGGGCGCCTCCGGCATCGCCGCCGGCAACGGCTGCCGCGGGCCGGTCAGGATTTGCCCCGGCTTCGGCGCTGGCACCGGCTTGACCACCGCCACCGGCGGCTTCACCCGAACGGCCGGCGCCGCGGGCTCGCCTGCCGGCGCTTCCTCCACTTCCATCGCCGCCAGCCGCGTGGCCAGCGGCGGGCGAAGCGGCGGCGCCGCTCGCGGCGCGAACGTCTCCGCCGGGATCTCCCCCACCGCCGCCGGCGCCGGGGCCGGCTCGACCACCGCCGTGATTGTCTCCACCGCGCTCGGCCCCGCCTCCTCAATCTCGGCCGGCGCGACCTCGACCGGCGCGGCGGCCTCCTCGGCCGCCGGCTGTTCCACCAGGACCCCAAAATGCCGGCGGATCTTGTCCGCGACGTCTTCGTCCACTGAGCTGGAGTGGGTCTTCTTCTCGGTCACGCCGAATGGCGACAGTATCGCCAGAATCGCGGCGTTGGGCTGCTCGCATTCGCGCGCCAGCTCGTTGATCCGGATCTTCTTCATACCCTGCGTTTACACCACCCCAGCAGACTACTTCCCCGCCTCAGGACTCCGTATTGTATCAATCCTAGCAGATCCGGCCCCGCTCGACCCGGAATCTGCCGGCTCGGCGCCGCCGGCGTCCTCTGGCGGCGGCCCTTCGGCCGCTTGCGCCGGGGCCACTGCCTGCTCCGGCCCGCCCGCCGACGTTTCCTCCGGCGCTGCTTCACCGCCCGCTGCCTCCGGCGACAGCGCCTCCTCAGCCGCGCCCCCCGCTGCCTCCGCCGGCAACGCCTCCTCAGCCGCGCCCCCCGCTGCCTCCGCCGGCAACGCCTCCTCAGCCGCG
>JBBTDS010000815.1:0-6910 GCA_038060875.1 Acidobacteriota bacterium | reverse complement strand
GCCTCCGGCGACAGCGCCTCCTCAGCCGCGCCCCCCGCTGCCTCCGCCGGCGGCACTTCCTCAAACTGCGCGTAGTAGGCGTTCACTGCGACCTGGATGTTCTCCACCGTCTTCGGGCCGATCCCCTGGATCGCCTCGAGCTGCTCCGGCGTCATCCCCCCCAATTGCTCCACCGTCCCCACGCCGGCTTCAACCAGTTTCTCCAGCACCTTCTCGCTCAGCCCCTGGTCCAGCAGCACCGAGACCGGCGCCCCGGGGACCACCAGCGTGGCCATCTCCGACTCCACCTCCTGCCGCTTCTCCTCCTCGCTCTTGATGTCGATCCGCCAGCCCAACAGCTTGGCGGCCAGCCGCACGTTTTGGCCCTTCTTGCCGATGGCCAGGGAAAGCTGCGTGTCATCGACGATCACTTCCATCTGTTTTCCCGCCCGATCCACGATCGTCACTCTGGCGATCTTGGCCGGGCTGAGCGCGTTGGTCACGAAGACCACCGGATCGTCGGAGTAGTTGATGATGTCGATCTTCTCCCCCCGCAGCTCGCGGATGATCGACTGCACCCGCATGCCCTTCATGCCCACGCAAGCGCCCACGCTGTCCACGTCGCGGTCGCGGCTTTGCACCGCGATCTTGGTGCGCTCGCCCGCCTCGCGGGCGCAGCCCTTGATCACCACCGTGTTGTCGTAAATTTCGGGCACCTCCTGCTCGAACAGCCGCGCCACCAGTTCCGGGGCCGCCCGCGAGACGATCACTCCCGGCGTCTTGCCCGTCTTTTCCACGCTCTTGATCACGCAGCGCATGCGGTCGCCGGGGCTGAAATTCTCCGCCTTGGACTGCTCTTTCCGCGGCAGCCGCGCTTCCGTCTTGCCCAGGTCCACCAGCAGGTCGCCGCCTTCCACCCGCTTCACGATGCAGTTCACCAGCTCGCCCACGCGCCCGCCGTACTCCTGCACCACCGTCTCGCGTTCCGCGTCGCGCACCTTTTGGAAGATCACCTGCCTGGCCGTCTGCGCCGAGATGCGCCCCAGCGCCTCGAAGGACTTCGCTATTCGGACCTCCGAGCCCACTTCGGCAGCCGGGTCCAGGCGCCTGGCTTGTTCCAGCGTCAGCTCGTTCACTGTGTCCAGGACCTCTTCGACCACCTTCTTCACCGCATAGATATGGATGTCGGTGGCGCCGAATTCGGCCACCAGGTCCTCGGTGGTGCGGAACTGCTTGCGCGCCGCCGCCACCACCGCGTCCTTGACCGCGTCCACCACGATCTGCGACTCGATGCCTTTCTCCTTGCTCAGGATCTCAATGAACTGATGGATCGTTCCCAAGATTCCCTCTCTTCCAATTGTCCGGTGATTACCAATCGAACTTCAGGTTTGCCCTTTCGATCTGCCCCAGATCGAAACGGATGGTCTTGCCCGGCTCCGGCTCAAGCGTCACCACCCCGCCGGAGAAGCCGGCCAGGGTGCCCTCCCAGTACCGCCGATTCTCGACCGGCTCGCGCAGCCGCACCTTGGCCTTGCGCCCCAGGAAGCGCTCGAAGTCCCGCGGCCGGGTGAGCTTGCGCTCCACCCCCGGTGAGCTGACCTCCAGCGTGTAGCGGCCGCCCGGCACCAGGTCCTCCACGTCCAGGATCGTGCCCACCTGCTGCGAGATCAGCTCGCAGTGGCCGTGCGTGACGCCTTCCGGCTTGTCGATAGAGACGCGCAGCAGGCGCTGGTTCCCCGCGCCCAACATCTCCACCTCGACAATTTCCATGCCTTCGGATTCCGCCACCCGCTCGGCGACTTCCCGGATCTTGGCCAGCAATTCTTCCTTCATTTGCCTAGGCAAAACAGTCGCTCAACAAAAAAGTGGGCTTTCGCCCACTCTTCGAGCTCGACGCCTGTCTTAATTATACAACAGAGTGGCTGCCCCGCACTGCACTACCAATTGCTATCATCTAGAGTTAGCACAACCCAGGAGAAAGCCCCTTTATGACTCAATCCCGTCGAGATTTCATCGGCGCCGCCGGCGCGACCCTGGCCGCTCCCGCCGTCCTTTCCGCCCAGGGCGCCAATGAGCGCCTCAACATCGGCCTCATCGGGGGGGGCGGCCGCGGCTACTACCTGCTGGAGCGGCTGTACAAAGGCACCCAGCCGCCTTACCAGGTTACCTGGGTCTGCGACGCTTACGAGGGCCGGCTGGCCCGCGCCAAGGACCGCGTCCAGACCATGGGCGGCAACGCGCCCCAGGCGACCAAGGAGTACACCGAGATCCTGGCCGACCCCGCCGTCGATGCCGTCATCATCGCCACCCCCGAGCACCTCCATCATTCCATGGCCATCGCGGCCCTCAAGGCCGGCAAGAACATCTACGTCGAGAAGCCGCTGGCTCACACCATCGAAGAGGGCGCTGAGATCGTCGCGCTGGCCGCCAAGGCCGGCAAGGTGATCCAGGTCGGCACCCAGAACCGCAGCAACTCGCTCTACATCAAGGCCAAGGAGATGGTCGCCCAGGGCATGATCGGCGAGGTCCACTACGTTCGCGCCTTCTGGTACCGCAATTCGCTGCCCGACAACCCCGCCTGGCGCTACACCATCCCGCCCGACGCCAGCGAGCAGAACACCGACTTCGCGAAGTTCCTCGGCCCGGCGCCCAAGCGGCCTTTCGACAAGCAGCGCTTCTATCAGTGGCGCCTCTACTGGGATTACTCCGGCGGCATCTCCACCGATCTGCTGGTCCACCAGACCGACATCACCAACTTCGTCTGCGGCAAGACGGTGCCGCTCTCCTGCATGGCCTCCGGCGGCGTCTACCGCTGGGTCGAAGACGACCGCGACGTGCCCGACTGCCTCAGCGCCATCTACGAGTACCCCGGCCGCTTCCACGTCAACTACAGTTGCTACTTCGGCAACGACCACTTCGGCTACGGCGAGCAGTTCCTCGGCAACGAAGGCCTGATCGAGGTCATCAGCCGCCAGACGCTGAACTTCTACCCGCAGAAGTTCGGCGGCAAGCCGCCGGCACACGTCGCCGCCCGCAAGGAGATCAGCGAGACCATCCCCGGCAACGACAACCTGGCCGTCGAGGCCCACGTCAAGAACTGGATCGAAGCGATCCGCGGCAAGGAGAAGCCGATCGCCCCGGCCACTGTCGGCCAGGTGGCCGCCATCCCCGGCCACATGGCCACCCTCTCCTACCGCCACGGCAAGAAAGTCCTCTGGGACGACCAGGCGCAGAAGTACAGCTTCGCTTGACGCGCGCCCCCTTCGCTCTCGCAACTTTGATAAGATTTGGGACCGCGGGCCCACCAAACGGTGGGGCACTCACCGAGCCGCGACCGTGAGGGAGCGGTCAGGCCCCGCGGTTTTCTCTTGGAGGATTGCACATGCTGATCACCGCCGCCATCCTGGCCATCTTCGTTTACGGCATGATCGCCGCCATGCTCGGCACCATCCTGCCCGACCTTTCACAACGCTTCAAGCTCACTCCCAAGCAAAACGGCAACATCGCGCTGGCCCAGGCCATCGGGCTGATCATCGCCTCGATCTCGGTCGGCCCGCTCATCGACAACCAGGGCAAGAAGGTCGGGCTGGTGCTGGGCCTGGCGCTCATCGCCCTGGCGCTGTTCCTGCTGCCCAAGTCCAAAGGCTACGGGACGATCATGGTTTACCTGCTGATTCTGGGCCTCGGCGGCGGCATCATCGTCACCGGCGCCAACGCGCTGGTCAGCGACATCGGCGCCGGGCGGCGGGCGACGGTCATGAATTTCCTGAACCTGTTCTTCGGTCTGGGTGGCCTGGCCACGCCGTTCATTTCGGCCAACCTCCTGGGCCGCAACTCCACCCGGCTCTGCTACCTGGTGGCGGTGCTGACGGCAGGCACGCTCGTCATTCACTTCACCGCGCCGATCCCGCCGCCCAGCGGCGAGCGCGGCTTCCAGTTGTCTCAGGCCAGTGACCTGCTGGGCCAGCCCGCCCTGTGGCTGCTGGCCCTGCTGCTGTTCCTCTACGTGGCTGCCGAAGTGGGCGTGTGGAACTGGCTGGTTCGCCACCTCATCGCCCAGGGCATCCCCGAAGGCCGGGCGCTGAACATCCTTTCGCTCGGCTTCGCGCTCGGGATGCTCGTGGGCCGCGTCGCCGTGGCCCCGGTCCTGATCACGGTGCCGGCACAAACCGTTACGCTGGTGGCCGCCCTCCTGATGACCGTGACCACTTACCTGGCGCTCCAGACGCGCGACCCCAAGGTCTCCTGGATCGCCGTCTTCTGCGCCGGGCTCGCCATGGCCCCGGTCTTCCCGACCACCCTGGCCATTGTCGGCAACGTCTTCACCGTGGCCACCGCCACCGCGCTGGGCATCGTCATCACCAGCGGCTGGCTTGGCCTGGCCGTCAGTTCCCGCATCATCGGCGCGATCGCCGGCGAGGATCCCATCCGCCTGAAGAAGGCGCTGCTCGTCCTGCCGGCCGCCTCGGTCCTGATGGTGGCGGTGAACCTGGCGCTGCGGGCGGTGCTGCCCTGAACGGCTGCCCGCCGAGGAGGACGACAGTGACGCGAAGACAGTTGGTGACGTCGCTGGCCTGCGCCGGCGCGCCGGCGCTGGCGGCCCAGGGCGGACCGGAAATCGCCGCCGGGCCGTTCGCTCCCACCCGCGAGTCGCTCAAGGGTTACCGCGTCCCCGCATGGTTCCGCGACGTGCGGTGAACATGGGGCCCAGGAAGGACATCGTGGGCCTCTTCCGCAAAGCCGCCTTGAAGCAGGGTTTGCGATTCGGCGTGAGCGAGCATCTGGCCGTGAGCTACCACTGGTTCCAGACGAGCCACGGCGCGGACAAGGATGGGCCGTTCCAGGGCGTGCCCTATGACGGGGCCGACCCCAAGTACGCCGGCCTCTACCACCAGACGCACGATGCGCCCAAGCGGGCTTGGGATGAGCAGGGCGTGCCGCTCGCCTGGAAGCGGCACTATTTCGAGCGGATGAAGGACCTCATCGACCAGTACGAGCCCGACCTCCTCTACACCGACGGACCGATCTTCTTCGGCGAGTGGGGTCTCGCAGTCGTGGCGCACCTGTACAACCGCGGCGCCGCCAGGCACGGCGGGCGCGTCGAGGCGGTGTACACAAACAAAGGCAAGACCGACTGCGTGCAGGGCGCCTGCGTGCTCGATCTCGAGCGCGGCGTGGTGGACCGCATCTGGGACGAACCGTGGCAGACCGACACCTGCGTCGGCCGCTGGCACTACGACAAAGAGGCCCAATACAAGTCGCCGAAGATCGTCATCGACATGCTGGTCGATATCGTCAGCCGGAACGGCAACCTGCTGCTGAACTTCCCGCTGCCCTCCGACGGGATGCTCGACGAGCGGGAGCTGAAGGTCCTGGACGAGATCGCGCGCTGGATAGCCGTCAACGGCGAGGCGATTTGCGCCACGCGGCCGTGGAAGACGTTCGGCAGCGCCGCCCCTGCCGCCTCCACACAAGCCCCCCGCGGGTGGCTCCGAACACCACCAGGCCGGCGCGTTCAACGAACGGAACCGGAAGCCGCTTGGCGCCCAGGATGTGCGCTACACCCGGAAAGGATCTACCGTCTACGCCTTTGCGATGGGCTGGCCGGAGAAGGAAGCCCCCTTCACTGAACTGGCTCTCGGCGGCCCTCATGGGGTGGGAAAGATCTCCAGTGCGCGTTTGCTGGGTTTCAATGGCCCGCTGAAGTGGACCCAGGACGCGAGCAGCTTACGGGTCGCGATGCCGCCGCAGCGGCCGTCCGATCATGCGATCGCCCTCAAGGTCGAGGGAGCTTAAAACTCCACCACCACCCCCGCCGACGGCAAAACCGGGAACATCCGGTCCAGTGTGCGGATCGGCCCGCCGGGTAGTGTCCTAATCCTGCGTTGAACTCTGGTGGCGGCCTCGGAAGAGCGGGCCGCCAGAAGATCACGGGACGATCCCCTCAGGGCCACTCAATTGAGGACCTGTCGGTGTGGGGCAAGGCGGCAATTGGCCCTCATCTTCTTGCTCCCACCCATCGAAGAGAGGCAAAGACACTTCTCTCGGCAGGGCGCGATCAACCATGAGTTTGAACTGATCCCACGATCCGGACGCTCGCATTAAAGCCGTCACGGCAAAAAGATGCTGGAGTAGTTTCGGATGCCCGAGATCCTCCAAAGACGTTCAGGCGGATGAAATCTGGGGATTCGTGGCAAAGAAGGAAGCGCATAAGGGCCCCGAAGAGGCGGACAATCGAGAGATCGGCGACGCCTACTCTTTCGTGGCCCTGGAGCGGCACTCGAAGCTCGTTCTCTGCTGGGAACTGGGCCGGCGGGATCGGACAACCACGGATGACTTCATTTCGAAGCTCCGCACCGCCACGGCGGATCCCTGGTTCCAGATCACCACGGACGGCTTCAACCCCTACAGCTGGGCGATTGACTCGGGCCTCAGCGACCGCGCGGACTACGCTCAGCTTGTGAAAGTGTATGCCGCGCCCCGCGAGGGCGAACAGCGGTACTCCCCGGCTGAGGTAGTAGAGGCTGTCCCAAAACCCGTTCCCGCCAATCCTGACAAGCGCCGCATCTGTACCTCGCATGTTGAGCGGCAGAATCTCTCAATCCGCATGGGGATGCGCCGCATGACGCGGCTGACGAACGCCTTCAGCAAGAAGTGGGAGAATTTGAAGGTCGCGTATACTATCTGGTTTGTTTTCTATAACTTCTGCCGGGTTCATCAGAGCTTGCGCATCACGCCTGCGATGGAAGCGGGGATCACGGATCACGTGTGGGATCTGGGGGAACTGCTGGCGTGACCAGCGCGTGCGCGCCCGATCCCGCCGCCCTTCGCTTCTCAGTCACGCCGCTTCGCGAAATTGCTGTGAACAGGTGAACATCGCAGCAGTCTCGGAACCCCCAGCAGCCGCAACTGACCTAAGTCTCTGAATGAC
>JBBTDS010000814.1:6957-12215 GCA_038060875.1 Acidobacteriota bacterium | reverse complement strand
CCGGTGCTCACGCAATGAGGCTTGCGGCCGCGTTCCTGCTGGCGGCGCTGCTGGCCGCCTGTGTCGCAGCTCAATCCGCTCAGACCACCGGAACGATCCAGGGGAGCGTGCTGGATTCGAGCGGCGCGAGCATTGCCCGCGTGCGCGTGACCGCCGTGCACCAGGAGACCGGCGCCGCGCGTGTGACCGAAACCGGCGCGAGCGGCCTGTTCCGCTTCGCCGGCCTGGCCATCGGAACCTACGCGCTGCGCCTGGAGAAGGAGGGCTTTGCGACCGTGGCGGTTGAGCCGTTCCCGCTCTCCCTGGGCCAGGTGGTCGGCCACCGGATCGAGATGACGCCGGCCGCGGTGATCGAGAAGCTCGAGGTCAAGGAGCAACCCGAAGCCCTGGAAGCCGCCGCCACCGCCGCCAGCGTGGCCCTCGGCTACAAGCGCATCGAAGAATCGCCGGCGTCGAACCGCAACTACCTGAACTTCGTCCTGATGGCGCCGGGCGTGGCCGTTTCCAGCGGTTCCAATGCCCAGCGCGCCGCGGCCGGAGTGCGCAGCCCGGCCGCCGACAGCGGCTTCACCTTCGGCGGCCTCCGCGGGCGCAACAACAGCCTCTTGATCGACGGCGTGGACAACCGCGATGAAACCACCGGGGGCAACCGTGTGGCCATCGGCCTGGAGATGGTGCAGGAGTTCCGGGTGACCGGCACGGTGGTGGGCGCCGAGTTCGGCGGCGCCGCCGGCGGCCTGGTGAACGTCGTCACCCGCTCCGGCGCCAACCTCCGGCACGGCGATTGGACCTTCTTCACCCAGAACGAGCGGCTCAACGCGCGGAACCCCGAAGCCATCACGCCCGCCCGCCCGCGCTTCCGGCGGTACCAGCCGGGCGTCTCCACCAGCGGGCCTTTGCGCCGCGACCGCACCTTCTTCTCGACCGCCATCGAGCACGAGTTCGAAGCGAGTGAGGAATGGTCGGACGCGCCCGAGGGCGCGCTGGCGGACTTGAACCGGGCGCTGATGCGGCCGGAGTTCAGCGCCGCCGCCGTGCGCCGCGTCGAGCGCGGCTTGTTCCCCGCCGGCTCCCGCGAGACCGAGTTCTCGTTCAAGGCCAACCACCAGGCGGGCCTGCGGCACAGCCTCTCGGCGCGGCACGCCTTTTCGCGCGGGCGGATCACCAATGAGGTGCTCGGGGCCGACAACTTCTCCGACCGCTCCGCCCGCGGCAGCAGCCTGACCACCGACCACTCCTTCGTCGCCGGCTGGATCGCCGTTCCGTCGCCGCACGTGGTGAATGATCTGCGCGTGCAGACGGCGCGGCGCAGCGTCGCCATCACGCCTAATTCGCGCGGCGCGATGCTGGAGATCCCCGGCGTGCTGACGCTGGGCCAGGCGTACCGCCTGGACGCCTCCCGCCTCGAGGATCACTACGAGATGGTGGAGAGCCTCAATCTGAGCGCGGGCCGTCATCAGTTGGCGCTGGGCGGCAGCCTCCACCCGATTCGCCTCAACGCCAGCATCGCCAACCGTTTCAGCGGCGTCTTCATCTTCCCCACGCTGGCCGACTTCCTGCGGGCCGAGCCGGATGTCTTCATTCAGGCGTTCGGCGATCCGGCAACGCGCTTCTCGACACTGCCGCTCGGCGTGTGGTTCCAGGACCGCTGGCAGCCGCTGCCCGGACTGACGGTGGAGGCCGGCTTGCGCTACGACCGGCAGCGAATGCCCGCCGGGTTCGCCGGCTCGGGCCGCAACCTGGCGCCGCGGCTCGGCCTCGCGTGGCGTCCCGGCGGCACCGCCGGCTTCGTTCTGCGGGCCGGCGCCGGCCTGTTCTACGACCGCTATCCGCTGGCCTTCCTAAACGACGCCATCCAGAAGGACGGCCGCCGCGGCTTCGAGCAGTACCTCGTGGGTGACGCGGCGGCCCGCGTCTTCCGCCCCTGGCCAGCCTCCTTTTATCGGCCGGACCGCCGGCTGCCGGCAACCTACAGCCGGAAGCTGACCGCCGGGGTCGAGCGCAGCCTCGGAAAGAACACCACCCTTACCGTCGAATACAGCGCGGTGCGCGGCTTGCGGCTGCCGCGGATCCGCAACATCTCCGGCACGCTCCCGGCCCTCTGGCAGCTTGAGCAGACGGCGCGCTCGGATTATCACGGCGCTTCGGTCTCCCTGAACCGCCGCATGAGCCGGGAGCTGACGTTCCTGGTCGCCTACAACATCGGGCGCACCTGGGACGACGCTTCGGATTTCGACGAGCAACCGCTCGATCCGTGGCGGCTCGGGCAGGACCGGGCGCGCTCCCGCCAGCACCAGGCGCACCGGCTCGCCGCCAGCGCGCTCTGGGAGCTGCCGGACGAGGCGCTGGCCGCGGCCCCGGCCTGGCTGCGGCGGGCCTTCGAGAGGATCACCGTCTCCCCCATCGTGACCGCCGGCAGCGGCCGCCCCATCAACGCGCTCGATTCCACCGACACATTCCGCACCGGCGCTTATCCGATCTCCGCCCGCCCCTTCGGCCTGCCGCGAAATCCCTACTTTTCTCCCGCGACCTTCTCCATGGATCTCCGGGTGATGAAGACATTTCTGGTCAAGGGCGGGCGCATGTGGCTCCAGCCCGGTCTGGAGGCATTCAACCTCACGAACCGCACCAACGCGTTGCGGGTCAGTCCTTACTATGCGGCCCGCGGCGCCCGTCTCGCCTCTTACGGCGGGATGGTGGAGACGCTGAACGCCCGCCAGGTGCAGTTCTTCGTGCAGTGGGAGTATTGACAACTCTATCGTCATTTGTCATGATAAATGACGACAGACATGACACATGCCTCCGCCCGCCCGGTGGTCCCGCGCCTGCTGGATCTGTCTGCCCTCCTCAGGAAGAAGTCCCACTTCCTGTTCGGACCCCGCCAGACCGGGAAGACCTTCCTCATCCGTCATACCTTGCAGGGCGTTCGAGGCTACGACTTGCTCGACTCCTCGGTGTACCTGGCGCTGAGCCGGGACCCTGGCCGGATCGCACAGGAACTCGGCCCGCAGGATCGGGTAGTGGTGATCGACGAGATCCAGCGCCTTCCGGACTTGCTGAACGAGGCGCACCGCCTGATTGAAGAGCGCGGCGTTCATTTTCTGCTCACCGGCTCCAGCGCCCGCAAGCTCCGTGGCGGCGGCGTGAATCTGCTGGGAGGGCGGGCGCGAACCAGGCATCTCCACCCGCTCACGTCCGCCGAACTCGGCTCGGACTTCGATCTGGGCCGGGCACTGTCGCGGGGCCTGCTGCCGTCCATCTACTTTTCCGACGATCCTCGCGCCGACCTGGAGGCCTACGCAGGAACCTACCTTCAGCAGGAAGTGGTGGCCGAGGGCGCCACTCGCAACGTTCCCGCCTTCAGCCGGTTCCTCCGCGTCGCGGCGCTCTCCAATGGCGCCATCGTGAACTTCACCAACGTGGCCAACGACGCCCAGGTGCCGCGCACGACGGTGTACGAGTACTTCGAGATCCTCAAGGACACCTTGGTGCTCCATGAGTTGCCGGCGTGGCGGAAGTCGAAGAAGAGGAAACCGCTGGCCTCGTCGAAGTACTACTTCTTCGATGTGGGCGTAGTTGGAGCGCTTCAGGGCCGAGAGTTTCGCCCCGGAACGCCCGAGTACGGCCAAGCGCTCGAAACCTACCTCATGCACGAGCTCGTGAGCTACCGGGACTACCGTTCCGCGGAGCCTGTCAGCTACTGGCGCTCGACCTCCGGGTTCGAGGTGGACTTCATCCTCGGGGACCACACCGCGGTGGAAGTAAAGGCCAAGAGGAACGTATCTCCGGATGATCTCAAGTCGCTCCGTGCGTTGGCGGAAGAGGGCGCGCTCAAGCGCCTGCTGTGCGTGTGTCTTGAGCCAAGACCCCGCCGCATCGGCGCGCTGGCCATCCTCCCGCTCGCGCACTTTATCGAAGCCCTTTGGGCGGACGAATACCGCTGACCGCGTGCTATTCTGACTCCTCGTGAAGATCTTCCTCTACTACATCGGCAAGCCGCGGGATGCGCAGGCCAACGCCATGGCCGCCGAGTACGTCAAGCGAGCGGCGCGTTACGCCGGCTGCGAGATGAGGGAGATCAAGCCGGAGCGGACCGACCCGTGGGCGCGCCACCCCGCCGCCCGGAAGATCGTGCTCGATGCCGGGGGCCAGGCGATGGACTCGCCGCGCTTTACCGCGCTGGTGGCCGACGCGGAGCAGCGCAGCCAGGACCTGGTATTCGTCGTCGGCGGCGCCGGCGGGCTGCCGCCGGGCTGGCGGGAGCGCGCCGGCCTGGCGCTGTCGCTCTCTTCGATGACCTACGCGCACGAGCTGGCCCGCGTGATGCTGGCCGAGCAGATCTACCGCGCCCTGGCCACCCTGCGCGGCCACCCGTACGCGCGGTAGGAAGGAGAACCATGAAAGACACGGTCCTGACCGTTTTGTTCCTGGCGTCGTTTTCGCTTGGGCTGCCGGCGTCGGCCGCGGCCCCGATCCGCGTCATGCTGCTGGATGGGCAGCAGTCGCGCTCTCACCCGTGGGAGCCGACCTCGCCAGTGATGAAGAAGATGTTGGAGGAGACCGGCCTGTTCCAGGTGGATCAGGTCACCTCGCCTCCGCCAGGCGGCGACTTCAGCAGCTTCCGGCCGGAGTTCGGCAAGTACCGGGCGGTGCTAATGAACTACGACACCACCGACGACCAATGGCCCGCGGACCTGAAGACGTCGTTCGAACAGTATGTGGGGAACGGAGGCGGGCTGGTGGTCGTCCATGGCGCCGACAACGCGTTTCCGGGATGGCGGGCGTTCAACCTCATGATCGGGATCGGCGGCTGGCGGAACCGGGACGAGAAGTCGGGTCCGCTCTGGTATTACAGGGATGGGAAGCTGGTTTCCGATACCTCGCCCGGACGCGCGGGAAGCCACGGAGCTCGTATCCCCTTTCCGGTGGTGATTCGGAACAGCGACCACCCGATCACCAGGGGCCTGCCCAAGGTCTGGATGCATGCAGCCGACGAGCTATACGCCAACCTCCGCGGCCCCGGCGAGAACTTGGTGGCGCTCGCCACGGCCTATTCGGATCCGGCCAACAAGGGTACGGGCCGCGATGAGCCCATGCTCATGGTCCTGAGGTACGGAAAAGGACGGATCTTCCACACCGTTCTTGGGCACGACCTCGCCGCGATGAGTTGCGTGGGCTTCATCGCGACTCTTCAGCGCGGGACGGAGTGGGCGGCGACGGGAAAGGTGACGCAGAAAGTGCCGGCCGGTTTCCCGACG
>JBBTDS010000814.1:0-6857 GCA_038060875.1 Acidobacteriota bacterium | reverse complement strand
TGCTAGGATAAGTGATTGTCAGGCCCCGGGCTCCGTGCAACGGGCGGCTGCAAACCCCGCCAGGTCCGGAAGGAAGCAACGGTAGCGGTGCGGTCCGTGTGCCGCGGATCACCTGGGGTCTGGCAATTACGGCCCTTGCCCGCCGGCGTTCATGTACCAGGTCATCGCCCGCAAATACCGGCCCCAGCTTTTCGCTGAACTGGTCAACCAGGAGCACGTCCGCACCACGCTCGAGAACGCCATCGCCCAGAACCGCATCGCCCACGGTTACATCTTCTCGGGCCAGCGCGGCACCGGCAAGACCACCGTGGCCCGCATCCTGGCCCGGTGCCTGAACTGCGTCCAGGGCCCGACCACGACGCCCTGCGGCGCGTGCTCGAGTTGCCTCGAGACCGCCGCCGGCAACGCCCCCGATGTAATCGAAATCGACGCCGCCTCCAACCGCGGCATCAACGAAATGCGCGAGCTGCGCGAGAACGTGCGCTACCGCCCCGCCCGCGACCGCTACAAGGTCTTCATCATCGACGAGGCCCACCAGATCACCAGCGAGGCCTTCAACGCGATGCTGAAGACGCTGGAGGAGCCGCCGGAGTGGGTGGTCTTCCTGCTCTGCACCACCGAAGCCCACAAGATCCCGGCCACCATCGCCTCCCGCTGCCAGCACTTTAGCTTCCGCTCGATCGCCTTCGACGAGCTGGTGGGGCGGATCGAGTGGATCTGCCGCCAGGAAGGCATCGAGGCCGACGCCGAGGCGCTGGCCGTGCTGGCCCAGGCCGGCGACGGCAGCGTGCGCGATTCGCTCTCCGCGCTGGACCAGGCTATCGCCTGCTGCGGCCTCAAGCTGGAGGCCGCCGAGGTGCGGGCGCTCGTCGGCGTCTTCTCGCTCGAGGCCCTCGACCAGGTCACCCAGACGCTGCGCGACGCCGATGCCGGCCGCATGCTGGAGATCGTCAGCGGCCTGGTCCGTGACGGGCGGCACTTGCAGCACTTCTGCCGCGAGCTGGCCCGCTACTTCCGCAACCTGCTGGTGACCAAAGTCGCTGGCGACAACAGCCGCCTGGTGGCCGCCTCCTCGGGTGAACGGGCGCGCCTGAGCCAGATCGCGGGCGGCTTCTCCCAGGAGGACCTGACCCGCTACTTGCAGCTTTCGCTCGATCTGTTCCGCGACTTGCAGTTCTCCTTCGATCCGCGGCTCCACCTGGAGCTTGGCCTCCTCCGGCTGATCGAGGCGGGCAGGCTGCTGCCGATCGAGGAGGCGCTGGCAAGTCTCGGGGAAGCCGGGCCGGCGCCGGCTGCCCGGCAACCCGCCCCGTCCGCTCCCTCCGGGCAGGCGCTGGCGGCGCCTCCCGCGGCGGCGTCCGCCGGTGACGGCTGGAAGGAAAAACTGCACGCGGCGGCCATCGAGATGGGCATGACCTTCACTGCCGACGCCATAGGCCACTCGAGCATCACCGAGGCGGGCGAGGAACTGGAATTCGTCACCCCCAAGGAATTTGCCCTGGCCTTGAAGGGCGGTGACCTGGAGAAACTGGTGCGCAAGGCCGCCGGCCGGCCGCGGAAGATCAAGATCACGCTGGCGGAGCCGGGGGCGGTCGAATCGCCGGCCCCCGCACCGGCCCCGCAGGACGACGAGGTAACGAGCCGGGCGCTGGCCGAGCCGGCCGTCCGGCGCTTCCTGGATGTCTTCCCCGGCGCCGAGGTCCGCGGGGTGCGGAATCTGAAACAATAAGCGACAGCCGCAACAAAGGAGCCAATCGTGAGACTACCCGGTGGCATGGGGAACATGCAGGCCATGATGAAGCAGGCCCAGCAGATGCAGCAGAAGCTTCAGGAGGAGATCGCCCAGATCCGCGTCGAAGCTTCGGCCGGCGGCGGCATGGTCACGGTGACGATGGACGGCCAGAAGAAAGTCCTCGGGGTCAAGATCGACCCCGAAGTGGCCGGCGATGCCGAGATGCTCCAGGACATGGTGATGGCGGCCTTCAACGAGGCGGCCAAGAAGGTGGACGCGGAGGCGCAGCAGAAGATGGCCGGCATGCTGGGGGGATTGGGCGTGCCTCCGGGCCTGTTCTAAGCCATGCCCGACTACGCCGAACCGCTGGCGCGGCTGATCCTGGAGTTCAAACGCCTTCCCGGGGTGGGGCAGAAATCCGCCCAGCGGCTTGCCTTCCACGTGCTGCGCGGGGGGCGCGAAGAGGCCGCCCGCCTCGCCCAGGCGCTGCTGGACGTCAAGGACAAGCTGGGGCTCTGCGCGGTGTGCAACAACATCACCGACACTGAGTTGTGTACTTTTTGCCGTGACCCCGGCCGTGACCGGTCGGTGATTTGTGTGGTGGAAGAACCGCACAACATCCTGCCCATCGAGACCACCCGCCAGTACAGCGGTCTGTACCACGTGCTCCACGGCACCATCTCTCCGTTGCGCGGCATCTCGCCCGAGCAACTGAAGATCGGCGGCCTGATCCACCGGCTGGAACCCGGCGAGGTCAAGGAGGTGATCCTGGCCACCAACCCGACCGTGGAAGGCGAAGCCACCGCGGCTTATCTCTCCCGGTTGCTCAAGCCGCTCGGCCTGAAGGTAACCCGCATCGCGATGGGTGTCCCGGTGGGCAGCGACCTGGAATTCGCCGACGAGGTGACCATCACCAAGTCGCTGGAGAACCGGCGGGAGATGTGATCCCCGGGCGCCCCCAAAAAAAACTTCTGCGCCCGGTAACGTCTCGCCTGCGGGCGGCGTTTCTCATGGTAGATCCCCTTTACGATTAGCGGGCGCACTCACCCTTTCACCCAACCCCAGCGCCCGCTTCTTTTTTTGGAGCCGGGTGGTGATCCGGCGTGACCCGACCGCCCGTCGCCTTACGCTGCCGCCCCGGCCGCCTTTTCCGGCGCCGAGCCGTCCTGGCTATCCGCGGCCGCCTTTTCGAGCAGCCTCTCGCTGAGCAGAAGGCGCCGCAAGCTGCGCAAGTCGTTCAAAAGGCGGCGGCTGGTGCCCATGTGGGTGGAGAGCTTGCCCAGGTTGTAGGCAACCAGTTGGAGGGCCTGTCTGCGGCGGTCTCCCTCGGGGCCGCTGGCGCGCGCGATGTCGGCGTCCACCTCCCGCCGCGCCTCCTCGACGGCGTCGCACAGCAACTCCACATACTGCTGCGCGCTTTCGATGTTGTCAAATGGCGTCTCGGGTTCGTCGTTCACAGCCAGCCCTCTCGCGATTCCAGCATTATAGTCCTTTCGGCGGTGGGGGGGAAGCCCTATTTCGGGGCGCCCCGGGACCGCCGGGGGTGGGGATCTCAACAAGACGTTCCAGGGCCCGCATCTTGAGGATCTGGCGAGGCAGTGCCGGCTCCTCGCCGGCGAACAGCGGCTCGTAAGCGGCCCGGAAAGCGCGGCGGAGGGGGGCGCATTCGGGGGCGGCAGCGCGGGCAGCCAGCCGGGGGGCGTTCTCAAACGGGAAGGAGAGATCAGCGACCCTGGGTTCCCAGCGCAGGCCTTTGTCCGGCAGGTCCTGGAGGTTGAAGACGATGCCGTCGGCACGCACGCGCCCAAGTTCGTCGTAGACGGCGATGGGCTTCTTGCCCGGAGCGAAGGCGGCAAGCGCGAGTTTGGCGCCCCAGCGCCAGCGGATGGTCAAAGGGGGGTGGCCGGACGGGGGCGCCGCGCCGTTGGGGCCTGGCAGGCTGAAAGCGAAATCGAAGGCGCCGTCGTGGGTGTAAGCCTCGGCGTAGAACAGGGCGCCAGGAATCGGGCGCCCGGCCTGATCAAACACGAAGGCGCGCAGCTCCTGGGTGGTGGAACAGCCGGTTGCCGGCAGCAGTGCGGTGCAAACGGCGAGCAGTGAAACGAAGCGCCACCGGGGCCCGGAATTCATACGGCCGCCCCGCCGCCAAACATGGAGTCGTTGGGAAACAGCGGGATGAAAGTGCACTCGTCGACGGAAGTGATCAGATCCACGATGTCTCCGCCACCGGCCTTCCATTTGTCGTAGAACGCGGTTTCGGAGTCCACGTCGTTGCCGATCGGGGCACGCTCATATTCGATGCCGGGGGTGCGCCGGGCGCGGATCAACTCGTTGTCGGCGCCGGAGTTATTCATGAAGAAGCGGTTTCCGTCATAGCCGACGACCGTCTTCCAGTGGTAGCTGGTGATGCCGTACTCCTCCTTGACCAGGATAAGGGCCGGCACGCCGGCCTGGAGCCAGAGCTTGAGCACCTTGAGGGCGCGGGCGCGGTTGATCTCTTCGGCATCGTTGTCGCGGCCGTTCATGTGGAAGCGGACGGCGGCGTCGGCGAGGTGGGCAGGGGTGCGCGCGCCGGCGGGAATCGCCATGGCGTCGATGCGGCCGGCGTACCAGGCCCCGTCCCTCTGCGCGGGGTTATTGGTGTAGGGCATCCAGTAGTTCATGGCGGTGGAGAAGCTGTATGGGCCGCAGTTGGGGGTCTCGCCCTGAGTCTGCCAGCACATGTCGCCGGGGACCAGACAGCGGGCGGGCGGGTCGGGCAGCGCATCGATCGCAGCCGGAGCCTGGTCATCGGCGCCGAGCGCCAGCAGGCGGCTCACCAGGAACCGGTCATAGAGGTGATGGCCGGGGAACTCCTGGTTGCGCCCAGTGGGGGCAAGTTCGTTATAGGTGCCGGGGTAGAGCACCCCGTGGACCAGCAGGAGCTTGGCCTTAGGAGAGGGGAGGGCGGAGAGGGTGCCCACCCACATCGGCCGGTCGCCCGGGCTGCCGAACTGGATCAAGGGGATGAGCGTTGTGCCGCCCTTCCATCTTTCCTGGCGCTGCTTCTCCGTGTAGGAGCCGTGAGGGTAAAAACCAATGCCGCCCCCCTGCATCGGCAGCAGCCTGCCGGTCCCATAGTCTTCCCTCCATTCGGCCATCATGACTTTGTCGGCGCGGGCGCCGTCCACCCGGCTGGCGCGCACGATGGCCCAGTCATTCTGCTGCCAGATGTCGATGTTGATTCTGGCTTGCGGGCCGCACGGCACGCAGAAGGGCCCGACCAGCGGCAGGCCGGAGCGGTCGCGGGCGAACCAGCGGGCCCGATCCAGCGTGAGCAGGTCGTCGCGGTGGCTGAAGTAGAACCAGGCGTGACGGTTGCAGTGGACAGGCACGAGTCGGTCCTGGTCATCGCATAGCTTGCCCTCGCGCAGCTTCAAGCGTTGGAGAATCTCAATCTCAGTGCCGCGGAAGTGAACGAGGTAGACCCAGAGCGAATGCAAAGGCACCCAATTGTAGGAGTTCGGCTCCTCGGGCACGTAGAGGGTGGGCAAGGAGCGTTCCACGCCGGCCTCGCAAGGGGAGCGGCCGGCGATGCGCTCGTAAAAGCGGCAGGCGAAGGTGTCGCGGGTGGCGGCGAACTCGCGGCGAAGGGGCTGGAACTTGCGGCGCTCATCGGCGTCGGACCAGAAGCGCTTCCGGCAGAGATCCATCCCCTTGGTGGCCGGTGGGCAGGGCCACTTGGCGACATTGATCTTGCTGCCAGGGCGGAACAGGAAGACGACGACGCGGCGGTTGGGGGCGTTCGCGGCGTCGCGTTCGGCCTTGTCGCTGGCCTGGCTGAAGGCCTGGTGCTCGGCGCGGGAGAACATCAGTACGGGGTTGAACTCGCTGCAACCGTGGTAATCACCCTTGCCGCCGGCGCCGGCTCCGCGACCCAGGAAATCGGTTTCGGCGAGGCGGAACAACTGGTCGTTCTGGCCGCGGCAGTACTTGTCCATGTAAGCCTGAAAGAGCTGGGCGCGGCTGCCAGAGTTTCCGTCGCCAGCCTCCGGCGGAAGGCCGAGGTCCTGGCGGATGAAGGGGACCACCTTGTTCTTCTTCCAGTCATCCTGGCCGTGGGGCTTGCTGTACAACTCTTCCCAGAGGGCGGTCTTGCGGGTGAGCATGGCGTAGACAGCGGTGGCGCGCCGCCCGCTCAGCACCTTGTTGAACTGGTCGTTGCCGACCGGGTCGGCGTGGCCGAAGATGGTGAGCGGCGCGCCGGGGTGGACCTTGACTAAGCGCGCGAGGTGCCGGAGCTCGCCGGCGGCCTCGGGGCGCACGAACGAGGAGGCAAACTCGAAGCGCAGGTCGTCGAGCCGCCAGCACGCGATAGGGACGATGGCGGCGCGTATGGTGTTATAGTCCTCGGCGTAGGTGGGCGCAACCAGGACAGGGTGAGAGAGAAACGGCGGATGCTCGGCGCCCAGCCCTCCTTCCGAGGCGCTGTCGATCAGGCTTTCACAGTCGTCGCTCATGAGGAATCCTCCCGCCGGCTAGCAACCGTGAACCTCGACCAGCTTGGCCTGGGTCTTGGACCCGCAATCTCCGTCCACCTTGAGTTTGTGGTCGCACTGGAACTCCTCGACCGCCGAGCGGCGCTTGGCCTCATCGGAGCCATCGACCGGGCCGGCGTCGTAGCCGAGGTTGTTGAGCCGTGCCTGCTGGCCGCTGATCTCCTCGACCGGGTCGAGATCGCCGATGCGAAGAGGGATCTCGACGTCGCGAATGGTCAGACTGGCCACGTGGGCGCCCCGGCGGATGATCTCCTCGACGTTGCCGGCGGCGTTGGTGGTCTTCTCGTAACGGCGGTTCTCCACGATGAGGACGCAAGGGGTGTTGGCGATCGGCTCGTCGTCGCTGCCCTTGACCAGCAGCCGCAGCTTGAGCGTCTCGGACTTCAGGCGGTAGTCATGGCGGGTGTCGGTGGAGGCGGATTCCTCGCGCGGCTGGCGGTCGGGGATGAATAGCTTGTCGCCGGGATAGAGGATGTTGGGGTTCTTGCGCTTCCTCTTCAGTTCCGCGTTGTTGGCGTGATCCCAGATGGTGCGGTAACTGGAGAAGCCATATTGGGCGGCGATCTTGGCCAGATACTCGCCTTGCT
>JBBTDS010000813.1:16375-17915 GCA_038060875.1 Acidobacteriota bacterium | reverse complement strand
GGGCGGGCGCGTCCGCGCCCCGATGCACGAGACCTCGCCGGCGCAACGTGGCAGGATCAGGGAGGCCCTGGGGGAGACAAGCTGAAGCTTGTCGGCACTTTTTCCTTGACCGCACTGCCGGCCCTGTGATAGAACTCAGACTCACTGGGAGGTGTGTATGTTGAATCGCAGAGCTTTTCTACAGGACAGCGGCAAGGCGCTGGCCGCGGCGCGGCTGATCGGCGCCGCGCTGGCGCCAGGCATGTTCGTTTCCGACGCGGTGGCGGCGTTGAAGGGCGGCAAGCGGTCGGTCGTCATCCCGACGCACGAACACTGGGGCGACATCGACGAGCGGCTGGATTTTCCCCGCGGCTGGGAGGTCCTCGAGCAGAGGATGGCCGGCCACGACGCGCCGGTGCTGAGCCGGGAGGAGATGCGGCGGCGCCTACAGGCCCCCACCGGCACGCGGCCGCTGCGCGAGATTGCGGCCGGCAAGAAGTCGGCCGTGGTTACTTTCGACGACCTGACCCGGCCCACCCCAACTTACGAGATCGCACCGCTGGTGGTCGAGGAACTCCGGGCGGCCGGCATCCCCGAGGAGCGGATCATCTTCCTCGGTTCCTACGGCACGCATCGCAACATGGAGCAGGATGAGGTCGCCCGCAAGCTGGGGCGCGAGATCACCCGCCGCTACTCCTGGATCAACCACAACATCTTCGACAACCTCAAGGACATCGGCGAGACCAGCTACAAGAACCGCATCCGGATCAACCAGACCTTCGCGGCCGCCGAGGTCAAGGTCACCCTCAGCGGGATCAAGGTGCACGGCGGGGCCGGTTACGGCGGCGGCGCCAAGGCGATCTTGCCCGGCATCGTCGCGCTCGATACCACCCAGTACAACCACCAGACCATGAAGCGCGACCCGAAGACCGGCGGGGCGCTGAAGATCTTCAAGAACGACATGCGGCTGGACATGATCGAGTCCGCGCGCCTGGCCAGCGTGGATTTCAGCGTCCAGATCGTCTACAACGGCAAGCGCAAGGTCTGCGGCATCTTCGCCGGCGATATCGTCGAGGCGCACCACGCCGCCTGCCGCACGGCCAACAAGCACTACCGCACGCCGGGGGTCCGCGACGCCGACGTGGTGGTGGCCAACGCCTATCCGCAGAACACCCAGGCCGCGCACGGCCTGAGCTGGATCAACAGCTCAGTGCGCGAGGGCGGCACCGGCGTGCTCATCATCCAGCACCCGCAGGGCATCAGCTCCTGGCACTACCTGAATGAGCGTACGCGGGGGCGCGGCGGCCGGACTTACTATGACGCCGTGGCCTCGCCGCCGCCCGCTCCGCCCAAGCATGCCCAGCTCGTCATTTTCTCGCAGTACCTGGACCGGCAGCAGATGAACAAGTTCGCGCCCGGCACCCTATTCGCCTTCACCTGGGCCGAAGTGATCGGGCACCTGCAAGCGCGGCACAAGGGCGACGCCCGCGTGGCGGCATATCCCTACAGTTGCATCCAGCACCCAGAGGTTGATCTGGCGTAGCCGGGAGCTCGCTACCGC
>JBBTDS010000813.1:0-16275 GCA_038060875.1 Acidobacteriota bacterium | reverse complement strand
CAGTTGCATCCAGCACCCAGAGGTTGATCTGGCGTAGCCGGGAGCTCGCTACCGCGGCGCCAGCGCGAGCACGAAACCGTCCGCCAGGCCGCCGGCGTAAACCACCTGGGCGGCGTTCTCAGTGATGGGGAAGCGCCGGTCCTGCGCGTAGCCAGCCAGGAAGATGACGCCATCCTTCGAGGCGGCAACGCCGAAGCCGACGTTGACGCCGGCCGTGCCGAAGTAAGTGGAGTAGACCAGCGCCCGCTCCGGGGGAGCGGCCAGGTTCAGCACGGTGCAGAAGACGTCCACGCCGCCCCCGTAGGCGGATTGGAAAGCCCGCTCAGTTACCGGGAAGTCGCTGGAGAGCGTGTAACCCGTCAAGTAGACGTTGCCGGCGCTGTCGGAGGCGAGGTCGTAGGCCACTTCGCCGCCGGTGCCGCCGAGATAAGTCGAGTAAGTGAGGCCGTCAACGCCATCCACGCTCGGATCGAGACGGGTGAGGAAGACCTGGCCGGTTCGGCGAGGCGCGGGCTGGAAAGCGCCGGGGGTGACGGGGAAATCGGAGGAAAGCGTGTAGCCGGTAATGAGCAACTGGCCGGATGCGTCCAGGATCATGCGGCGCGGCTCCTCGTTGCCGGCG
Organism: Acidobacteriota bacterium; assembly: GCA_038060875.1. Taxonomy (GTDB): domain Bacteria; phylum Acidobacteriota; class Terriglobia; order Bryobacterales; family Bryobacteraceae; genus JBBTDS01. Next base: position 15,653 of record JBBTDS010000813.1, on the reverse strand, counting down.
CCGCCCAGGAAGGTCGAGTAGACCAGCGCGTCGTAGCCTCCCTTACTAAGATCGAGGTGGGTGACGAAGACATCGCCGCCGCCGTTGTAAGTGGGCCGGAAGGAGTGACCGGTGGCGTAGAAGGTGGGGGAGAAAGTCGTGCCGGTGACATAGACCCTGCCGTCGGGCGCGGCGGCGATGCCGCGCGCCTCGTCGATGGCCCCGCCGCCGAGGTAGCTGGAATAGACGAAAGCGGAGGCGGCATCGGGCGCCTGCGGGTTGTACTTGACCAGAAAGCCGTCCTGGTCGCCCCAGCGGGCGTCCTGGATGGGCAGGCCGGCCAGGGGCCAGTTATTGGACTTGGTGGCGCCGGCCACGTAGATCGCCCCGGCGGCATCGACGTCGATGCCGTAGGCGACATCCAGAGCCGAGCCGCCGAGGTAGGTGGAGAACACCAGCGCGAACTGGCCGGCCACGGCCGGGTTCAACTTCACCACGAAGGCGTCCTGCCCACCGCCAAACCGGGTCTGCGGCGCGTTGCCGGCGGGCGGGAAATTGGAGGACCTGGTCCAGCCGGTGAGGTACAGGTTTCCTTCGGCATCCATGGTCATGGCCGTCGGCGTGTCGGGGCCGTCCCCGCCGAGGTAGGTGAAGTAGAGCAGCGATTCGGGGCCGGACTGCGACGGATCGAGCTTGGCGACGAAAATGTCGCGATTGCCGCCGGAAGACTCCTGGTAGCTTCCCGGCGTCGTGGTCAGGTCGGCGGAGGCGGTGTAGCCCGCCACGTAGACCATGCCTGCGTTGTCCACCCTGACGCCGATGATGCTGTCCAGCGCGGCTGAGCCCAGGAACGAGCCGTAGGCCAGCTCGGGGTCGATCACCAGCGGCCGGGATCGATCGTAGCGGGCCGGCTCGACGCCCACCAGGCTGCCGCCCAGGAGCCTGTAACGGCACTCGACCGGATGCCGGACGCCGGCTTGCTCCTGGTAGGCGACTGCTCTCTTCTGGATCCACTCGCGGCCGCCGGCCTGGAGCCGCAAGTCGCCGGAGCGGGTCAGGGAGAGGCGCTCGTGGCCGCGGAACCGCATGCGTATGCGGCGCGGGTCGGCCCCCGGCGCCAGGACGAAATCGTACTCGAGCCCTTCGCCGCCGCCGTAGTAAACGACATCGATTCCGGGATAAACCGACCGGGAGCGGACACCGCGATAATGGGGCACTGCCGTGCGCCAGTCCTGCCTGCGATTGCCGAGGAGGTAGTTGCTTCGCGAGGCCAGCGGATCGACGCCTTCCAGGTGCGCTGCCGCGTTGGCGCCGGCCAGCGTAAGGCTCAGCGTCGAGCCGGGGAAACGGAGCAGGACTTCGCGGCCGGTGAGCAGGACGCTGTAGCCGGCCGCCCGGGCCGAGAACTGAACACGCGGATCAAGCCGGCCGGCGTTGGGCTCGAAGCGCAACGGCAGGGCGTCGAGCAGGCGCCGCGCCGGGGAGAATTCCGGCGGGGCGGCTCCGGCGAGGCACCCAAGCAGCATCAGCAATGACAGACGTTCTACGGCAAACATGGTGAAGGCCGAAACTCCTATTATGCCCGAAGCGGCGGCCTACGCGCGGCTCGCCTCCTCCGGGAAGACGGCGTAGCCCTGGGGCGGCGGGAAGTAGTTGTGCAGCAACTCCAGCCGCCGCCGGAGGAAGCGGCTAGGAAGCTGGCGGGGGCCGGTCTCGACGTCGATGTCGCAGCAGATCCCATGCAGATACAGCGTGAGCGTGTCGATGAGGGCCTGGCGGGCGTAGGCGCGGAACAGCTTGGTCTCGCGGCGCATGTTGCTCTGCCGGCGCAGCAGCGATTGCTTGAGCTGCCAGCCCTGTTCATCGACCTCGCCGTGGATGCGGTTGATGAGCTCCTCCCGCAACAGCCCGAGAAAGCTGTCTTCCACTTCCACCGGGACGTGATCGGCGAGCAGCGTGGCCACTGCGCGGTAGAAGCCGTAGTGATATTCGGCCACCTCGCGGTCCTTGATGGCCAGCACCAGGACGGCCTCCGAATCCGAGGTGAACTGGGCGGCGGAGGTCTCGGCTTTTTCCGCCGGCTTGTCAAAGGCGACAATCTCGCCGGTTTTGCCGTTGGTCTTCTCCAGGTAGGGCACCAGGAAGATGGAAACCCTGGGCAGGACCGTCTGGACGGCCGGCGGCAGGGCGGCGACCGGCTCCTCGAGGTAGTCCTTGAGGTCTTCCTCGCCCATCGGCGCGGCGCAGAAGTAGGAGAAGGCGTTGCTCAGGGGGATCACGTCGCGGCGGAAGCGGTCCGCGAACTCGTGGACGTTGAATTTCGCCAAGTCGGTCGGGGTGGACATTAGCCGGCTTGCCCTTCATTCTAGCAGCTTGGGCAACCCCACCAGAGGGGACAGGCGGCTGAGCTGGGTGGGCAGGCAAAAGCGGGTGGCTTTTCTCCCTTGACGCCGGGGCCCGCGCGCGTCATAATTGCCCCGAGGATCGTGGGCAGTCAATCCATGATCGAAGGGAGTCTGCAACATGGAGAAGAAGCGCATCCCTCTGGCGCCGGCAGCCCTGCTGCTTGCGCTTTTTTCCAGTCTTTCATTCGGGCAGGAATTCCGCGGACGCGTTCAGGGCCTGGTGACGGACCCGAGCCAGGCGGTGATCGTCGGCGCGACCGTCACCCTGTCGAATGTCAATACCGGCGTCTCCACCGTCCGGCAAACCAGCGCCAGCGGAAGCTACCTGTTCGACCTGGTGGAGCCGGGGACTTACACGGTCACCGTGGAGCTCGCCGGGTTCAACAAGTACGTGCAGGAGAATATCCGGGTGCAGTCCCGCGCCGACGTGACCGTGAACGCCACACTGACGCCGGGCGACGTCCGGCAGACGGTCACCGTTGCGGAGGTGGCGGCCGCGGTGCAGTTCAACACCGGCAAACTCGAAACCACCGTTGAAAGCGCGCTGGTGAACAACCTTCCCCAGTTCTCCCGCAATCCGTTGCTGCTGGCGAGGTTGGATCCGGCGGTGGTACAGCAGGACACGGCCCGCGAGCAAGAACCCTATTTCACCTGGTCGGGGAACCGGCAGGAGGTCGGTGGCGGCTCCAACTATTCGAGCGACCTGCAAGTTGACGGCTCTCCCGTAGGCCTCGGCTACAAGACCAGCTATATGCCGGCGCCCGATTCGGTCCAGGAAGTCACCGTCCAGCAGAATGCCGTGGACGCCGAGTATGGGCACAGTTCCGGCTCCGCCATCACGCTGACGATGAAAGCGGGGACCAACGACTGGCACGGGAACGCCTTCTACCAGGGGCAGTATCCGTGGGCGAACGCTTTGGAAAACCGGGTGGTCCGGTCCATCAACCTGGGTCGCAACCACATGTTCGGGGGGACGCTGGGCAATCCCATCCTGAAGGGGAAGCTGTTCAACTTTGTCGCTTACGAACAGTGGAAGAAAACCGACCCCAACGACCTGATCCATACGCTGCCGACTGATCTCATGCGGCAGGGGGATTTCTCCCAGGCGCTGACCGCCTCCGGGGGCTTGCGCATGATCTACGACCCCTGGACCACGGAGACCTCCGCCGACGGCCGAACCATCACCCGCACGCCGTTTCCGGGCAACCGGATCCCCGCCTCCATCCAGGACCCGATCGCCCGGATGTACATGGACAAGCTCTGGAAGCCTAACCGTCCCGGCCAGGGACCGTACAACTTTCAAAACTACTACGTGCCCCTGCCCATCAACTACGACTACCACAACTTCTCCAACCGCACGGACTATGTCCCCAGCGACAAGTTCCGCTTCTACGGCCGCTTCAGCCGGCTATGGACGCCGGTAATGAGCGGCAACCCCACCGGGTCCGAGATGTATCAGTCTGACCGGGGCAGCCAGCGGGACGCCGACTCCTACTCGGGGGACGTTGTGTATGTGGTCAGCCCCAGCACGGTGATCAACGTGCACGGGGACTATCACGATTTCATCGATGCCTCGAAGTTCGCCAGCGACTATTCCGCGGGCGGCGGCTGGGCCAAGATCTGGCCGAATTCGAACTTCTACAAGCCCGTCTTCGAGGACCCGGGCATCCCGGTCCTGATCCCGCGCATGTCGATTATGGGTTCCGGCACCGGTGAGTACTGGGTGAATATGGGTCCGCGCGGCGGCCTCTGGGACCAGCGTCCGGACGGCGACAGTTTCAACATCAAGATCGCCCAGCAGCGAGGCAGGCACTACCTGAAGGCGGGTCTTGATACGCGCGGTACCCGAACTACGAGTCTGCTCCTGCTGAATACTTTCGGCTTCGGGTTCCAGGCGAACGCCACCTCGAACACCTATGTCCAGCCGGACGTACGGACCTCGGGTGACGGCTTCGCTACCTTCCTGCTCGGCACCGTCCAGCCGGCCGGCGGCGGCGCCGATAGCTGGGACAGCGGCGCAACGTCGATGACGGTTTCCATCGTGCCGACCGGGCAGAACCGGTTTTTCGGGGGCTTCCTCAACGATGACTGGAAGGTCACCCGGAATCTCACCCTGAATCTCGGCTTGCGGTACGAATACGAGCAGGCGTACCGGGACCCCGAGGACCGGCTGACCCGCCCGCTCGACCTCACCGATCCGATCCCGGAAATGCAGGGGGCGAATGCGCCGAAAATGCCGGCCGAGTTGAAGCAGTTTTATACCGGTCCCACCATCTTCAACGGCGCCTTCCGGTTCGGCGACAGCGAGCACCGCGGGCAATGGGACTCCGGCAAAGGCGCCCTTTCACCCCGCATCGGTGCTGCCTACCGGCTGAACGACAAGACTTCACTCCGCGCGGCCTATGGGCGCTACATTACGCCATGGACCGGCGGTACGTTCAACATTTTCGACACTTACTACTACGGCTTCAAAGCCGTGACGGGCGCGCCTCCCGCGGTCCAGGGCGTGCCCCAGATGCGGTTGCGGGATCCGTTCCCGGCGTCGAATCCGGTACTCCCAGCATACAAGAAGAGTCTTGGCCGGTACACTAACCTCGGAGACGGCTTCAGCTACGTCTCCCAGAAACGACCCAGAAGCCACAGCGACCGGGTAAACGTCTCGTTACAGCGTCAGTTGCCGCAGGGGTTCTTGGTCGATGTCACGTATTATATGAACTTCACCAGTCAGTTGCTCGGCGGGTACAACATCAACCAGATCGATCCCCGGGTGGCCTACCAGTACAAGGACGCCATCAACAAGTCGGTTCCCAATCCCTTCTATAATTTCCTCACGGTGAACAAGTTCCCGGGGGCGCAACGCTACCAGCAGAACGTCAGTCTCACCTCCCTGATGAGGCCATATCCGCAGTACGGCAGCCTGACCGTGATTGACGGTATCGAAGGCGGCGACATGAAGTATTACTCGCTGCAATTGCGCTTGAATAAGAGCTTCAGCAACGGCTACTCGCTGATGATGGGCTACAACTACAACAACCAGACGAACCAGAGCTTCTACGACGACATCGCCAGCTTCACCAAGGCGTTTACGTGGCAGGACAATAACCGGCCGCGACATCGTCTTACGGGGGCTGGCATGTGGGAGGCGCCTATCGGCAAGGGCCGGCAGTATCTCAGCGCCATGCCGCGCGGGCTGGATATGCTTGTGGGCGGCTGGGACCTCACCGGCTTGCTGACTTGGCGGTCGGGTTTCTTCACGCGCTTCGGCGGGCTGGTAGTGAGCGGAAACCCGGTGCTCGACAAGCCCACGCCGCAGAAGTGGTTCGATACCTCGGTGTTCGCGCCGCTGCCCGCCTACACGCCGCGGTCCAACCCATGGCAGTACTCCGGGCTGACCAACCCGGGGCTATTCACCATGGATGCCTCGCTCGTCAAAAGGGTGCCGGTCACCGAGAGGCACCGGGCTGAGCTGCGCGTGGACGTGTTCAACGTTCTGAACAACATGACCTGGGCCGACCCAAACACCAACGTTTACAGCAGCCAGTTCGGGCAAAGCACCAATCAGTTGGGCAACACGTTCGGCCGTCGCGTGCAGCTCGGCCTCCGAGTGGAGTTCTGATCGTCCGCCTTCTGTTTCTCGCGCTGGCTCTCGGCTGGCCCGCCGCTGCGCAGGAGCAGATCCTGCGCGAGGCCGCGCGGCTGGACGCCGAGGGCAAATGCGGCGAAGCGGAGCGTCGCTACCAGCAGGCCCTGGCGAAAGGCCCGCCCTCGCCCGCGCTTCTGAATAACCTCGGCAATCACTATCTCGTTTGCGGGCAGCCCGAGAAGGCCCGGTCCTGCTTCGAACAGATCCTGAAGCTGAATCCGGCGCACGCCAACGCCAACCTGCAACTGGCGCGCCTGGCAACCGATCAGAAGCAGGGCGCCAAAGCCCTCGAGTACCTGGCGCGGGTGAAGGACTCAGGCCCGGCTGTCCGTCTGCTGCAGGCGGAGGCGTCGCACTGGGCAGGGAAGCGGGACACGGCGTTGAAGATGCTCGAAAGCCTCGAAAAGGAGGCGAACGGGGACGCCCGCGTCCTGTTCACGCTGGGCAGAGTTTGCGCCCGCCTAGGCCTCTACGAGCGGGCCGAGGCAGCGTTCAGGGTCGTGCTCGGCGCTCACCCCGGTGATGCGGATGTGCTGTTCGAGCTTGGACGGACGCACGCGGCCCGCCAGGATTACAGCCGGGCCGTGTACTTACTGGCTCAGGCCAGGCAACGGGCGCCCAAACGCCCCGATATTCTGCTGGCGCTGGCGCGAGCTGCCGAGGACGCCGGCTACTACGGCGACTCCGCCCTCGCCTACGACGAGTATCTCCAGCTCCAGCCCGGCGATGACAAGGTGCGGCGAGACCGTGCTCGGGTTTACGGATACACCGGCACGCGCCTGGAGGAAGGCCTGAAGGAGATGGCCTGGTACGTCAAGAAGCACCCCAACGATCCCGTGGGACACTACCATCTCGCGCAGTTCTCCTGGCGCGCGGAGCCGGAGAAGGCCCTGGAGCAACTGGCGACGGCGTTGCGCCTGGATCCGAACCTGGGGCCGGCTCATGTTTCCCGCGCGTGGCTGCTCCACCGGCTCGGCCGCACGGCCGACTGCGTGCCGCACCTCCAGGCGGCCATCCGGATCACCCCGAAGAACGTTCGCGCGCTCGATCAGCTCGGGCTGGCCTACCTCGCCCTCGATCAGCCTGCCGAGGCGGAGAAGGCCTTGCGCCGGGCATGGGCGATCGCGCCCGAGGACCCGGAGGTCTTGATGCACCTGGGTCGCGCCCTGATGGCCTTGGGCCGCGAAGCGGAGGCCCAACGTTTTCTTGAGAAGTACCAGCAGGTCCGGCCTCAGAGATTCAGAGACCCTCGCAAAGAGCCGGGGATGATCGAATTGGCCACCCTGCCGGAAGCCGAGCGCAGGACACGGGAGATCGCGCGGTTTCGCGGCATGGCCAGCTCCCGCCCGGACGATCCGAAGTTGCAGATGCACCTGGCCGAGCTGCTGATGGCGGACGGCAGGACCAATGAAGCCGCGGGCGAATTCCGTAAGCTGCTGGCCATGAATGCGGACAGCGGGATCTGGGAGGAAGCCGGGAAGTCCCTGCTTCGGTTCGAGCAGCATGAGCTGGCACGGGAGTTCCTGGCGCGGGCAGCGGCCGAGAGACCGACCGCGCGCCTGGACTACGGCATAGCGCTGTTCTTCACCCAGGGGCCGCAGGCGGCGTTGAAAGCCCTCGACACGGTTCCCGAGGCCGAACGAAACGGCGACTTCCTGCTCATGAAGGCGAGGATTCTGGAAGCCTCGGGCCAAACGGCGGAGGCAGAGAAGCTGCTGTTGGAAGGCCTGCGGCACTCTGGCTCGCGGCCGGAGGTGGCCCAGCAGGCGGCCCTCATGCTGGTCCGTCATGACCACACGGCCGAAGCTCTCGATTTGTTGAACCGCGCGCTTCAGGCCACGCCGGACGATGCCGGACTGTTGCTGACAAGAGCGATCGTGCTCGGCCTCATGAACCGGAACGCCGACGCGGCAAGATCGCTCGAACAAATCCAATCGCGCTGGCCGGAATTGGACCGTGCCTACCTGGTTCACGGCCTGGTGTTGGAACGCCAGTCCCGGCCTGGGGAGGCACGGCAGAAGATCCAGACCGCCCTGGCGCTCGGTTCGCAGGACCTCGCCGCGCGGTGTGCGCTGGCGCGCTTGAAGGCCTCACCCGCGCCGGACGGGCGGTGCGATTGCGTTAAGGGACTGAGGGAACTACTGCTCCCGGCTTGCGCCGGGCCATGAATCAACGCGCGCGGCCCTCTGGCCTCGTGCGGAGGGGCATCTTTGCTTCGTACAGGGCGATTCTGGCCCTCAGCACTTCCGCCAGAGACTGGTTGTTCGCTTCCAGGGCGAGTGTCACCGCCCGGCGCGTGGTTTCAATCGCCTCCGGAAACCGGCCCGCCTCGGCGTAGGCGGCCGCCAGCGTATCGAGGATTTCCGGTTCTCGCCCGCCGGACAGTCGGGCCGCGCGCTCCGCCAGCGCGACCGCCTCGGCGCCGTTTCGGACAGAAGCCTCGGGGCTGGTCGCCAGTACCCGCGCCGTTTGGTTCAGAACGGCCAGATGGTTCGGCTCGGCGCGGAGCGCCTCGCGCCAGTGCGCAAGCGCCTCCTCCACATTCCCTGTCCGGACCAAGGCCACCCCGAGGTTGTTGCGCACATCGGCGGAGTTGGGGTTGATCTCCACGGCCTTCTGAAAATGGGCGATCGCTTCGTCCAGCCTCCCCGCCCTGGCCACGGCCACGCCCAGATTGCTGTGCACCTCGGCATACCTGGGGTTGACCTCCAGGGCCTTTCGATAGTGGGCGATTGCCTCCTCCCACTTACGTTGCCCAGCGAGGGCGGCTCCCAGATTATTGTGGACCTCGGGGTAATCGGGATCGATCTCCAGGGCCTGGTGGTATTGTGCGATCGCTTCCTCCCACTTCCCCGTACCCGCCAGGGCCAACCCGAGGTTCAGGCGGGCCTCGGGGTACTCCGGGTCGATCTCCAAGGCCTTTTGGTGAAGTCCGATCGCCTCGTCGAACTTTCCTGCCCGGGCCAGGGAGACGCCGAGGTTCATCTGGGCCCTGGCATCCTTGGGGCTGAGTTCGAGGACCTTGCGCCACTCGGCGATGGCCGCCTCATGTTGTCCTTTTTCCGCCAGGTCCCAGGCGCGATCGAACAACCGGTAATACTCCACGGCTGGCACGTCGATCTTCAACAGACCATCCGGCGGGATGTTTACGAACTCGGGAATGTTCACCGCGCGGTTGGCCGCGGTGGCGTTCTCGATCAGTATCGGCGGGCTGTCGCGGCCCTCCTTGTCCACGTGCGTCAGATACATCTGCGTGTAAGGGGAGCGGGCCTTCGAGGAGAACACCAGCCAGCGGCCGTTGGGCGAAAAGCTGTGCCAGGAGTTCATGAGCGGAGTATTGCAGCGCATCCGCCGCGCCGGCCCGCCGGCGGCCGGGACAATGTAGAGTTGGCTGTCGGGACGCATCAACTGGCCGTTGCGGCACTTGACGAAGACGATCCAGCGGCCGTCGGGCGAGACCTTGGGGAAGCTGTTGCTCATGCCGTTCCGCGAGGCGCCGGCAATCGGTTCCGGCCGGCCGCCTTTACCGCCGTTGAAGGGAATCCGGTACAAGTCGTACTGGATCACGGTCTCGTTTGGATCATTGGCGCGTTGGGCCAGAGTGCGGCCAGCAGGATAAGGCTCCGTCGCTTCCGCCCTCGCAAAGACCAGGTATTTGCCGTCGGGACTCCACGCGGCGCTGGTGTGCACGTAGCGCGGGTCGTCGGCCCCCGGCAGAGGTTGGAGCCTGCCCGTCGCCCGGCTGTACCAGGCGAGGATACCCCTGGTCGGATAGAACACCTGAAGGAAGCTGTAGTCCTTGAAGTTGGCCACGTAGAAGTTGCTCACAACCTCTTTCCGAGGCCGCCGCTGCCGAGCCTGCGGCGGCTCCGCCTCCCACCGGTTGATCATGGTGACCACATACTGCCCGCCCGGCGAAACCTGCGACATGAAGCCGACCCTGAGGTCTCCTTTGGGTTTACCCAGGAAAGACGTCCACGAGACGACGTCTTCGTTGCGGATCGACATCTGCGGCCGGACGGAGGCGATGGCGTACATCCCCTTGTCATTCCGCGGGCCGTCCAGATCCATCCCCAGGGTCTTCCCGTCGCGCGAGAAGGAATGGCAATTGGCGCAGGTGTGCAGGCCTTCCATGAGCAGCCGGCTGCGGGGCTCACCGACGTTCCGCAGCCGCCAGCCAATCAGAGGTATCGCGGCTCGGTCCAGGGGCTTGATCACTCCCTTTTCCAGCTCCGAGGGCATCAGCGGCACGTCGCGGTAGAATATGGGCGCGCCCACCGGGTCTCGCGAGGTGTGAATCGTCACGCGGCCACGCGAAACAGCGTGGTCCCGGTTTTCGTCGCTGAAGCCTGTTATCGTTACGGTCGCGGGCCGCTGCCGGGAGCGTCTCTTGATCGCCGCCCAAGTTTCGGCGTCCGGCTTCCAACTGTGCGCCGCCGCTTCCTGCGGCGTCAGCCTGGGCAGTTCGTTCGTTTCCCCGACCGCGCGCGGGTCGATATCGCCGATGCGCAGCCGCTCGCCCGCTGATTTCACCTGGATTCCTTCCGAGCGATCGGCAAACGCCACGTCAATCAACCACGCCGTGGCGCTCTCCGCGGCATCGCGCCACAGAAAGGTCGGGGCCGTGATCTCGGGAGGGAAGACGGACTCTTCCTGCGGATAGTCAATGGTGATCCGGGCCGGCGGCGGTGCAGCCAGTCCCGGCGCCACCGCCGCGCCCAGCACAAGCACGCAGACCAGCAGCCGCTTCACCGTTCCTCCACCTCCTTCCGCGATTCTTCCACTTCGAGGATCTGGTCGGCCTTCACGTTGTCGAGCACCTGGACGGCGCCGCCGGGCCAGCGGATCTCCAGTGACGCGATCTTGTCCTCCGCTCCCAGGCCGAAATGCACCCGCTTGTCGCTGGAGGACATGAACCCGACACTGGTGGTGACGTGATTGTACAGGGTGCGGCCAGAGGCGGTAACGAGCTTCAGCCGCGCGCCGATGCCGTCGCGGTTGCCGCGCCGCCCGCGCGTGTTGACCAGCAGCCAGTGGTGGCCGTTGCCGGCTGAGTTGATCAGGATGCGGGGGCGCTCGTTAAGCGAAGTGACGACCAGGTCGAGAAAACCGTCGTTGTTGAGGTCGCCGAAAGCGGAGCCGCGCTGGAAACCCACGCGGAGGAAGTCCGCGCCCATCTCCGCCGAGACGTCCACGAAATGCTTTCCGTTGACGTTTTCGAACATGGTGTCGTGCTGGGCGGCGTTGGGCGCCAGGTAATCGACGTCGCCGTTGGAGGAGTAGATGTCCTTCCAGCCGTCGTTGTTGTAGTCGATGAACCCGTTGCTCCAGCCGGAGCGGGTGTCGCTCAACTGGGCCAGTCTGGTCTCCGCGGAGACGTACCGGAACATCTTGCCCTTCTGGTTGCGGAACAGCGCCCAGGTCTGCCGCATGAGGTTGTTGTAGAAGACGTCCACCCAGCCGTCGTTGTCGTAGTCCTTGACGTCACAGCCCATCGCGGACACGGTGAGCCCGTTGTCGTTGTAGGCCACGCCATACATCAGGCCCACCTCCCGGAAGGTCCCGTCGCCCCGGTTCAAGTACAGGAAATTCGGCTCGGTGTCATTGGCGACGAAGACGTCTGTCCAGCCGTCCCCGTTGAAGTCGGCGATGCCAATGCCCATGCCCTTTCCGAGCGCCTTGCCGAAGCCGGACTTCTCGGTCACGTCCTCGAATCTCCCGTTGCCGAGGTTATGGTAGAGCCGGTGCGGAACGGCGGCGTAAGTCTTGGGGTGGCAATAGAAGTCCACGCCGTCGGGGCGGGTGCAGCGCTGGTCCTTCCGGGGCGTCCACAGGGTATAGTTCGAGAGCACCAGGTCGAGACGACCGTCGTTGTCGTAATCGAACCACGCCGCCTGCACACTGAGCGTCTCAGCCGGCTTGGAAGCCAGCCCGGACTGGTCGATTACATCGGTGAACGTTCCGTCGCCCTTGTTGCGATAGAGGGTGTTCTTGCCGGTGTTGGCGATAAACAGGTCGGTGAACCCGTCGTTGTCGTAGTCGCCCGCGGCCACGCCGTAGCCGAAGTCGAGATTCTCGCCCAGGACCCCTGCTTTGCGGGTCACATCCTCGAAGGCGCCATCGCCCTTGTTGCGCAGCAGGCAATTGTAAAAGCCAGGGCCGGTGCGCTTCAGCTCGGGCAGCTTCGCGCCGTTGGTGAAGAAGAGGTCCATGCGGCCGTCGTTGTCGAAATCGAAAACGGCCACCCCGCCGCACATCGGCTGCGGGAAGTACTTCCTGCCGGTGAAATTGTTGTTGGAGACGTAGGAAAACTGCGAGCGCGGGGCGATGTCGGAGAAGCGGGGCCGCTTGGGCGGCGACTCGGCCAGGGCCACGCTAAACCACGCCAGCAGCAGGACCCCGCTCCACCGCATGCCTCGCCTTACTCTTTCACCACCAGTTTGCCATGCTCATCCAGGTGCGGGTAGGGCCCACCTCGCCGGAACCGGTCCAGGATAGGGTCGTCGTACTGCGGTGTGGGTTCAAAGTAGCCGCCCTTGCGGATGTGCTCCTTGACAACCTGTTCGTTCAGCTCCACTCCCAATCCGGGAGTGTCAGGCACGGTGATGTAGCCTTGGTTGACGATGGGCTTGGATGGGCCGGTGACCAGATCTCCCCACCAGGGGATATCGACCGCGTGGTTCTCCATCGACAGCATGTCCTTGAAGGTTGCCGCCATGTGCACGCAGGCCATACAGCCCACCGGCGAACCCGCGAAGTGCACCGCCGTTTGAATGCCGTGCATCGAGGCATAATCGGCGATGCGCTTGGTCTCGCGGATACCGCCTGAGGTCAGCGGGTCGGGATGGACAATGTCGATCGCCCGGTGGTCGATGAAGTCCTTGAATCCTTCCTCGAGCCCGAACAGGCTCTCGCCCGTGGCGATCGGCGTGGTGGTAGCTTCAATCAGTTCCTTGTATCCGCGCCAGTCCTTGGGCGCATCCCCGCCCGGCCCCAGGTGGCCCACCTGGATCATGTCTTCCGCCCAGGCCAGGTTGTACTTCTCGAACGCCCGCGCGTAACGGATGCTGTCGTTCACAGTGAGCCGCCCGAAGTGGTCGGCGCCCAGCGGCGCCTCCCACCCGATGGCGTCCCGCACGGCCTGGATGTACTCGCACAGGTACTCCAGCCCTTTCTCGGTGGCCGTGGCTCGGTCGTTGACGGCGCCGGGCCGGTTGGCCACCATTTGGGTGCCGAGGTCCATCTTGAAGAAGGTGAAGCCCTGCGCCTTGCGTTGCTTAAAACGCTCGGCGTACACCTTGGGGTCCCGGCTTTCGGTGGTGTCGCAGTAGATGCGGATCCTGTCCCTGTATTTCGACCCGATCAACCGCCACGCCGGCACGCCGTAGACCTTGCCGGCGATATCGTGCAACGCCATATCCACGGCGCTGAAGCCGCCTCCCATCCGCTGGTGGTTGGCGAAATTCCGCAAGCTGTCCAGGATTGGCTCGATGGTAAGCGGGTTCCTGCCGATAAGGTGCGGCTTCAACACCAGGGCTGTGCCTTCCCGGCCGGCATCACGCACTTCGCCGAGTCCGTACACGCCCTGGTTCGTGTCTATACGGATGATCGGGTAGTCATAATTCGACGCGATGAGGACCGACCGCATGTCGGTGATCTTCAGGTTGCTCGGCGCCGAGTAGCGGCTTACGGACGGAGCGGGCTTGGTCTGGGCGGCGACTTGCCCGAACTTAAACACCGGCCCAAGCACGGCCGCTCCGGCCGCGGTCGAGAACAGTTTCCGCCGGGTCAGCCCGGTCTGGTGGTGATTAGGCATATCGATCTCCTTGAGCCTGTCGCTAAAGCGTAGCGCAACGGCGCCGGCCAGGGGAAGTGCCGGTCAGGCCCGGGCGGATGCGTCCGCCCAGCGACGCGTCCCTCTGTCCCCGTCCAGCGCAACGGCGGCTGCTACACTGGGCGGGAGTGGCAGCCAAGATTCTGGTCTCGGCCGGCGAGGCGTCGGGGGATCTGTACGCCGCCGGGCTGGTGGCGCGGTTGCGGGAGCGGCTGCCCGGGGTGGAGTTCTTCGGCTGTGCCGGGCCGCGGATGCGGGCCGCGGGCGTCAGGGCGGTGGTCGATTCGAGCAGCCTGGCGGTGGTCGGGCTGGTCGAGGTGGTGACACACATTCCGCGGATCTGGCGCGAGTTCCGCAAGCTTTGCCGCGCCGCCAAGGCGGAGCAGCCGCGGCTGGCGATCCTGACCGACAGCCCGGATTTCCATCTCCGCCTGGCGCGGCGCTTGAAGCGGGCCGGCGTCCCCGTTGTTTATTTGGTCGCCCCCCAGGTCTGGGCATGGCGCCAGGGCCGCCTGCCGCTGATGCGGCGCACCATCGACCGGCTGCTGTGCCTGTTCCCCTTCGAGGAGGAGTTCTTCAACCGGCACGGGATTCCGGCCCACTACATCGGCCATCCACTCGCGCGGACAGTCCGCCCGAGCCTGACGCGGGAGGAGTTTTTCCGCAAACACGGGCTTGCGGATGACCGGCCTCTAGTGGTGCTGCTGCCTGGAAGCCGGCGCGGCGAGGCGGCGCGGCACTTGCCGCCGCTGGTGGATGCGGTCGAGCGCATCCGGCGCGAGCGGCCGGCCAGTTTCGTCTGGGCGGCGCCGGCGGGGCGGTTTCTGGGGCCCGATTTAACACATTTCCGGGAACGCGCCGGGCGCGCGTCCATCCAAGTAATTGAAGGCGAAACGTGGGATGCGCTGGCCTGGGCCGACCTGGCCCTGGCGGCCAGCGGTACCGTGACCGTCGAGGCGGCCCTGCTGGGCACTCCGATGGTGACCTTTTACCGGGTCAGCGGCTTGAGCTGGTGGCTCGGCAAGCGGCTGGTGCGGGTGCCGTTCTATTCGATGGTCAACTTGGTGGCCGGCCGCGCGGTGGCGCCGGAACTGATGCAAAATGAAGTAGTAGGGGAGCGACTGGCGGCCGAAGCGCTGCGGCTGCTCTCCGATCCCGCCGCGTGCGATCGCATGCGCCGCGAACTGGGCGGCGTAGCGGCGCGGTTGTCCGCATACGAAGACCCGATGGGACGGGCGGCGGACCTCACGGAAGAGTTGTTTCGCCGGCAAGGAGCAGTGAATGGTTCGTGACTTCTGGGTCGGGATGGCAGTGCTGGCCTTGTCCTCGGCGGCCTCGGCGCAGGACCGCCGGCCGCGTATCGACGTCGAGCACTACATGATCGAGGCCGAGATCAATCCCCAGGAGCAGTCGCTCGCCGCCAAGGCGCGGGTGCGGTTCGTCCCACAGGAGGATATCACCGCGGCGGTGTTCGAACTCAACAACGCGCTGAACGTCTCGCGGGTGGAGGACGCCGAGGGCCGGCCGGTCTCGGCCGCGCGGTCCCACCAGGATTTCAGCGAGCGGCTCAACTTCTCCGAGCGCCTGGCCAAGGGGACGCCGGTCACGGTCGTCTTTCATTACGACGGCAGGCTGACGGGCGGCGAGGAGTCACCGGTCTTCGGCATCAAGTTCGCGGCCATTCATGCCGAGCACAGCTTTCTGCTGTACCCGGCGCGGTGGTTCCCGGTTAGCGGTTACTCGACGGACCGCTTCACGGCGGAATTGACGATCACCGTGCCGGCGGGGCACA
>JBBTDS010000812.1:0-1052 GCA_038060875.1 Acidobacteriota bacterium | reverse complement strand
CGGTCCTCGCGCGGGTCGGTCTGGTAGTCGTATAGCTCGGTGAGGCGGCGGCCCTGGTCCCACTCGGTGTAGCGGTAGCGCTCAGTGCGCACGGTGGCGCCGAGTACCTTGCCGCGCCTGATGAAGGTGAAGGCCGGCTTGTCCCAGCGCGCCGAAGGGTCCTTGAGCAACGGGACCAGGCTCTGGCCTTCGAGTCCCTTGGGCGCCGCGAGGCCGCACAGCTCCACCAGCGTGGGATAAAGATCGAGGAACTCGACCGTGCGGGGAGAGGCCTTGCCCGCGGTCTTCAGCCACGGCGCGGAGACCATCATCGGCGCGCGGGCGACCGGCTCGAACAGACTCATCTTCGACCACATGCCCTTCTCGCCGAGGTGCCAGCCGTGGTCGCCGAACAGCGAGATGACGGTGTTCTCGCGCAGGCCGAGGCGGTCGAGCGCTGCCAGCACGCGGCCAAGCTGCGCGTCCATGAAGGAGATGGAGGCGTAGTAGGCGGCGATGGCCTGGCGGGCCAGCTCCGGGGTCGCCTCGCGCTTGATGAAGAGGTCGAAGTTGGCCCGATAGGCCTCGCTTGAGCCGGTGGGCATCGGCGCGAAGTCGGGCGGCAGCGGGATCCTGGCGGGGTCGTAGAGGTCGAAGTACTTCTTAGGCGCGACGAACGGCACGTGCGGCCTGGCGAAGCCGACGGCGAGGAAGAAGGGCTTGCCCTTGAGCTGCTCGATCAGCTCGATGGCACGGGTGGCGTTGCGGT
The DNA here is from genome assembly GCA_038060875.1 of Acidobacteriota bacterium. Taxonomy (GTDB): domain Bacteria; phylum Acidobacteriota; class Terriglobia; order Bryobacterales; family Bryobacteraceae; genus JBBTDS01. The sequence continues at coordinate 304 of JBBTDS010000812.1, read as the reverse complement.
AGTCGGGCTGGCCCTCGCCTTCACCCTCGACCGCGACCCAGCGGTCGGCCTGACGCTGGCGGTCCTTCTGCTCCTGGGGTGTGCGCGGGCGGCGGTCCTGGAGCGGCGTGCCGCCGATCACCCAGGCGCGGTCGTCATCCAGGCCGCCGTGGTAGATCTTGCCCGTCTGCGCGGTGACGTAGCCGTTCTCGCGGAAGTGCTGCGGCAGGGTGACCACGTCCGGCATGTTCTTGCGGAACCAGCGCAGGTTGTCCATGATGCCGGTGGTGGGCGGGCGGCGGCCGGTCAGCAGCGACGAGCGCGT
>JBBTDS010000811.1:0-1469 GCA_038060875.1 Acidobacteriota bacterium | reverse complement strand
TGGCGTGCATTATGCATTTTTGGCCTTCTGACGGCCCTGGCCTACGGCCAGGCGCAAGTCAGCTCGGGGGACATCAAGGGAACGGTGGTAGACGCTTCCGGCGGCGTACTGGCCAACGTGAAGATCACGGCCGCGGACCCGGACCGCGGCCTGACGCGGACCGCCCAGAGCGATTCCGAAGGCGCCTACATCCTGCCGCTGTTGCCGCCGGGCACATACCGGCTCAGGTTTGAGGCGCAAGGCTTCAGCACCAAGGTGGTCGAGGGCGTCGGGGTGCGGGTGGGCGACACACTGGTGTTGCGCACCGAGATGGCCGTCGGCGCGATCGCCACCGAAGTCAACGTGACCGCCGACCCGCCGGTGATCGATCCCGCCCGCACCCAGCAGGCCAACACCATCGAGTCGATGCGCATCGAGAAGCTGCCCATCAACCGCCGCAACTACCTGGATTTCGCGCTGCTGGCGCCGGGCGTGGTGGAGACGAACGACATGGTGGACGGCACCGATTACCGGGTGGTGCAGACGCCGCAGTCCGGGCTGAGCTTCGGCGGCAGCAACGGGCGCGGCAACGCGGTGGCCATCGACGGCATCGAGAACTACTACAGTTCCGGCGGGGTGCGGCCCTCGATCAGCCAGGAGGCGGTACAGGAGTTCCAGATCAACCGCAACAGCTTCTCGGCCGAGTTCGGCAACGCCTCCGGCGGGGTCATCAACATCGTCTCGAAGTCGGGGACCAACGAATTCCGGGGCAACCTGTTCGGCTTCCTGCGCCACCGCGACATCCAGGCGCGCAACTACTTCGACCCGGGCAAGTCCGCCTTCACCCGCGGCCAGTACGGGGCGACCGCCGGCGGCCCGCTGGCCAAGGACAAGACCTTCCTGTTCGGCGCCTTCGAGCGGCTGGACCGGCACGAAACCGCCTTCGTGCCCATCCTGCAAGACCGCTCGGCGTTCACGCGCATGACGCCCTCCCAGCAGCAACTGGCGGACTTCTTCGACGCTTCCGGCTCGGCCCAACTGCGCGGGTTGAGCGCGGCCATGAAGCAGAACCTCATCCCGAGCGGCAACCCGCGCACGATGGCGCTGTTCAACCAGAACAGCGGCAATTTCCCCTTCAGCGAGGACAGCAGCCAACTCTCGCTGCGCCTCGACCACCACGCCTCGGACCGCCACCACCTGTTCGTGCGCGGCAACCTGACCGACAACTTCAGCCAGAACGCGCAGTTCGGCGCGCTGATCGCGTTCAACCGCGGCCGCAGCCTGGGCGTGCTCGACGCGGGCCTGATGGTGAACCACACCTGGCTGGCCAGCTCGAACTGGGTGGTGGAGACGCGCCTCGCTTATTCCTACAACAAGCTGGACGTGCAGCCCACCGACCGCTTCGGCCCGGAGATCAACATCTCGGGCTACGGCTTCTTCGGCCGCGAGATCTTCCTGCCCTCGACCACCTACGAGCGGCACTTCCAGTT
>JBBTDS010000810.1:0-1309 GCA_038060875.1 Acidobacteriota bacterium | reverse complement strand
CGCCGATCTGAGGTCACGATCGGCCGGCCACGGCTTTCAGGTCCCATGACATTCGTTGCTTGGGGTGCAAGATGTCCAGGGTTCAAATCCCGGCGGCCCGATCAGTTCCGCCCTGTGGCCCAGGAGGGCGGCTTTCCCGCCTGGAATCTTCGAAAAGCGTCGAGAAGTGTCGAGTTGTGTCGAATGCGGGGGGCTCGGCGACAGAGGGTCTGCGGTCGATTGTCGTGCGCAGGCTTTCCATGCGGGGCAGGTTCCACTCCTCCATACCCGCGGTTGGTTTCGGGCGGGTGAGGATGGTCAGCGCCGCGCGCAACTGGACGGCCGCGGGGACGGAGCCGTCCTCGAGGATGTGACGGAGGCGCGAGATGGCGAGCGATTCGAGGTGGCGGATGTCGTCCATGAGGCGGTCGTTGCGGTCGCGGCGGATTTCCTCAATCGCCTGCTTGAAGTTGGGATCGGTCTTGAACCAGTTGTAGATGGACGAGCGGTGGACGCCGATGGCATCGGCGGCAGCCGAAACGGTGCCGCCTCGGGCCAGGGTGAGGGCGGCCTCGGCCTGGTCGTGCGAGAGCGCGCTGAAGACGCCGGAGCGAGTGGCAGCCGGCGGAGCTGGACAAGCGGACATGGAGTACCTCCCAAGTCAATGGTGCACCGGGCCTGTGGGCGCAGATACCGCGGCTGGCGGCAAGTGGCTGAAAACACGCATCAGATTCTGCAATGTCCGGTGTGACCGGGACAAGTTTCTGGCGAAACTGAATGCTCCGACAGCGGAGGTCGCGTTCCAGCGGGTGGCGGCCACGCGTGTTGCGCTGTTCGGCGAAGTCGCGCCAATGTAGGAGGAGGGTTACGTCGGCCGTGAGAGCCAGATTGCCAAGCCGAGGCGCGTGAAGGAGAAGTTCTACCTGGAGGAGAACATCGTGGCGCGCTGGGGCAAGCTGCGCCTGAACCAGATCCAACCCAAGGCGGTCGAGGACTGGCTGCACACCACGTTCGACTCGTGGTGGACAATGCACGGCGTGCGCGCGACGAGACCGCCTGCGTGCTCGCGAGGCTGGAAGAACCGAACAAGCTCGTCATCGAAACCTGCATCGCCACCGGCGCAAGGATTTCCCAGGTGCTGGGCCTCAAGTGGAAGCACGTCAACCTGGACGCCGCCACGATCAAAGTCGAGCAGCGCGTTTGGCAGCAGGATGTCGGCAGCCCGAAGAGCGAGGCAGTCGCCGGGTCCTGGGTATCGGCGATCTGGTCGAGCGCTACTGTACTACTAAATCCCCGCTTCTTTGCACGGCGCGAAGATTCTTGTCTCATG
>JBBTDS010000809.1:0-4248 GCA_038060875.1 Acidobacteriota bacterium | reverse complement strand
ATGGAGAACGCCCATTCTACACGTACTCACTTTGCGGCGAAGCCGCGCTGTGCAAGGAGGTAGTCGATGTCGTCAATGATGAGCTTTGATCTTGAGGCGAAGAACTCCGCATAGCTGATGCGATCACCGGTCGATGTGTTGATCGTCCTATTCTCGGCGTTGCGCTTCAAGGCGGCCATCAGTTGGCTGCTTAAGCTAACGAGCCGATCATCTTGACGAACACGTTCGGGAATTGGGAAGCTCGACACCAGCTTGTCATCAGATGGAAGCAGTCGCCATAGGCGATGAAATAGCAATAGAAAAGGTCGTGGGCCATCTCCCTGGCCTGTTCCAACGTGTCGCCCTGGGTCACGCCGTACGTGAAGTCAGGGAAAGTCACACGAAGCCGCCGGTTTCGCGGTGAGGGTCAAAAAGGGCCGAACACATAACCATGTGTTGCCTCACATTTTCAGGCCAAGATCCTTGAAGATGTTGCGGAGGGTCTTGGTCTTGAGTTCTTGAGACGGGATTGTAACCAGATCCGATAACCACCCAGGAAGGCCCCCCGGGTGCGCGAGCGGATGAAGGCCCAGTGCCGCGCCGAGTTCGGCACCGTCACTTCGGAGAAGGGCTACCCGCGGCGCATACATCTCGGGATCAAGTTCATCTATTGAACACTGGTCGCGCGGCAAACCGCTTCGATGGCGGCGAACAGTTCAGCCGGCCGAATCGGCTTCGAGACATAGCCGTCCATGCCCGCGACCAGGCAGCGACCGTGGTCGCCGGCGAGGGCGTGCGCGGTCATGGCCACGATGGGCACGTGGCCCCCGGCCTCTCGCTCGCGCTGGCGGATGGCGCGGGTAGCCTCGATGCCGTCCATCTCCGGCATCTGCACGTCCATCAGGATCAGGTCAAAGGAGATCCGTTCCAACGCGGCCAGCGCTTCCAAGCCGTTGCCGGCGAGCGTCACCCGATGGCCACGCTTCTCCAGCAGCCTGGCGGCCACCTTCTGGTTGACCGCATTGTCATCGACGACGAGGATCGCGAGGGGCGGCCCCGCATCCGGCTCCGCGGTCACTGCCCCCCGCGGCGGGGCGGCGCCGGCTGGCAGCTTTCGAAACCGGGCAGTGAAACAGAATCTGCTCCCCTGGCCCGACTCGCTCTCCACCCACACGCGACCGCCCATCAGCTCGACCAGCTTCCTGGAGATCGCCAGCCCGAGTCCGGTACCGCCGTATTTGCGGGTTGTGGAACCGTCCGCCTGGCGGAAGGCTTCGAAGATGGTTCCTTGCAGATCGGCGGGAATGCCGATACCGGTGTCAGTCACCGTGAAGCGCAGCGCGAGGTGCTCGCCGGCGTCCGCTTCGACGCCCACCTCTAGGCGAACCTCGCCGGATTCGGTGAACTTGACGGCGTTGCCCACCAGGTTTATCAACACCTGGCGCAGGCGCAGGGAGTCGCCAGCCAGCGCATCCGGGACCCCGGCTGAAACGGAGAGCACGAGTTTGAGCGCCTTGCGCCTGGCCGGCAGTGCGAAGGGACGCAGCACCTCGGCGAGGCACTGCCGCAGGTGGAACTCCGCCGAGGCCAGTTCCAGGCGGCCGGCCTCCACCTTGGAGAAGTCGAGGATGTCGTTCAACAGGGCCAGCAGCGACTCGGCCGAAGCGTGCGCGGTTTCCAGGTAGTCTTGCTGCTCGGGCGTCAGCCCGGTCCCCAGCGCCAGCGAAGTCATCCCCAAAACGCCGTTCAGTGGAGTTCGGATCTCGTGGCTCATGTTGGCGAGGAATTCGCCCTTGTGCCGGCTGGCGTCTTCGGCGCGCGATTTGGCCAGCGCCAGTTCCTGAGTACGCTCGGCCACCGCCGTTTCCAGGCGGCGCCGCTCGGCCAGCAACCGGGCGACGCGCCATCGCCAGAACCAGCGGGCAGCGAGCATTCCCGCCAGCGCGGCCAGCGCCAGAAACCAGCCGCTCCGCCACCATGGCGGCAAGACCCGGAACGAATAGACCGCAGGCGCGGCGCTCCAGGTCCCCTGGGCGTTCCTGGCCGCCACTTCAAAGCGGTAGGTCCCGGCCGGCAGGCTGGGGTAGCGCGCCTGCCGTTGCATCGTCTCTAGCCAGTCGCTTTCCAGGCCGGCAAGCCGGTAGCGGAACTGAACCTCGTGTTCGTTCAGAAAGGCCGGTGCGGCGAACGCGACCTCGAGCGAGCGCTCCCGGTAGGGAACAGCCAGATCCTGCGACAGATCCGGCTGGCGGTTCCCCAGCCTGGCCCGAGTCAGCACCACCGTGGGCGGAGCGGCCGCCGAAGGTTGCCCCGGCGACAGCAAGTGCGACAGACCGCGGCTGGTGGCGATCCAGACGCTTCCGTCTGAGTCAGCGAAGAAGCCACTGGTGTTGCAGTTGTCCCAGATGAGTCCCTCCGCCTGGCCGTAGTGCCGCCAGCTTCGCCCGTCGAAGACATCGACTCCTTGATCAGTGCCGACCCAGACCCAGCCACGCCGGTCGGCGCCGAGGAAGACGGCCAGGTCGGAGTGCAGTCCGTTCTGATGGGTGAAGTGCTGGATCACCAGCTTTCCGTCTTTGGGAGTGACACGCGAGACCCCCTGGGCGTCCCGATACCCCACCCAGATGGCGCCGTCGGCGGCCTCGGTCAGGTAGCCGATCCCGCTGGGTCGCAGCCCGTCGCGGGCGGTGAACCGCGTCCAGCGTCCGTGCTCGCGGCGCGCCAGGCCTCGCGTGCCGGCCGCCCAGAGGCGCCCCTGGCGATCCAGCAAGGTCTGCGAGACGATCTCATCTTCGTCGCCCAGCGGCAGGTGCTCGCGCTCAAAACTCAGCGCAGGCGGAGTGCCCCGGCTGCGAAACAGCCCGCCTCGCGTGCCGACCCAGAGGCGCTGCTCGCGGTCCACCGCCAGGTGCTGCACCCGGACGTTGGCCAGACCCTCGCGCGCTCCGTAGCGGAGGATGCGGGCGCTTCGCGGGTCCAGCCACAACAGACCGCCCGGCGAAGAACCTGCCCAGAGGGCGCCCCCCGTGCCAGGCAGCAGCGTCCGGATCTCATCACGGAGATCCTCGCTCCGCCAAGCGCGCCAGCGCCCGTCTTGCCCGAGCCGGTTCAACCCCCGGCTGGTGCTGGCCCAGAGTACCCCCGAGGAATCGCGGCGGACCGCCCGGACATACTCGCTGCTCAGCCCCTCGGCGGCAGTCCAGCTCTCCCACTGCCCATAGCCCAGCCAGCGAGCCACGCCCGCGCCGCGGAAGCCGAGCCAGATCGAACCTTCCCGGTCCTCCAACAGGCAGGAGGCGGCGTCGGCAACCAGACCGTTGCCCGAGGTGAGGATGCGCCAGCCCGAGTGCGTTCTCATCGCCAGGCCGCCGTCGGTGGGCACAAACAGGCGCCCGTGGCGATCCGAGGCCAGCGCCCCAAAGTAGCTTGAGTTCGGCAGTTCGGCCTCCAGGCCTGCAAAGCTGGCAGAACCTTTGGGGCGGACACACAAGCGCTCGGAACTGCGGATCCACAGGTTGCCCTCGCGGTCGGTGGCGATGGCGTCCCAGCGACTCTTGGGCACGCCGTGGACCGGCCCGAGTACTTCGACGCCGCCCCCGCTGAGCCGGCAGATGCTCTGGCCGCACCCGAACCACACGTCGCCATCGGGGGCCACGTGGAGCCCGTACACCGCCCTGCCCTGGACCTCCGCCGGCAGCTCGAGGAAACTCGGTGGGCGCGAGGGCTCGCCGATCACGAGCCCCTTGCCTGTGCCCACGTACAACCGGCCGTTCCGATCGGAGGCGATGTTGTTGTAACCCAGGAACTCGGGAGATCCCGCCAGTTCGGCCGGCTGGAAGCGATCCCCGGCGCGCCGGGCCAGCCCCGACCGCGTGCCCACCCACATCGTCCCGTCCGCCGTTTCGTGGAGCGCGACGATGAGCGAACTGGGCAGGCCATCACTTGTGCCGAAACGCTGGAAGCGAAGGCCATCGTAGCGGAACAGACCGTTGCGTGTGCCGACCCAAAGGAAGCCCGCGCGGTCCTGCAATAGGCAATGCACGGTGAAATTCGTCAGGCCCTGCTCCTGGGCGTAGTTCTTGAAGCTGTAGCGCTGGGGGTACAGCGAGGCCGGCAACAGCAGCGCGGCCGCAGCGGCCAACACCGCCCGAACAGGCGAGCGGGACACATCCATCACGCTCTACCTCATCGACCGGTGGGCCGGATTCTTGAGGCCGGCTTTAGCCCAATGCCACTTAGTTTTGCCCTATCGGAATTGCAGGCTGTCTG
>JBBTDS010000808.1:0-1711 GCA_038060875.1 Acidobacteriota bacterium | reverse complement strand
ACCTTGGCGAACTTCTCGCCTTCGCTGGCCGAAATCCATTCCAGCCGCAGGCGGCGCTCATCAATGCCGAAGTCGTTCAACAGCCGCTTCAGGAAGGTCATCCGTCGCAGGGCCTTGAAGTTCCCCTCCTGGTAGTGGCAGTCGCCGGGATGGCAGCCGGCCACCAGCACGCCGTCGGCGCCCAGTTGAAAGGCGCGGAGAATGAACGACGGGTCCACGCGGCCGCTGCACATGACGCGAACAATGCGCAGGTTGGGCGCGGATTTCATCCGGCTGGTGCCGGCCAGGTCCGCCCCGGTATAGGAACACCAGTTGCACAAAAACCCGACGATGCGAGGCTCGTAATGGTCGCCGTTGGTTGCCACTGTCATGTCTCCTTTCCTTAGAGCGTCAGGATGCCCTCGAGCTCCGCGTTGATCTGCGCGTCGTTAAAGCCGTAGCCGGTGATAGCGCCCGACGGGCAGGCGGCCACGCAGGTGCCGCAGCCTTTGCACAGGGTGGAGTTCACTCGCGATACCTTCTTGTCTTCCAGGTACTCGATGGCGTTGTAGGGGCACAGCGGGCCGCAGGTGCGGCAGCCGCTGCACAGCGCCTCGTCGATTTCCGCCCGGATCGGGTCGATCTCGACCACGCCCTTCGAGATGGTGGCCAGTATCCGGGCGGCCGCGCCGCTGGCCTGGGCCACCGAGTCGGGGATGTCCTTGGGCCCCTGGGCGCAGCCGGCCACGAACAGGCCGTCGGTCATGGTGGCCATCGGGTCGAGCTTGGGGTGCCGTTCCAGGAAGAAGCCGTCCGGGCTGCGGCTGAGGCCGAAGACGCGGCCGACGCGCCCGGCGTCCTGCCGCGGCTCGATGGCGTTGCAGAGGATCACCATGTCCACCGGGATCTCGCGGAAGCGGCCGATGAGGGTGTCCTCGCAGCGGATGAGCAGCGTGCCCTCCTCCTGTTTGGACCAGCCGGCCTGCACGACCTCGGCCACTTTGCCGCGGATGACGTTGGCGCCTTCGTGCAGCACGCGCGAGTAGAACTCCTCGTATCCCTTGCCGAAGGCGCGCATGTCGATGTAAAAGTTGTAGACTTCCGCCTGCGGGCAGCGCTCCTTGACCAGGTGGGCGAACTTCAGCGCGTACATGCAGCAGACCCGCGAGCAGTAGCGGTGGTGGTTCTCGTCGCGCGAGCCGACGCAGTGAACGATGCCCACCGCCCGCGGCGGCTGGCCGTTCTTCAGCAGCAACCGGCCGCCGGTCGGCCCGGTGGCGTTCAGCATCCGCTCGATGTCCAGGGCGGCGTAGATGTTGTCCAGCCTTCCGTAACCGTACTGAGCCATCGGAGTGGCGTCGAACAGGTCAAAGCCGGTGGCCACCAGCACCTGGCCGGCGTCCAGCTCGATCTCCTCGTCCACCATCTTGTGGTTGACCGCCCCCGGCTCGCAGACCTGCACACAGGACTGGCAGCCGCCGGTCTTGAAGTGAATGCAGGTCTCCGGATCGATGCTCGGCACTTTGGGCACCGCCTGGGCCGTAGGCATGTAAATCGCCGTGTTTGGTCCCAGCAGGAACTCGGCCGGCTTGCCTTTGTAGTCCTCACCCTCGAAGCGAATGTGCCGGGTGAGGCAGACGTGGGCGCAGGAGCCGCAGGCGATGCAGGCCTCCGACTCCTGGTTGAACGGCGTGACCACGCGGCGCAGGATGCCGCGGTCTTCGTAGCCGAT
>JBBTDS010000807.1:0-1529 GCA_038060875.1 Acidobacteriota bacterium | reverse complement strand
TGTCCCGTCCGGCTGTAGATTGACACTTTTCTAGGGAGGAGAGAAGTGCGATGAGGCCGGTAATGAGATACAGTGAGGCGTTTAAGCTACAGGTGGTACGGGAAGTGGAGGAAGGGCGGTATGAGACGCCCTGTGGAGCGGGGCGGGCATACGGGGTGAAGGGGCCGGGCACGGTGGCGTACTGGGTGCGACGATACGGCAAGAACCATTTGCTGGGGAAGGTGGTGCGGGTCATGAAGGCAGACGAACAGGCGGAGGTCAAAGCGTTGCGGCAACGGGTACGGGAGTTGGAGCGGGCGCTGGCGGACGCGCATTTGGATCTGAAGTTCGAGGCGGCGTACATGCAATTGGCCTGTGAAGCGGCCGGCATCGGAGATGTGGCGGACTTTAAAAAAAAGCACGCTGGGGTGCGGTGAACGCGGTCGCCGACCAGCGGGATCCGCGATACGGCGTGACGGCGTTGTGCACGTGGGCAGGGATGAGCCGCCAGAACTACTACGCTGCGCGGAGGCTGCGCCAGCGACGACAGGTGGATGAATCGTTGATCCTGGAGTTGGTGGAGCACGAGCGGCATGTGCAACCGCGTCTGGGCGGGCGGAAACTGCTGCACCTGTTGCAGGCGGATCTTGAGGAGGCGGGTGTGAGCGTGGGGCGCGACCGATTCTTTGAGCTGTTGGCCGAGCACGATCTGCTGGTAGAGCCCAAGTCTGGGGCGCCCCACACGACGAATAGTCGGCACTGTTTGCCGGTGTTTCACAACCTGTTGGCGGGGAAGGTCCTGCAAGCGCCGAACGAGGCTTGGGTGAGCGACGTGACGTATATTCGCACCGACGAAGGGTTTCTCTACGCCGCCCTGATCACGGACGCGTACTCGCGCAAGATCGTCGGGGCGCACATCGGGGACAGCTTGGAAGCGGAGGGCTGCCTTGTGGCGTTGGATCAGGCGCTGAGGGACCTGCCGGCGGGAAAGCATCCCCTCCACCATTCGGATCGGGGCTGCCAGTATTGTTGCCACGGGTATGTCGAGCGTTTGCAGTCTCGGGGACTGGCGATCAGCATGACCGAAATCCTGCACTGCTACGAGAACGCCTTGGCCGAGCGGGTCAACGGCATCCTGAAGCAGGAGTACGAAATGGATCGGACGTTCCGGACGAAGGCCCAAGCCAAAGCGGCCTTCGAGCAAGCCGTGTGGCTGTACAATCATCGGCGGCCCCATCTGCGGCTGAACTACCGTTTCCCGGCCGACGTGCATGGGGAGGCGGCATGAGAGGCAACTCCGGATCCCAGTCCAGCCTCGCCGCGCTCCGCCCTTGGCCCTTTGGGCCACCCCTTCGGGGACGGGCTCCACGCGGCGAGGCTGGACTGGCGGTTGCCCGTGGACCGGCCGCCCCGGCCGGTTCCACGCGCGCTGGCCGCCAGGCATTGGCCCCCGTTGGGGGCCTCGCCTGGCTTGGTTTACTCTGTTGTGCGTCATGATAAGCATGCTCAAACAACAACGAAATGTGTCAAACGGAAGTTAGGACGTGACA
>JBBTDS010000806.1:0-5563 GCA_038060875.1 Acidobacteriota bacterium | reverse complement strand
CCGGGACAGCGATGCCGGTAAACACACTGCCACCACTGAGGGAGTACTCCTGGTGGGTGTTGCCCATGTAGAAGGCGTAGTAGCCGTCGTTGATTGCAGCGGGCTCGGCGAGCGGATTGCCGACCCCAACCGTGGATGCTCTTAAGTTCTTGTAGTTTCTGCCAGTGACGAACGCCGCCAGCGGCAAGTGATGCTCCACGTCAAAGGTCTCCATCAGGGCCGGCGGATCCCGAGAGACGTCGGTCGCGGGCACCGCCACGTCAGGCAGACCCGAAGGACCCGGCGGGTTGTTGTCCACCTGGGCGGCCAGGCGTTCGCGGATTTCCAGCTTCAACCGGATGAGAGCCTCGAGTTGAGCCGGTGTAAGAGCCGGCGCAGCACTCTCGGCGCCCGGCTGATTCGGTGCGATTTGCCCCACCTCGGTGCGGCTGACCGCGGCTGCTTGCGCCCCGAGCGTGGGCGCGAAAACCATCGAGATGCAGGCGATAGCGGCGAAAGCAAGTATGCCTCCGGCACGCAGATTCCAACACGTACTCATATTGTGCTTTCCTCCTTAGTTTTGTTCCACCAGACTTCCCCGTACTACCCTCCTGGCGTACTTTAGTATATACCAGGTTGATTATCCAAAGGGCCAGTTTTTTGTTATTTTTGTTAACCTTAGTACCAGCAGTACCAGGGGGCCTAGGTCAGACGGGCAGTCCTGTGCATTATTGCTATAGCAGAGCGTCACTGTCTCGATGAGCCCCGCTCCCGCAGTGGGTCCAGACGGGTGGCGCACTTGACCGGCCAATCATCGGTAAGGCGCAGGGGCGGATGCGCTATTCTTCTTCAGTCGAGATTTTCTTGCAGAGGAGGGAGGCCTGTCTCCGGGCGGACTTCCCGACAAGGTCTCCGCCCAAGACGAAGCCTCCGCATCGCTACGATTCTCTTTATCCCACTTTCGGGCGAGCCGGACAACCCGGCAGCGGACTGGGCGGCCCTGGCGGCGGAATCTCTAGTCCGCCGCTGCCCGGGTTGCTTGCAGGATTCCATCATCGGCCACGGACGACGGCGCAAACAGGCGCATGACGAGAACCACGACTGGATTCGCATTCGCCGGGGCATCGGCAAGCTCTGCCGGACGGCCTTCACCTTCCTTCCGGCCTGCTCGCTTCCGTACACCCACTACAGTTTGCTCGCCCGCAGTCAAGCCTTGCGGCGACGCTTTGTCGAAGGGCGTAGCTGGGAAGCGGCGGCTCCGATGCTGAAAGATCCCGACCGAGTGGCTGCCCCTTCCACCCTCCGCCGCTGGGTTCGCCAACTGGATTCCTCGCCAACCCCATTTTGCTTTTTGCGTAAAACGATCGAGGCGGTCAGACAGCGGCTGGTTGACCGGCCAATCTGTGCTCATTTTGCGGCGGGGGTAAGTTGTTCGAGTTGGGCTGCGATCTTGGCGATACTGCCGTGGCAGATCGTTCTGGGTGACCTGGATATAGACCCTGGTCATGCGAATATCGCGGTGGCCCAGCAGCTCCTTGACGGCCGGAAGGCTGACGCCGGCGCGCAGCATTTCGCTGGCGTAGCTGTGACGCAACTGATGCGGGCGAGTTGGTGAGCGGCCGTTCCAGGCGAAGGTAGTTGTCGATGGCCCGGATGGTGTCCGCTGGCAGCGGCAGGATTCGATCTTTGTTTCCTTTGCCGTGGATGCGAATCTGCGCTTCGGCCAGACGAAGATCCTCGAGTTGGATGGCCAGCACCTCCTGGGAGCGCAGGCCATCGAAGAGCATGAGGGCGATGACGGCAAGATCGCGAAATGTGCGGAAGCCCCGCCAAAACCGGGCCGCTTCGTCGGCCGTGAGTGGGACCACCAAACGCCGGGGACGCTTGAGCTGGAAGGCGGTAACGGCCCGGCGCCGCCCGCCACGGCGGCGGGTTCAACTCAACCGGCGCTTGAGCAGGCCCAGTCCGGCCAGGCCGGCGCCCAGCAGGAGCAAGGTGGCGGGTTCGGGGTTCTGGGAAGTCGGAATTTCCGCCGGTGAGGCCAGGGGAATCTCCCAGACGGGCGGCGGGGGAACGAAGTCGAGCGGAGGGGCGAGGAAGCCCACGAACGGGATGTCAGAGACCGGCGGCGGGGGAACGAACTCCAGCGGGAGCTTGAACTGGATCTCATCGCCCGGGCAGCCGCCAGGCAGCATCGGGGGACAGGGTATGGCGCCGGCCGCGACGGGCACGGAACTCCACAGCGTCAGGATCAGGACGCTCGCGATAAGGGCCACTATGCGCACACCTCGATTGTGACAGGGGAGACTGGGGTCCGCAAATAGGGGCTGAGATGGGAATCGACCTAGGCCGAGTATTAAGGAGTCCAGGACTTCGGTCCTACGGCTTCTTCTTCAGCGTCTCGCCCTTGCGGAGCAGGCTGGGCGCTTTGCGTTTCTGCTCTTCGCTGGCGGACTTCTTCTCGGCGGCCCGCTTCTCCTCGCGGTCCTTGGGTTGCATGAGGGCCTCGAGTTCCTTCTTCTCGCGCTCTTCTTTGGCGGCCACCTCAGCCGAGCGCTCCTGGACGTCTTCCAGCGCCAGGTCCAGGCTGTCCTGGGTGGTTTCCCGCGCCTGGCTGAGGGCAAACTCGTAGCGCGGCAAGTCCTTGGGCTTGCTTTCCTCGATCTTCGCGAGGATCTGAACGAACTCCTTTTCGGCCGCGGCGACGGTCTTGATTCCCTCATCGACCGGGAGCTTGCGCCGGAGGGCGTCGTCGACGACGATGTCGATGGCTTCGATGATCTTCTCGTAGTCTTCGAGCGTATCGTGGACGAGCGAGGAGCGGCCGGGCTTCTCGCTGGCGAGCGCCTGCCGGATGAGGTCCAGGCGCTGGCGGGCGAAATGGACGTACAGCTTGAGCCGCTCGTTGGGTTCCTGCACCAGCCGGATCTGGTCGGCTTCGTCGGCGGTGAGGAAGTCGCGTTGCGCCCCCAACGGCAGGGCGCAGCACAGCAGTGCGAGTAATAAGGCTCTCATCTCCTCTTCCCCATGATGCCGCGCAGGAGCTCGTCATGGATCTCCCGCACTCTGGCCCGGACCTGGTCAACCACCTCGCGATCGTCGATCGCCATGTGCTCACGGAGGTCGCCCATGCGCCGCACGAGTTCGCGCGTCTTGATCTCGGCATGCTTGAAGTGCTTGGGGCTGCGGCTGGGGTTCTTGCCGGTCTGCTGGAGCGACTCGTGCGCGAGCTCGACCGACTCGCGGACTTCAGCGAGAAGCACCTGGGTATGTTTGAGATCACCCTGCCGGTACGCCTTCTCCGCCGCCGTGAGCGCGGCGGCGGCATTGTCGAGCGCCTTGCGGGAGCGCTTCTCGAGGTTGGGCTCGGCGCGGGCTGCGGCCAGGTCGGCGCGGCCCGGAGCCGCCGCCGCCAGCGCCGCCAGAATCGCGAACCAGCGAAACAGCTTCATCTCCTGCTCAGCTCCTTCCGGATGACGCGGATGCGCTGGCGCGCCTTGAATTCCTCGTCCGGATTCTTGCCCTGGCCGGCGGCGAGGAAGCGCTCGTAGGCGGCCAGCGCGTTCTTGTAGTCCTTCACTCTATCCAGGATAACGGCGCGCAGGTAAAGATGGCCGGCGGTTTCGCCGCCGAGCGCGCTGACGCGGTCCAGCGCCGCCAGCGCCTGCGGGTATTGCTCCAGCGAGATCAGCATGGCGGCCAGCTCGTTCCAGCCGTCGATGGAATCGGGCCGGGCCCGAACGTACTGAAGGAACTCGCGGGCGGCCTCGGCGAACTTCTTCTCATCGCGCAAGGAGCGGCCGTACATCAGGCGCAGGTCGAGGTTGGCCGGCTCGGCCTCGACCGCCTGCTGAAGAACCGGAAGGGCCCTCTCCGGCTGCTTGTTTTTCTTGTAGGCCAGCGCGAGGGCGAGGCGGCTGGCGGCGGAGGGGGATTTGGAGACGACCCACTCCAGGTGCGGAATGGCCTCGGCGGGCCGCTCCGCCTCCACCAGGAGCTGGCCCAGCCGCTCGCGTGCGGCTGCGTGGTCCGGGAACTGCTGGTAGACAGCCATGGCCTCCGCGGCCTGCCCGTTCTTCTCGTAAAGCGCCGCCAGCTCGAACAGGGCGTCCTTGAAACCGGCGTCGAGCTCGGCCGCGCGGCGGAAATGAGGACCGGCGCCGTCGAGCCGGTTCTGCCGCGCCAGCGCCTTGGCCAGTCCAAGCTGTGCCAGGGCCGAGGCGGGATCGAGTTCCGTGGCCGCGCGGTAGGCTTGTTCGGCGCCGGGAAACTCACCGGCCTCGAAGAGGGCCTGAGCGAGATGGAGGCGCGGACGCAACTCCCGCGGCTTCTTGTTCGCGGCCGCTTCCAGGAACGCCGCCGCCTCGCGAGGCTGCTTCTGCCGCAGCAGCAGGATGCCGAGATTCAATCCGGCTTCGTACAGGCCGGGCTTGAGCTCCAGCACTTTTTTGTATTGCGCGACCGCTTCGGCGTCCTTGCCGAGCATGCTGTGGGCCAGCGCCAGGTGGAACAGGGCGCTGTAATCCTTGGGATCGGCTTCGACCGCCTTGGCGAAGAGCTGGGCGGCTGCTTCGTAATTTTTCGCCTCGAGCGCCTTCAGGCCCTCGGCGCTGAAGTCGGTGGTCTGGGCGAACAGGAGCAGGGCCGCGGCGGTCAAAGACCACATGCTGTCATTCTATCGCGGGGCAGGCAGCGTCCACTCTCCGGCGGAAAGGACTAAACTAATGTCGATCCGGCCGGGGCGATTAGCTCAGGCCGGGTAGGAGAGGAGGCTTGAGACCGTGAAGCGCAGAGAGTTCCTGGGCGCCGCGGCGGCCGCGGCAGGCGGCGCCGGCGCATCTCCGCAGTTAGCGATTGAAGGGGGCGCGCCAGTGCGGGCGCGGCCCCTCACGAAGAGGGATTGGGGCCCGCAATACTTTGACGAGAAGGAGCGCCAGCAGGTTGAGGACGTGCTGGAGGGCCGCCAGCCGTTCCGATGGAACAACCCGCTGGAGAAATCCAAGGTGGCGCGGTTCGAGGATGAATACGCGGCGCGGATGCGGACCAAGTACTGCCTGGCGGTGACCTCCGGCACGGCCGCCCTGCACACCGCGCTGGCGGCCCTGGAGGTGGGGCCGGGCGACGAGGTGATCCTGCCGGCCTGGACGTGGCACTCCTGCTACAACACCATTCTGGCGTTGGGGGCCTTGCCGGTGTTCGCCGAGATCGACGAGTCGTTCAACATCGATGCGGCCGACATCGAGCACCGCATTACCCCGCAGACCAAGGTGATCATGCCGGTGCATCTCCAGGGCAACCCGGCGGACATGGACCCCGTGCTGGCCATCGCGCGCAAGCACCGGCTGAGAGTGCTGGAGGACGGCTCGCAGGCGGTGGGGGCGAGCTACAAGGGCCGGCCGCTGGGATCGATGGGGGACATCGGCATCTACAGCCTGCAACAAAGCAAGACCATCACGGCCGGCGAGGGCGGCGCGGTGGTGACCAGCGACCCGGCGCTGTTCGAGCGGGCGGCGCGGTTCCACGACGTCTCCCGGCCGCGCAGCGATTTCCCGGCGCGGCTGAGCCAGTGGCCGGGGCTAAACTA
>JBBTDS010000805.1:0-9587 GCA_038060875.1 Acidobacteriota bacterium | reverse complement strand
CGGCGGCGTGGCCGGCCTCCTCGACGATGCCCAGCTTGTACTCGGCTGTGAACTTGCGACGCTGGGCTTGGGCCACGACTTCGGAATGGGAGACGGGCGGGGCTGCCAACTCGATCATTTGGTATGCGCACTCAGCAGTGTGGAACTCAGCCCTTCGTTCGAACACCGGGGCACTCACTTGGTTCGCCGGGTGAAACCCTGCCAGGTGCTTTACCAACCAGGGTTGAAGTACCGGCAGCAGGGCAACTGCTTCGTCTGGATCGAGGACTACGGACAGGCCCAGAAGTTGATGAACCAGCAGTGGGAGATCAACTGGGCCGAGTTGCCGAACGGTTTCGCCGGGCAGTTGAATCCGCTGCACGAAAACATCTTCGAACAGTATCCGGCCAGCTATTACTGGACGGCTTACCAATCCGAATGGGCCACCGCCATCGTGTTCCGCGAGGCGGATTTCCTGAAGCGTCTAATGCCACTGCCGGTGCTGACAACCGCCAGCACCACCGTCCATCAACTGAATCAACTCCCGAAAGCGGCATGAGAAAATCGTCGCGCCGCGCAAAGAAACAAAGATTTAGTGGGACAGAGCGCGCAGATCCACATCTTGCTTTTGAAGGCTCAAGGCCGTACTCGCTCGCCCCAGCGATTGCCGAGGCCAGCAGGAAGACAGCCAGGAAGGACCCGAGCGGGAGAATGCAGCCAAGCCGCAAGGAGAGGGAACCGGCGCACACCACGGCGAGGCCAACGGCCAGCAAGGTGAAGAAGAGTCGCGTCCCACGGAGCCGGATGACGGCAGCCATCGAGATCCCCGCCAGGAGCACACTGCCGGCGAACTCGGCCACCACTCCCAGCGGAACCAGAACCGAGCGATCGAGGATCGTGCGAACCACGTTCACGTGGATCTCAATCCCGCTCATGCCGATCCCCGTGGAGAACGGGGTGAAGAGCCGGTCGCCGCTCCCCTGGGCCGTCGCTCCGACGATCACAATCTTGTCCCGGAATGCGGAAAGGTCGGCGGTCCCATCGAGCAAGGCGCCGAAGCTCACGCGGGGGAAGACGCCTTCCGGGCCTGCGTAGTGAATGGCCATCCACCGGCTGTCCTTCTCTTGGGCCGGGATGCGAATCGGTCCGAGCCGTCCGCGTCCGGCGCTGCGTGGACGTGGCCGACGGAGTTGCCGGCGGCCAGATGAGGCAAGGGAAGGATCCAACGAGGCTTCTCCTCGGGGTCGCTATCCAGCGCAGCGCCCAGCACAACTTTCGGGAACTGGTGTACTGCGCGAGCGAGTCTTTCGTCGGACTGCGGATCACCGGGTTCGGCAATCAAGAGGTCCAACACCAGCACCCGAGGATGCGCCTGCGCGAGGAGTTCCAGCCCCTCGGCCAATGTGCCGCGGTTCAACGGAAGCGGGCCGTAGCGAGCCACGGTCCGGCCGTCAATGGCTGCCAGGACGACTTGGGTGATCGCCGGACTGGCGAGTGGGCCTCTCATTCGCCCTGAAAAAGCAATGGCGGGGTGCAGCGACCCCGCCATCTTGCGTGTGCGGGAGTTGGTCAGCGCGGCGGGATGCCGACCTGAGCCTGGCTGAGCTTCACCTTGAACTTGAGGCGCCCGTCAGGACCGAACGCGTAAAGGTCCCTTTCGCCGGCCGGAATCGAGTCGCGGTCATCGGTGTTGTGGAGGCCCATGCCGGCCATCTCCATGCCGTATGCGTAGACGACGTAGTTGCCAGCCGCGCCCGTGGCGATCTTCGGCGCGGACAGCACGTCGAAATCGACTTCGCTCTGTTCGGGGTCGTCTGCGTTCCGGGATTCGTCATCCGGCCGGGCTGAGCGCCCCCGGCGGCATCATCCCGCCACCCATCTGGGCGGGTATCGCCTGGGCGGCAAGGAAGGCGATAAGGCCGGCGCTGACGACTGAATCGACTCTGAGCGATCTGATGTTTCTCATTTGTATCCTTACTTAAAGGATACTCGACTCGCGTGTCACACCCCGTCTTTTATGCATTTGCCGGTCCGTTTCTTAAACCCAACGAAATGAGGAGCTTGGGCCGGTAGCCCGACGGGAGCGAGCGCTCGACGGGCACACTCGTTGTGCCCTCCGCGCCCCGCCAGGCCGCTGGGTGCTCCTGAACTGCGGCTCTGACATCTGCCAAGTTATAGCAGGCAAATGCTTTGTCCCTCACGAGCGCCGGTAGTCCGGCCTGCCGGCCCGCTGCAAGTAGTTATGCCTTCAGTATTAACATTTGTTAAAAATCAGCAAAATGAACCGTGCTTTTTTCGCGAGCTTGGGTTACACTTAGGGTGCAGATTTCAATAAAGGAATTGACTCTACGATGTACAGGTCGTCGCGAAGTCCCCGTCGCAGCCTCGACTTGGCACGCGTTTTGCTCGTGGACGACAATTTGACGTCCCGGCTGACCCTGCAAACGGTCTTGGAAGCCGGGGGCTATCAAGTGGATTCGGCAGCCTCGGGCGCAGAGGCAATCCGCAAGCTGGACCAGCGTGAATACGAACTGGTGCTGACCGACCTGCGGATGGAATGCCCGGAAACCGGGCTGAGGGTGCTGGCCCACGCCAGGATGATGGACTACAAGCCAGCCACGGCCCTGATCACCACCTACCAGGACTCCACGAGCCGCGGTTTCCGCAGAGGCGACGGGACGGTGCTGATCGAGCCCGAAGACCTGCCCGAGCTGTTAGGCCGGGTGGCCGATCTGATCAGCGAGCGCGCGACCCGGCGCGTCGAACGGGAACTGGTCGCCGCCAAGCGCTAACCGTCACCGTTTCAGCGCCACCACCAGCCGCTCCGTAATCTCGTCGATCAGCGCAGGCACAGACGCGGCGAGCGCCAGCGAGACGGCGGCGCGCAGGCGTTCGCTAAGTTGCCCGATCATCTCCGGCAGGGCGGCGTCAAGCGCCACGGTGACGGCGGCGCGGAGGCGCTCGGGGTCAACGCCGGCCTCCGGGGGCGGTTCGGGGCGGCCATTGCAGCCGGTCACGGCCGCTTCCGGTCGTGGCTTGATGGTCTTCAACAGCAGCGAAGCTTCCAACGGCTTGCGCAAAAGCCCGTCGGCGTTCACTCGCCGCAACTCCTTTTCGTCCACAGGGTCCAACGGACCGGCCAGCAACACCACCCGCGCGTGACGGTGCCTGGGGTGAGCCTTGACGAAGCGGCAGATGTCGTAACCGGACTTGCCCGGGAGGGACACGTCGGCCAGGATCAGATCGGGATCGACGTCGTCGAGGCGTGCCAGCGCGGTTTCACCGTCGATGACGCAGACCACCTCGTGGCCCTCCTGGAGGAGGATGAGCTCGCCCATGCGCCGGGCGTGGGGGCTATCGTCGGCGAGCAGGATGCGGCTCACGGCTTGGGCGCCGCCGGCTGGGGCTGCTCGGGCTTGGCCGGCGGGGGCTGGCGGCGGGCGTCGGGTTGGGTGTCGAGCGCGGTGGTGTCGGTGACCGGCGCCACGGTGACCTCGGCGCTCACGCCGGTCCCGGTACCGGCGGCCGGCACGGTGGCCGGCAGGGTCGGCCGGTAGCTTTCCATGGCCGGGGCGCCGGACTTGGCCGCGAGCCGCACGTCGGGGCTCTTGCGGAAGATGCCCCAGAAGTGGCTCATCAGCCCGGCCTTATCCAAGTTTTCCAATTCGTACTTCATCCGCGCCAGCGCCACCGGGTCGGGCTCGGGAACCTCCCACTCCATGGCGACCAGCTTCTTCCTGGCTTCGGCCACCAGCGGGCTGAGCGGGTAGTCCTTGACGATCCGGGCGTAGGCCTCGCCGGTCTTCTGCCGGAAGCGCGGGCCCATCCGGGAGTAGGAGTCGGCCAGGTCCCAGAGCGCGCCGTCGGCCTGGCTGAACAGCGGATAGTGGTCGGCCAGGGCTTGCAGGCGGTTGGAGGCGGCCGCGTAGCTGCCCTTGGTATGGTAAAAGCTGCCCACGCGGTACTCGCGCTCGGCCAACACCTCCTGGACGTTCCTCAGAATCTGCTCGACCTGCGGGGCGAACTTGGAGTTGGGGAACTGCACCAGCACCTGCCGGCACTCTTCCTCGGAGCGGATGGCGTGGATCTGGTCGCGGTCCGGCTTCTCCATCTGCTTGTAGTGGATCATGCAGACCTTCTCCTGGGCCTCGGCCGCTTCCTCCAGGGCGGGGTAGAAGAGGATGAAGTCCTTGTATTCCGCCTCGGCCTGCGCCAGCGCGTGGGAACCGCCCTCGCGATACCAACTGTCGGCGATGGCCAGCTTGGACTTGGCCAGGAACTCGCTGGTATCGTACGTGTTAATCAGCGTTTGCAGGGTGAGGCGGGCGATCTCGTAACGGCCCCGCTCAATGTCACCGATGGCCTTGTCGAACAGCGCCTTGTCGGGCTGCTGCGTATCCTTGGTGATCGGGTTCTCGTAGCGCCGGCGGCGGCAGCCGCCGCAAACCAGCAGGCCGGCGATCGCGGCCAGCACCACGCCGTATGAAAGCCAGTTTCGATATCGTGTCATAAGAGTCTCTACACCCGGATGGCGGTCGCCTCGCGCGCGAGCTCGCGCATCTCGGCCAGGGCTGCGGCCGGGTCCGCGCTGCCGAAGATGCTCGCCCCGGCCACGATCCAATCGCAGCCGGCGCGGGCCACCTCGGCCACGTTCTCCCTGGTCACGCCCCCATCGATCTCGATGGCGAACTTCAATCCCAGTTTCCTGCGCCGCTCCTCCAGCGCGCGGACCTTGTTCAGCGCGCCGGGAATAAACCGCTGCCCCCCAAAGCCGGGGTTCACGCTCATGATCAGCACGAAGTCCGCCAGGCTCAGGACGTCTTCCAACATTGTAGCGGGTGTGGAGGGGTTGAGGACGACCCCCGCCGGCGCGCCTTCGCTCTGAATCAACCGCAGGGTCCGGTCCAGGTGCGGGCAAGCCTCCTGGTGGACCGAGATCTGATCGGCGCCCGCCGCCACAAAGGCCGCGATGTAACGGTCCGGGTCGGTGATCATCAGGTGCACATCGAGGGTGAGCCTGGTGACGCTGCGAATGGACTTGACGACCGGCGGCCCGATGGTCAGGTTGGGCACGAAGTGCCCGTCCATCACGTCCACGTGGAGCATGGCGGCGCCCGCCTGCTCGACCAGGCGGATCTCCTCGCCCAGGCGGGCGAAATCGGCGGACAGGATCGAGGGAACAATCTGAACCATCGGCGGTTATTCCGATCGTATCACAGCGGCGAAAAACCCATCTCCGGGGTCCAAGCCGGGCGTGCGGCGCCAGATGCGTTCCGGCGGGCGGCCGAGCGCTTCTTCGACGACGTCTTCGTTTTCCTCCCGCTCCAGTGAACAGGTTGAGTAGACCAGCACGCCGCCCGGCGCCAGGCACTGGAGCGCGTTACGCAACAGGCGGACCTGGAGCCGGTGCAGCTCGATGAGGTTGGACGGCTGGAGGCGCCACTTGATTTCAGGATTCCGGGCCAGGGTCCCGGTACCGGAGCAGGGGACGTCGGCCAGGATGCGGTCGAACAGGCGCCGGAAGGGCAGCGAGACGGCGCCGTCGAGCAGCACGAGGTCGCACCCCAGCGTTTTCAGTGGCTTGAGGCGGCTCAGATGAATGTCGCAAGCGACGGCTCGCACGCCGGCTTCCAGCGCCTGGGCGGTCTTGTTGCCCGGTGCGGCGCACAGGTCCAGGAACGTCAGCCCGGGCTGTAGCTCCAGCAGCGGGACGATCGCCTGCGAGTTGATGTCCTGGATGCGGCCCGTAGGATAGGCCTCCCGGCCTGTCTCACCGGGAAGACAGGCCAGGAGGCCTATCCCACGGAGCCGGACGTAGGTTTTCGGCGGCGCCAGGTTGGTCCTGGCAATCGCGGTCGCCGCCTCCGGGCCGAACTGGCGCTCCCAGCGTTCCAGCAGCCAGGCGGGATGGGAGAGTTCGATAGCGCGGCCGGGGAAAACCACCGGGCTTCGGTCAACCTTGCGGAGGACCGCGTTCACCATAGCCGCTGCGGAGCGCTTGCGCGCGCGCTTGACCAGCTCGACGCTCTCCGACACGGCGGCGTGGGGCGGTACGCGATCGAGGTGGCGGAGCTGGTAGATGCCCATTCGGAGGGCAGCGCGGACTTCCGGATCGAGCCGGCCAGCGGGCCGGCCCGCGAAGTGTTCGATGAGAAAGTCAAGCTCGCCCTGCCAGCGCAGCGAGCCCAGCGCGATTTCCGAGGCCAGCCCGGCGTCGCGAGGGTCCAGCCCGGCGGCGCGGCTGGCCAGCAGGTCGCCGGCGTAGCCGCCGCGCTCGACCAGCAGCAGGATTTCAAAGGCCACTGCGCGGGCGGGCGAGATTGCCTTCCCCATTTGGGCCACCCTCCAACTAACTATAATGAGACTTGGACCTCGAAAAGACTCTGCTGCGCAAGGTGGGCGAGGCCATCGGCCGCTTCCGCATGATCCGTGACGGCGACCGGGTGGCGGTGGCCCTTTCCGGCGGCAAGGACTCCCTCACTCTGTTGCACGCTCTGCTGCTGTTGCAGAAGCGGGCGCCGGTGGAGTTCTCGGTCTGCGCGTTCACCATCGAGCAGGGCAAGTTCCTGAGGCCGATCGAGCCGCTGGCCGAGCACCTTCGCCGCCACGAGGTCCAGTGGACCTATTTCCGCGACACGCCGTCGCTGGGACTCGTGCAGGATCAGCCCGGACACGGATGCGATTTGTGCAGCCGCTACCGGCGGCGCGCGGTCTACGAGGTAGTGCGCGGGCTCGGCGCCAACGTGATCGCCTTTGGCCACACGGCCGATGATCTGTGCGAAGCGCTGCTGCGCAACGCTCTGTTCACCGGCCGGCTCAGCGCGCTGCCGCCGGTGACCTGGTCGAGCCGGCGCGAGTTCCGGCTGATCCGCCCGCTGGTCTTCGTCACCGAGGATCTGACCCGGCGTTACGTGGAATCGTTGGGAGCGCCGGTGGTTCCCTGCGGCTGCTCGCAGAAGACCGGAACCGTCCGCCGCGCGCTGCGGGACCTGCTGGGGAACCTCCAACAGGACCACCCGCACCTGAAAGAGAGCCTGCTGGCGGCGATGGGCAACGTGGAGACGAACCGCCTGCTGGATCCGCGTTTTCTCGATCTGGATGGCGCCCGGCGGGAGCTCGCCGGGGTCAGTGAGGAATCATGAGGCTGTTACCGCGTCAGGAGAAATTCTTCGGACTTTTCCTAAACCAGGCACACCTTATCTCGGAAGCAGCGCGCGTGCTGCTGGAGGGAGTCAGGGAAGGCAACTCCCACCTGCCGCGGGTGGCCGCCCACATCAAGCAGCTTGAAAACGACGGGGACAAGATCATCCACGACATCTTCACGCGCCTGAATCAGACCTTTATCACGCCGCTGGATCCGGAAGACATTCATACGTTGTCCTCGCGGCTGGATGACGTGCTGGACGCCATCGAAGACACTGCCTACCGGCTGGTCGCTTACCGGCTGGAGCCGATCCCGCCGACCGTGATCGAGCTCTGCGAAATCGTTCACGAATGCGCCAAGTCGCTGACCCAGGCCTTCGAAGCGTTGAACAAGGACGCCCGCGTGCTCGACCATTGCATCGAGGTCAACCGGCTGGAGGATTACGCCGACCAGATCCTGCGCCGGGTGGTGGCCGAGCTGTTCGAGCGGGAGAAGGACCCCATCACGCTGATCAAGCACAAGGAGATCTACGAATTCCTGGAAGACACCACCGACCGCTGTGAAGACGTCGCCGACGTGCTGCAGAATGTGGTGGTCAAGAATGCTTAACGGCGCGGGCGCGCCGGCCTGATCGATATGCCAATCCTGACCCTGGTCATCGTCATCGTCGTGGTCGCCTTGCTGTTTGATTTCATCAACGGCTTTCACGACGCGGCCAACTCGGTGGCCACCGTGGTGGCCACGCGGGTGCTGACGCCGCTGCAAGCCGTCGCCTGGGCCGCCTTCTTCAACTTCATTTCCGCCTTCAGCTTCGGAACCGGCGTGGCCAAGACGGTCGGCGCCGGCATGGTCGATCTGAGCGTGGTGACGCCCTACGTCATCCTGTGCGGCCTGATCGGGGCGATTGTCTGGGACCTTATCACCTGGTGGCTCGGACTGCCGACCAGTTCCTCGCACGCGCTGTTCGGCGGCTATGCCGGCGCGGCCATGGCGCGGGTCGCGCACCTGCACCACCTGGCTGACGCTCCCAGCGCGCTGATCTGGAGCGGCTGGATACGCACCCTCGTGTTCATGGTGCTGGCGCCGCTGATCGGGCTGGCGGCCGCCTACATCTTAATGATCGCGGTCTACTGGCTGTTCCGGCGCCGGAGCCCCAAACAGATGGACGTCTACTTCCGCAAGCTCCAGCTTGTCTCGGCCGGCGTCTACAGTTACTCCCACGGGACCAACGACGCCCAGAAGACTATGGGCATCATCACCGGCGTGCTGTTCACGTCCGGGTACCTGAAGAGCTTCCAGGTGCCGATCTGGGTGATCCTGTCGGCGCACGCGGCCATAGCGTTGGGGACGCTGTGCGGGGGCTGGCGGATCGTGCACACCATGGGCTCGCGAATCACGCGGCTGAAACCGCGTCACGGTTTCTGCGCCGAGACGGCGGGAGCGACTTCCATCCTGATCGCCACCGCGGTGGGCGTGGGCGTCTCGACCACCCACGTGATCACCGGGGCGATCACCGGCGTGGGCGCGATCCAGCGCCTGCGCGCGGTGCGCTGGAGCGTGGCCGCCAACATCGTCTGGGCCTGGATTCTGACCATCCCGGCCGCGGCCCTGGTGGCCTGGATGTCTTATTCGTTGATGCTCACCGGCGGTTTGGATGCGCGATAAGGGGGTGCGGCTTGGGTAACGAGTTCACCGGCAAGACAGCATTGGTCACGGGCGCATCGCGCGGCATCGGCGCGGCCACCGCCATCGGCCTGGCCCGCGGCGGCGCGAGCCGCGTCGTGGTGCACTATCACAGCTTCCAGGAGGGCGCCGAGGCGACCCTGGCCGCGATCCGCGCCGCCGGCGCCGACGGCGAGGCCATCCCGGCCAACCTGGGAACGCTGGCGGGCATTCACTCGCTTGTCAAGCTGCTGCGGGAAACCGCGCCCGAGATTGACATCCTGGTCAACAACGCCGGCTCGCTGGTCAAGCGCGCCCGCCTGCTGGAGTTCACCGATGAGCTCTACGACGAGGTCATGAACCTCAACCTGAGGAGCGCCTGGATGATCACCCAGGCGGTGGTCCCGCCGATGATCCGGAAGGGCGGCGGGGCGATCGTCAACGTCAGCTCGATCGCCGGGCGTACCGGCGGAGGAGTGGGCGCCACCGTGTACGCGGCCGCCAAGGCGGCGGTCACCGCCATCACCAAGGGCCTGGCCCGCGAGCTGGCGCCGTCGGGCATCCGCGTCAACGCCGTCAGCCCGGGCACGGTGGACAACTACTTCCACCAGCGTTTCTCCACCCGCGAGATGCTGGATGCGGCGGTGGCCCAGACGCCGGCCGGCCGGCTGGCCACCAACGAGGAGATGGCCGACGGCATCCTGTTCCTGTGCTCGGCGGCGGCCCGTTACATCCACGGCCAGACCATCGAGATCAACGGCGGCATGTACGCGCCGTAAGCTGAGTGGGGCGGGCTTCAGCC
>JBBTDS010000804.1:0-1670 GCA_038060875.1 Acidobacteriota bacterium | reverse complement strand
GAGGTCGAAGGTCCACGAGAGCGGACGACCCGGCGCAAGCCGCTTATCGGACCACAGCCGCGGCGTTCCCGGAACAAACGCGCCACCTTTGACCGAGTAGGTGACGGCCATGATGCGGTTCTCCGGCGTCCGGTAGAACAACTCGGGCCTGGTTCGGGACCAGACCGGGAACCACCCACCCCCGCTGGAAACCTGCCACCTTGCTCCGCCCTCCGGAAAAGGCCGGACGTATACCTCAAAGCGTCCCGACTCGTTGGAAGCGTAGGCCAGCCAACGCCCGTCCGGAGAAAAAGCCGGGACCGACTGCGTACCGCGCTCGTGCAGGAACGGTTCCGGCGTACCCGGCCTCGGATCGTCCGGGGCGTCGCCCTCGAGCGGCAGCTTCCAGAGGTCCGAACCTGTCTTGGGGAACACCCCCTGGAACACGAGCGTCTTGCCGTCCGGCGAGAACGAGTAAGGATATTGTACGGTCTTGCTGTCCGTCAGACGCTTCGCCTGGCTGCTGCCATCGGCGCGGATCCAATGAATCCCACCACGGGATGAGAAAGCAATGTGCCTGCCGTCGGGGCTCCAGACCGGGCTGACCTCGGACTCGGGCGTGACAGTCAGACGGTTCCAGATATCCCGCTGCCATTCGTAGACCCAGAGGTCCTCAGATCCGCCCTCGCGCCGGATCAAAGCCAGCCGCTTGCCATCGGGGGAAAGCCGGGGTGACATGTAGGCGCCCGCCTTCGCCGGCAGCGGCTCCAGCTTGCCTGCGCCATCCAGCCACAGGAGGGAAACGTTCAAGAGCACCTCTCCCTTGGTGTAGATGAACGTTCCCGTCCGGGAAAAATCGAACTGTGCGCCGCCGGTCATGGCGGAACTGGTTACGCTGTCCTCGACCGGCACGGGGGCGCCGATCAGTTGCCATGTTCCGGGATCGAAGCCGGCGGCGAACAGCGTGCCCTGTTGAAGGTAGACCAGATGCCCGCTGGGAAGGTAGCGGCCGTAGTAGCCTCCGCGCCACAGAACCTTTCTGCGGCCGGTCTTGACAGACTGAACCACCAGGCTCCCGGTTTCCTGGATCGAACCGCCGATGCCGGCGGTGTACAGGACCGATTCTCCGCCCTGAAGGATTTGTGGCCAGCGGTGGGCGTTCTCCCCACTCCGCTCGTCGGGCTGCGTGACCAGTTGGGGTGCGCCTCCGGCGGAGGAGACCCTGGAAAGGCCACCGCTCCCGGCCAGCGCTGCGATGATCGTGCCGTCCTCGGCCCAACTGCCGCCGAAAGCGATCTCGGCGTCGCAGATTGCGACCGCGGCGCCGCCGGTCACCGAGACCTTCTTGAGCTTTTGGCCGTCGAAGAACGCCACCCACTGTCCATCGGGAGAAAAGAACGGGTTCCTGGCTTCTTCCGTGCCGGAAAGCAGCGTTGCCTCCGGCCGGTCGAGCAACCGCGTAGCGAGCTGCCTTCTTCCGTCGCGGCTGCGGACGGTATAGACCAGCCGGCTTCCGTCCGGCGAAAGAACGGCGTTCGCGCCCGAGGTTAATGTCAAATCGGCGAGGGGTCCCAGATCGACGTCGAGGCGCATGAGCGGCTGTTGGACAGGGCGGCTCGCCCGCCACCATGCCGTAACCGCGACGGCCGCTGCGATGGCCAGGACCGCGGCCACCACCCAGGGTAGGACGG
>JBBTDS010000803.1:0-8369 GCA_038060875.1 Acidobacteriota bacterium | reverse complement strand
CCGACCACAGCGCCCGTTCTCCAGCCTCCAACCCTTCCCCAGTGTCTGAATCGCAAATGAAAGCCGGGTTCCGCTTGCAAAATGCCGCCCCATCTGTTAGAAGAATCTACTTGCCCACTCGTCGTCCAA
This sequence comes from Acidobacteriota bacterium, assembly GCA_038060875.1. GTDB lineage: Bacteria > Acidobacteriota > Terriglobia > Bryobacterales > Bryobacteraceae > JBBTDS01. Next base: position 8,240 of record JBBTDS010000803.1, on the reverse strand, counting down.
CCAAAACAGACTCCGGTCGGCGGCCGGCGCCCAGCCGCCCCGTAACCGGCAAGACCGGCGCCCAGACCGTCGCCCCCCGCCCGCCGGATTCCCAGGAGCAGGCCCGGGTGTTCGACAAGGCCATCGCGCTGTTCCAGCAAGGCGACTTCCGGCAGGCCAGGGAACAGTTTGAGCGGGCGGCCGGCGGACCCCGCCGCGAGATGGCCCTGGCCGCCACCTTGCGCGCGCGGATGTGCGAGCGGCGGCTGGCCCAGGCCGCGCCGCGGCCGCAATCCGCCGAAGAGCACTACGCCTACGCGGTCGCGCTGATCAACGAGCGCCGTTGGAAAGAGGCGGAGGAGCATCTTAACAAGGCCCTCGCCCAAAACCCCAACGCCGATCACGTATACTATTCCTTAGCGCTATGCCGCGGCCGGTGCGGGGACATGGAGGGGGCGTACTCCAGCCTGAAGCGCGCCATCGAGTTGCAGCCTCGCAATCTCGTGGCCGCCCGCAATGATCCGGATTTTGCCCGGCTCAACTTAGAACCCCCGCTCTCGGAACTGTTGCGTCCCGGGCGCTAACCGCGCGGCCGGCCGCCGAGGAACGGATGAGCTTGCCTCCCAAGTCGAAGCAGGTAAGGACCGGCCCCGCCGAAGACCCCCTGCGGGTGGTGGCTATCGGCGGGGGCACGGGCCTCTCTTCGCTGCTGGACGGTTTGAAACGATACGCGCCGCGGCTGCCGGGCGGCGAACGGGGCGTGGAACACGCCCTCGGCCCGCCGGTTGACATCACCGTCGTGGTCACGGTGACCGATGACGGCGGCAGTTCCGGGCGCCTGCGGCGCGAGTTCGCCGTGCTGCCGCCCGGCGATATCCGCAACTGCATGGTGGCGCTCTCCGAGGACCAGGCGCTGCTGTCGCGGCTGTTCCAGTACCGCTTCGCCCGCGGCCGCGGCCTGAAAGGCCACAGCTTCGGCAACCTCTTCCTTACCGCGCTGTCCCATGTGACCGGCGATTTCCCCCAGGCGGTCAAGGTCTCCTCGGAAGTGCTGGCCATCGCCGGCCGCATCTATCCCTCCACCGCCGGCAACGTGGTCCTGGAGGCCCGGCTGGCCGACGGCTCCACGGTGGCCGGAGAGACCCGCATCAGCAAGAGCCGCTCCCGGATCGAGCGCATCCGGCTGCGCCCCAGCCGGTGCAGCCCGCTTAAGGAGACGCTGGTCCGGCTGCGGACCGCCGACCTGATCACGCTGGGACCCGGCTCGCTGTTCACCAGCCTCATCCCCAACCTGCTGGTGCGCGGCATCCCCGAGGCCATCCGCGAGTCGCCGGCCGTCAAGGCCTATTTCGTCAACCTCATGTGGCAGCCGGGCGAGACGCTGCGGTTCACCGCCGCCGACCACGTCGCCGCCATCCACCAACACGCGGGCGCCAATCTGCTGGAGTACGTGGTGGTGAACACGCGGCCGATGCGCGGGCCCTTGTTGCAGCGATACGCCCGCCGCGGCGCCCTGCCGGTGGAGAACGACCTGGAGCGCCTCGGCGCCATGGGGCTGACCGTGGTGGCCCGCGATCTGCTACAGGAGATGGCCAAGATCCGTCATGAGCCGGCGGCTACGGCGGCGGTGGCGGTGGAACTGGCCCTGGAAGGCCGGCGCCGCCGGCAGCGCTGGGGGCGGCTGGCCGGGGCCGCGGGTTGAGCATGGACACCCCACTGACGGTCGTCATCCTCGCGGCCGGGCTCGGCACGCGCATGAAGTCGAAGAAGGCCAAGGTCCTGCACCAGGCGGGCGGCCGGGCGTTGATCGGGCACGTGGCCGGGACCGCCCTCGAGCTGACTTCGCCGGACCGCATTTTCGTGGTCGTGGGCTCGCAGGCAGAGCAGGTTCAGGCGGCGGTGAGCGCCGAGGGCCTCGGCTTTATTCACCAGGCCGAGCAGAAAGGCACCGGCCATGCGCTGATGGTCTGCCGCGAGCGGCTGGCGGGGTTGCCGGGCCTGCTGGCGGTGCTCTACGGCGACTGCCCGCTGCTTTCGACGGCCACGCTGCGGGAGCTGGTCGAGCGGCAGCGGAACTCCACGGCCGCCGCCACCGTGATTACCACGGTGCTGGAAGATCCGGCCGGCTACGGGCGCGTGCTGCGCGACGAGAGCGGCCGCGTGCGCGCCATCGTCGAGCAGAAGGCCGCCGCCCCGGATGAGCTCGCCGTCCGCGAAATCAATTCCGGCATATATTGTTTCCGCGCCGATCTGCTTTGGAAACACATCGACGAGATCCGCCCCGACAACCCGGCGCGCGAGTACTACCTCACCGACATCGTCGAGATCTTCGGCCGCGCCGGCTACGGCGTCGAGCCGTTTCTACTCGCCGAGCCCGCCGAGGTGCTGGGCATCAACACCCGCGCCGAGCTGGCCGAGGTGGACCGCATCTGCCGCCAGCGCAAGGTGCGCGAGCTCATGCTGGCGGGAGTGACCATCGAGAAACCGGAGACGGTCACCATCGACGCCGGCGCGCGCATCGGCGCGGACACGGTGGTGGAGCCGTTCGCGCAGATCCTCGGACGCACCGCCATCGGCGAGGACTGCCGCATCGGCGCCTGCTCGATCGTGCGCGACTCCGAGCTGGCCGACCGCGTCGAGGTGCGGCCGTTCAGCATCATCGAGGGGTCGCAGGTCGGGGCGGAGGCGCGCGTCGGGCCCTACGCCCGCCTGCGTCCGGGCAGCCGCCTGGGCGCCGGCGCGCACGTGGGCAATTTCGTCGAGCTGAAGCAGACCCGGCTGGGCGCCGGTTCCAAGGCGAATCACCTCGCCTACCTGGGCGATGCCGAGATCGGCGACGGCGTGAACGTCGGCGCCGGCACGATCACCTGCAACTACGACGGCGTCGAGAAGCACCCGACGAAGATCGGCAACGAGGTCTTCGTCGGCAGCAACGCCACCCTGGTCGCCCCACTCGAGCTGGGCGATGGCTGCTACGTCGGGGCCGGCTCGGTGGTCACCGATCCTGTGCCGCCGCAGGCGCTGGCGCTGGGCCGCGCCCGCCAGGTCAACAAGGAAGGCTGGGCGCGCAAGCGCCGGCCCGCGGCGCGCAAAAACCCCCCTACCGAGCCGCGACCGTAAGGGAGCGGTTCCTGCGGTGACCGTATTCTGCGAGCCGCGTCAAAACAGTATCCGGATCGAAACCGGAAACCGGGGACAGCCTGCATGTTTCCCAACCGCGGCAAGTGACTCTGAGCCGCGACCGTAAGGAGCGGGAGGGATCATCATGAAGCGAAACCGGAAGATTATCGTCTACATCGCGACGAGTGCCGACGGCCACATCGCGCGGCCGGATGGTGACACCGCCTGGCTGGACCGCCCGCAGCCAGCCGGCGCTTACGGCATGGCTGCGTTCTTCCGTTCGATCGACACGATCCTGTGGGGCAGGAAGACCTACGATCTCGCGCTGGCGAGAGGCCCCGAAGGTGGATTATTCGGCCAGGAGATCAAGAACTACGTCTTCTCCCACCGCCCGCCGGCGGCCTCGATGCCGGGCGTAGAGTTCGTCACCGAGCCGATCGGCGCGTTCGCGAAACGTCTTCGCGCCGCACAGGGCAAGGACATCTGGATCATGGGCGGGGGCGGGTTGATCGCCTCGTTCCTGGATGCGGGCGAGATCGACGAGTTCATCATCCACATCATTCCGGTCTTCATCGGTGAAGGCATTCCCCTCATTCAGCCGCGGCAGCGGCTGGTTCCGCTGGCCTTACTTTCCTCCCGCCGTTACTCTGACGGGGTCATGCGCCTCCATTACCGAGTGCTGCCGCAGCGGAAGACTAAATTGGTGAAAGCGTAGCCTGTCACCGAATTAAAACAGTATCCGGATCGAATACTGCATCTCCCGGCCGCGGTTCTGCTGGTTCGTAGACCGTCCGAAAGTGGATGAGGTCACGCCCATGTCGGGGTTTGTGGGCACGAACGCGTTGGTTGTGTTGTACGCCTCAAACCGGAACTCCAGGTTGTAGCGTTCCTTGATCGGGAACATCTTAGACAGGGTGGAATCCAGGTTCCAGTACTTGGGACCGGTCACGCCCGGATACTGATAGGGGTTGGTGCGCGGCGTGTATGGCTGCGACCGCTGGAACTTCGAAGTATCGAACCAGCGCAGCCGCGTGCGGTCTTCCAGCTTCGGGTTGGACTCGTCGGTGATCATCTGCCCGAAGCGCAGGAAGGGACCGGAATTGGCCAGCAGCAGGTGGCTGGTCTGCCAGCCGCCGACGATCGCGTTCAGCACCGGGTGCAGCGTGGTCAGATACTGCCGCCCTTTCCCGAAAGGCAGGTCCCAGGAACCGGCGATGCTCGTGCGGTGTCTCGGGTTGTTGCTGTCGAGGAAGGTGAATCGACGGGCGTACTGGTCGATGTCGTTGAAGAAGATGTAGTTCTTCTCCTGGTTGTAGTTGTAAGCGACAATGAAACTGTAGCCTTTGCTGAACGACCGCTGCACGCGCACCTGGAGCGCCTTGTAGCGGTTCAGAACCCCATCCGTGCGGTCCTGCGTCAGGCCCGTATACTGCGGATAGGGCGTGAGCAGGCTGCCGACGGTGACCGTTCTCTGGTTGCGCAGGCCGCCGGGAAACTTGTCGGGCGTGAGGATCTGATAGAACGGATTCGAAACCTGGCGGGCGCACTCTGCCTTGATGGTGTAACAGATATCCGGGTCGGCCTGGTTCATGTTTTTGCTGTAGGGCAGGTTGTGGCCGAAGTTCATGAACCAGGTGACATCGACGTGGATCTGGTTCGGCAGTTGCCGCTGGAGGGAGAAGTTCCAGCGGTCGTTCACCCCGGTGTGCATCTCCTGCTTGTACCAGAACGGGCCGGCGCCCAGGTTGGTGTAGCGGCCGTGACCCTTGCCGACCGGCAGAATCAGCGGGTTGGTTGAGGGGAACGGGTCGCTGATCCGCGCGCCGGGAACGCCTTGCAGGAACGGCGCGACGTTGGTCTGGGCGCTGAAACCCCACATCGGCATCGGCGAGGAGGAAAGCGTGTTCTGGATCAACAGCGGCGGGATCACGTAGCGGGCCCAGCCCGCGCGGAGGGCCGTCTTGTCGTTGACGCGAATGGCGACGCCGACGCGCGGCATCAAGGTGAGCTTCTGTGTGTCGTACATCCCGCGCTTTTTTTCGTCGCTGTAATTCCAGGCGCCGTTGAACTTGGGCGGCTCCTTCCGGTACTGAAGGGCTTCGGGCGGCAGCTTCGGGGGATTGGACTGAAACTCCGGGATCGGGCTGGTCAGGTCCGGCGCGCGCGACAGGCGGTCCCGCACATCGTACGGCGCGGTTTCGTACTCATAGCGCAGCCCCAGGTTGAGGGTGATGTTGCGAGTCAGCTTGACGTCGTCCTGGAGGAACGCTCCGTAGTAGTTGACCCTGAAGTACTGGAAGGGGTAGGTGCGGGCGACCGAGCCGCTGTCGATGGCGCCCAGCAGGAAGGTGGCCCAATCGCTTCCGTTGGCGATCAGGTCGGGCGAGAGGAAGGTCTCCGCCGTGTGGCTCGACGAGGAGCTGAAGTTCATCAGGTTGGGGAAGATCCCGTCCGCCTTGTGCTGCCGGTGGCTGAAGCCCATCTTCCAGTTGTGCATGCCAGTGACTTTGCGCAGGCTCCCATCCCAGGCCCAGTGCCGGGGATGCTGATACCAGTAGCTCCCCTTGCCGTAGCCGCCCCCGCCCACGCTCAGGTTCGGGTAGTAGACCAGGGGCATCTCGCCGATGTAGGGCTTGTACCAGGGATTGTTCGGCCAGAACTGGGCCAGTCCGGCTTCGCCGACCGCGGACTTCGGTGCGTTGTAGTCGTCCTCCAGCGAGGCGAAGCTCATGCGGAAATTCAGCACCGTGGTCGGGTTCAGCGTGTAGACGGTGTCCCCGGCTACGTTGCGGTTGTTCATCACGCCGCCGTTGTCGTTGGGCACGGCCGGCGACTTCACGTACTCGGTCTGGTCCAGGTCGGTGCGCACGCGCGAGTAGCGGAAGAAGACCTTCCAGTTGTCGCTGATGTTCCAGTCCACGCGCTCGGAAAAGTTCCAGTACTTCTGCGGCCAGGAATAGCCGATTTTGAAGTTGTTCACGCCGGTGATGTTGTCGCCCAGGTTGTTCGGCTGCCAGATGTCCTTCATGAAGCGCGCCGTCGTCGGGTCGATCCGCTGCGCCGGGATGCGGTTGCCGGCGAACGGCATGCGGCTCACCGCGCCGGTGGTCGGATTGAACGTGGTCGTCCAGGGGTCGTGAATCGTTTTCAGGCCCCCGCGAATGTTCAGTGTCCTGGAGAAGTCGCCCTGCCGCTCCAGATCGGTGGGCATGGTCCGAATGGTTCCGGTGGGCTCCTGGCTGCGCCAGCCTTCGTAAGCGGTGAAGGCGAAGAGCCTGTTCTTGATGATCGGGTTCCCGCCGGTGACGCCCCAGATGTGGTTCCGCACCAGGTTGGGGGTGTTGAAAACCGAGTTGGTGCGGGCGTTGCCCTTGGGGTTCCGGCCGAAGTAGTACAGCGTGCCGTGATACTCGTTGGTGCCGGATTTCATGCCCACGCTCATGATGCCGCCGGCGCTGTGGCCGAACTCCGCGTCCACGCTGTTCTGCTGCACCGAGAACTCCTGGACGGCGTCCATCGGGGGCGAATAGGACCCCTTGACGCCGATCTGGAGCGGCGCGCCGTCCAGCAGCAGATCGTTCTTCGTGGTGGTGTCGCCGCCCACGTCGATCTGGCTGGCCGCCCACATGTAGAACGGGTTGCGATGGGCGATGTCCCAGTAGCGGTTGACCACCGCCGGGTCCAGCAGCGCCAGCGTGAACGGGTTGCGCTGCATGATCGGCAGGTCGTTCAGCATCTTCCGGTCCACCGTCAGCTCCATCGTGCTGGTGTTGAACTGGAGGGCGACGACCGTGGCCGTCACGCTGATCGTCTCGGTCACCGCGCCGGGCTGCAAGGTGGCGTTGACGGTGATGTCGGCGCGCACCTGCGCCGGGATTTTCTCCTGGGTGAACTTGCTGAACCCGGTCATGGTGATGGTCACCGTGTAGGATCCGGGCTCGACAAAGTCGAACACGTACTGCCCAACCTCGTTGGTCGTCTTCGTGTTCGTGACGCCGGTGTTCTCGTTGAGCAGCGCCACGGTGGCGCCGACCACCAACGCCTGGCTGGGGTCGGTAACTACGCCCTGTATCTTGGCGCGATAGTCCTGGGCGCTGGCCAGTGCGGCGAGCGCGAGCAGGGTCAAACACTGTTTCTTCCAAGGCATGTCAGCCCTCCTTCAGTCCGAGACAGCATATCACTACAGAACCATCATTGGGTGATAAAGGTTGGGGAGTTTGGCCTCGCCGATGGCGATCAGCTCGCCCTCCTGGGTGACCGCCTTCACGTAGCGCGTCCCCTGGCGCACGCGGAAGGGGGAGACGCGGAAGTCCCGGCCCTGGCGGATGTGGCCCGCGGTCACCGTGTCCACCACCTCGGTGGGGAATTCGGGCAGCAGCCGCGGCGGCGGAACGACCACCTCCTCCAGCCGGCCCGCGCCGGCCAGCGCCGCCAGCTCCTCGATCGAGCGCGCCTGCTCGAGCGTGAACTCCCCGGTGGCCGTGCGCCGCAGCCACTTCAGGTGCGCGCCGCAGCCCAACCGCTGGCCGAGGTCGTGGGCCACCGCGCGCAGGTACGTGCCCGCCGAGCAGTGGACCAGCAGGCGGGCTTGCGGCCCTTCGACTTCCTTCAGCTCCAGTGAGTAGATGGTCACCTCGACCGGCTTCAGCTCCACCGGCACGTTCTTGCGCACCAGCCGGTAGGCCGGCACGCCGTGGATCTTCTTCGCCGAAACCGGCGGCGGGATGTGCTGAATCGGGCCGCGGAACTGGGCCAGCTCCCGCTCCAGCGCCTCCCGCTCGATCGCGGGCTCGCTCACCGGCCCCACCGGCTCGCCCTCGCTGTCGTAGGTGTCGGTGGCGAAGCCGAAGCGCACGATGGCGTCGTAGACCTTGTCGCTGCGCAGATAGAACTGGGCCAGCCGGGTGACGCGCCCGATCACCAGCGGCAGCACCCCGGTGGCCATCGGGTCCAGCGTCCCCAGGTGGCCGATCCGGCGGGTGCCGGCCAGCTTGCGCAGCTTGGCCACCGCGTCGTGCGACGTCCACCCCACCGGCTTGTCAACGACAATGACGCCATCCACAAGGTCCCACTCTAACAGAGTGGCGCCGGCTTCAGCCCAATGCCACTTAGTTTTCGCCTTGTCCACCCGTGGGGCAGAC
>JBBTDS010000802.1:0-13263 GCA_038060875.1 Acidobacteriota bacterium | reverse complement strand
CGTCCTCGGTGTCGGCCAGCGCATCGACGTCCACCTCGATGGCGTCCTCCAGAAAGCGGTCGATCAGCACCGGGTAGCCGAGCCGGCGGGCCACCGCGCAGGCCTCCTCGACGCTGATGGCCGAGCCGTTGGGCGGTGAGGGGATGCCCAGCCGGTCCAGCAGGGCGCCGAACAGCTTGCGGTCCTCGGCCAGGTCGATGTTCTCCGGGTCGGTGCCGATGATCGGCACGCCCGCCCGCTTGAGCGGCAGCGCGAGCGGCGTCTGCGCGCCGAATCGAATGCTGGCCGGCTTCTGCCGGCTGGCGCTGCTGATGGGCCTGGCGGCGTCCGACTACATCTCGCGACACTGGCTGCCGATCAGCCCCGGCTTGCCACGGTTGGGGCAGCCGCGCGAAAGCGCTCCAGCACTTGCTTCCAATCCGCACGGCGGGGCCGCACGACGAACTGCGTGATCAACAATCCGATGATGTCCGGCAACACCAGGTAGCCTGTGGGCAGGTGGATCTTGTGCAGTCTGCTCGTGCCCAGGCCGGCCGCAGGCCCGAGGTGCAGGTGCGGGAATGCCACCCTCTGTTCAGGGTTCCAGTGGTATGCGATGATCTCTCGCTCGCTTCCGTCCAGGATCGCCCAGTGGTAAGCCACTGTGGCGGCTGCCCACGGCCTGTCTCCGTTCTGGAAAATGCGGTAACGTTGTACGATCGAAACCGAGATTGGTGGGTCGCCTCGCAGCCTCACCGCGTCACCCTTCGCCAGCGATACAGATCCGCTGCGCTCGGATGCTTCATAACCGCCCGCAACAAAGACGGCATCGGTGATACAAGAAGCCGCCTGTTGGAGGGCCGCAAGGTATTCACGCCTCGCGCGGACTGCAGAGATGGCCCTACTCGGCAAGCGGAATCATCATCACGAGCTGGCAGAGCTCCGGACGGTATGGGTTGTCGGGATCGCCGAACTCCCCGACCTTCCACCTGCGCAGGAACTCTTCCCCGCTCATCTTCATGAGCTTCCGCGCCCGCCGGTCAAACAGCCTGCGGGCTTCTTTCCGCGTGAGGACTTCAACGTTCTGCCCGTTCTTTGCGGAACGGTTGGCAGGCATGCGCATCTCCTCACACCAGCATCGCGCGGCAACAGCGTCCTGTCAATCTCCCCCGGGGCTTGGCCCCGCTGATCGTCGTGATCCAGACAACGCGTGCGCCCCGGTGGCGATGAGCGCAGCGGCCGTGCCGCGAGTGCCCACAAACTGGACACCCAGCAAAGTGAGACAGCCATTCCTGGCTGCCGCCGGCCGAAGGAACCTTTTTCCGTCACGCCCGCTTCCGCATTATTTCTCCCCGCCCTTCAACGGTTTGCCGCCTGCCGTAGCCGCCTCCACGCACCCGTCGCGCGGACAATATGAGAGTGGGATCGCGGTTTAGGCTGGGTACGGACTGCGCCCAATATTAAATTTTGCGAAGCAAACCCAATTCCGGACAAGCTCCTCGGAATCAACTACTTACAGCAGTGGCGCCCCTAGGCCGGGACCCTGTCCCCCTTCGCCGAGTGGATCTCCTGAAGGCTCCAGACGCGGATGGGGTCGCGGCGGCGGGAGGCCAACGCCTCGGCGGCCGCTTTGGCCCCGCTCATGGTGGTGATGCACGGTACCCGCCAGCCGAGCGCGGTCCGCCGGATGGCCCGCTCGTCGCTGAAGGAGTGGGCGCCGGCGGCGGTGTAGATCACAAGCTGCACCTGGCCGGCCTTGATCAGGTCCACGCCGTTGGGCCGGCCCTCGTTGACCTTGAAGATGGTCTTTGTCCGCAGCCCGGCGGCGCTGATGGCGGCGGCGGTGCCGCGGGTGGCCACAAGCTGGAAGCCGAGCCAGGCGAAGCTGCGAGCCAGCTCGACCGCCTCCGCCTTGTGCCGGTCATTCACGCTCAGGAAGACGCAGCCTTTGTCCGGCAGCGGCGTCCCGGCGCTGAGTTGCGCCTTGCCGAAGGCCTCGCCGAAGGTCTTGCCTACGCCCATCACCTCGCCGGTCGAGCGCATCTCCGGGCCCAGCGCCGGGTCCACTCCGGGGAACTTGTTGAACGGGAACACCGGCGACTTCACAAAGAACTGCGGCACCGGCAGCGAGCCGGAGACCACCCCGCCGGTAAGCGGCGCGAAATCCTTCAGCCGCTTGCCCAGCATCAGCCCCACGGCGATCTTGGCCAGCGGCACGCCGGTCGCCTTGCTGACGTAAGGCACGGTGCGCGACGCGCGCGGGTTGACCTCGAGCACGTAGACCGTGCCATTCTTGATCGCGTACTGCACGTTCATCAGGCCGATCACCTTCAGCGCCCGCGCCAGCCGCTCGGTGTGCTCCCGGACGGCGGCCAGTTGCGGCTCGGCGAGCGAGATGGCCGGCAGCACGCAGGAGCTGTCGCCGGAGTGCACCCCGGCCTCCTCGATGTGCTCCATGATGCCGGCGATCAGCACGTCCTCGGTGTCGGCCAGCGCATCGACGTCCACCTCGATGGCGTCCTCCAGAAACCGGTCGATCAGCACCGGGCGCTCCTGGGAGAAGACCACCGCCTCCTGCATGTAGCGGCGCACCGTCTCCTCGTCGTAAGCGATCACCATGGCGCGGCCGCCGAGCACGTAGCTGGGACGCACCAGCACCGGGTAGCCGATCCGGCGCGCCACCGCACAGGCTTCTTCCACGCTGGTGGCCGGGCCGTTGGGCGGCGACGGGATCTCCAGCCGGTCCAGCAGCGCGCCGAACAGCTTGCGGTCCTCGGCCAGGTCGATGTTCTCCGGGTCGGTGCCGATGATCGGCACCCCGGCGCGCTTGAGCGGCAGCGCCAGCGTCAGTGGGGTCTGTCCCCCAAACTGCACGATCACCCCGTCGGGCCGCTCGGTGTCGTAAATGTTGAGGACCTCTTCCAGCGTGAGCGGCTCGAAGTAGAGCCGGTCGCTGGTGTCGTAATCGGTCGAGACGGTCTCGGGGTTGCAGTTGACCATGATCGACTCGACGCCGTATTCCTGGAGCGCGAACGAGGCGTGGCAGCAGCAGTAGTCGAACTCGATCCCCTGGCCGATGCGGTTCGGCCCGCTGCCCAGGATCATGACTTTTTGCCGCTCGGAGGGCTCGGCCTCGCACTCCCCCTCGAAGCTGGAATACAGGTACGGCGTGAAGCTCTCGAACTCGGCGGCGCAGGTATCGACGCGGTTGAAGACGGCGCGGACGCCCATCTGCTTTCGCCGCTCGCGCACCGCCAGCTCATCGGCGCCCCACAGCCGCGCCAGGCGCCGGTCGGCGACGCCCTCCCGCTTGGCTCGCCGCATCTGGTCGCGGGTGATTGTCTCCAGGCTCTCGCGCGCCAGTTCGGCCTCGAGCGCGACCGCCTCCCGCACCTGCTCGAGGAACCAGGGGTCGATGGCCGTCATTTCGTGCACCTCAGCCACGCTGCGGCCCCGCTGGAAAGCGAACCGCAGGTAGTTGAGCCGGTCGGGATTGGCGGTGATGAGCTTCTGCGGAATGAGCGACTCGTCGTAGGTTTCCGCCGCGGCCGCCTTGCCGGTCTCCAGGCTGCGCAGCCCCTTGGCCAGCGCCTGCTTGAAGGTGCGCCCGATGGCCATCACCTCGCCGACCGATTTCATCTGGACGCCCAGCACCGGCTCGGCGCCGGGGAACTTCTCGAACTGCCAGCGCGGGATCTTGACCACCACGTAGTCGATGGTCGGCTCGAAACAGGCGGGCGTCTTGCGGGTGATGTCGTTGAGGATCTCGTCGAGCCGGTAGCCGACCGCCAGCCTGGCGGCGATCTTGGCGATGGGGAAGCCGGTGGCCTTGGAGGCCAGCGCCGAGCTGCGCGACACGCGCGGGTTCATCTCGATGATCACCATCCGGCCCGTGCCGGGGTGGAAGGCGAACTGCACGTTGGAGCCGCCGGTATCGACGCCGATCTCGCGCAGGCAGGCGATGGCCCCGTCGCGCATCATCTGGTACTCGCGGTCGGTGAGCGTCTGGGCGGGGGCCACCGTGATCGAGTCGCCGGTGTGCACCCCCATGGGGTCGAAGTTCTCGATCGAACAGACGATGATGGCGTTGTCGGCCAGGTCGCGCATCACCTCCAGCTCGAACTCCTTCCAGCCGAGCACGCTCTCTTCGATCAGCACCTCGTGGACCGGCGAGATGTCGAGGCCGCGTCCCAGCAGCTCGACCATCTCCTCGCGGTTGTAAGCGATGCCGCCGCCGCTGCCGCCCAGCGTGAAGCTGGGCCGCAGGATGACCGGGTAGCCGATGCGGGCGGCGTACTCCAGCCCGTCCCCGAGGTTGTTCACAAGCTGCGACTGCGGCACCTCCAGCCCGATCTTGCGCATCGCGTCCTTGAACAGCAGCCGGTCTTCGGCTTTCTTGATCGCTTCCAGCTTGGCGCCGATCAGCTCGACGCCGTAGCGGTCGAGCACGCCGGCCTCGGCCAGCTCCACCGACAGGTTGAGCCCGGTCTGCCCGCCGACGGTCGAGAGCAGCGCGTCGGGCCGCTCGCGCTCGATGATCTTCTCCAGAAAGGGCAGGCTCAGCGGCTCCACGTAGGTGCGGTCGGCCAGGTTGGGGTCGGTCATGATGGTGGCCGGGTTGGAGTTGACCAGCACCACTTCGAAGCCGTCGGCCTTGAGCGCCTTGCAGGCCTGGGTGCCCGAGTAGTCGAACTCGCAGGCCTGGCCGATGACGATCGGCCCCGAGCCTACGATCAGGATGCGGTGGAGGTCGTTACGCCTGGGCATTCTTCCGCCCTTTGAACTCGGCCATCAGCCGGGTGAAGTCGTCAAACAGGTAGAGCGAATCGTGAGGCCCCGGCGCCGCCTCGGGGTGATACTGCACGCAGAAGACCGGCTCGCGGCGGTGCCGGAAACCCTCCAGCGTGTGGTCGTTGAGATTGAAGTGGGTGAGCTCGACGTCGGCTGCATTCAGGCTGTCGGGGTCCACGGCGAAGCCGTGGTTGTGCGAGGTGATCTCCACGCGGTTGGCGAGCTTGTTGAGCACCGGGTGGTTGGCGCCGCGGTGGCCGAACTTGAGCTTGTAGGTTTTGCCGCCGAAGGCGAGGCCCAGGACCTGGTGGCCGAGGCAGATGCCGAAGATCGGCGTCTTGCCGATGAGCCGGCGGATGTTGGCCACCTGGGCCTGGAGCGGCTCGGGGTCGCCGGGGCCGTTGGAGAGGAACACCCCGTCGGGCTGCATGGCCAGCACGTCCTCGGCCGGCGTCAGCGAGGGCACAGCCGTCACGCGGCAGCCCGAGTGCACCAGCCGCCGCAGGATGTTGCGCTTGATGCCGAAGTCGTAGGCGACGACGTGGTAGCGAAGCTCAGCCGGCCGCCCGATGATCTCGGAAGGCGAACAGGGATCGAGGCCGCGCTCCCAGGTGTAGGCGGTCGGCGTGGAGACGCCGGTGGCGAGATCCAGGCCGGCCATTGAGGGAATGCGCCGCGCCTTCTCGACCAGCTCCAGCGGGTCGGCCGGCAGCGACGAGAGCACACCGCGCATCACGCCGCGCGTGCGCAGGTGGCGCACCAGCGCCCGCGCGTCGATCTCGGCCGCTACCGGGATGTTGTGCCTGGCCAGGAACTCGCCGGCCTGTTCCTCGGAGCGCCAGTTGCTGGCGATGGGCGAAAACTCGCGCACCACCAGCCCTTCGATGTACGGGTGCGCCGCTTCATTGTCCTCGTGGTTGGCGCCGTAGTTGCCGATCTCGGGGTAGGTCAGCACCACGATCTGCCCGGCGTAGGAGGGGTCGGTGAAGATCTCCTGGTAGCCGGTGATGGCCGTGTTGAAGACGACCTCGCCGGAGCGCTCGGCGCGCGCACCAAAACTCCTGCCCTCGAAGACGGCGCCGTCTTCCAGGGCCAGGATGGCAATGTCCAACTGAAAAGCCCTCCCGTGGCGTGACGGTAATTCCTATTTCAGCATTTCGCGGCGGAAGGGTTCAAGTGCCGGGTGGGGCCGGCTTCAGCCGGCCGGGGGCGGGTGATGCAACATCACGGGTATTCAGGGTCGGATCTCGGTTCGTCAGCGCTTGCCCGGTTCCCCAGGGTTAGGTCTACAATGTAAAGCGAGGTTAACGACTACTTCTGATGATCATCTCGCGGTTGATCCTGAAGAACTGGCGGAACTTCCGCTCCGTTGACTTCGCACTGGGCGACCGCATGTTCTTGGTGGGGCCCAACGCCTCCGGCAAGTCCAACTTGCTGGACGTGTTCCGGTTCTTGCGGGATATCGCCAAGCCGGGCGGGGGACTTCAGCGTGCCGTGAGCAGACGGGGTGGAATCTCCAAGATCAGGTGCCTGGCGGCCCGGCGAGAACCCGACGTGGAGATCGAGGTTCACCTGTCCAACGACAAAGAACAGACCGCCTGGAAATACGCCATCGGGATCAAGCAGGAAGTGCGTGGTTATCGCCAGCCGTACTTGGCCTACGAGCGGGTCTGGAAGGGGGCCGAACAGCTTGTGGACCGGCCCGACGCCGATGACGCCAATGACAAGCTCCGGTTGACGCAAACTCATCTGGAGCAGATCAACGCCAACGCGAGCTTCCGGGAGACCGCAAAGTTCCTGGAGTCTATTCTGTACCTCCATCTGGTTCCACAGTTGTTGCGTTACCCCGAGGCATTTGTCGGTCCTGGGGTCCCGGATGATCCCTTCGGTCGCAACTTCTTGGAAGTTGTGGCGAAGACGCCGGAGAAGACTCGCAAGGCCAGGCTCAGGAGGATCGAGAATGCCCTCCGCGAAGCTGTGCCTCAACTAAAAAACTTGCGGGACACGAAAGACGAAGCCGGGGTGCCCCACTTGGAGGCGGTCTACGAGCACTGGCGGCCAAAGGCGGGGTTGCAGCGGGAGGACCAGTTCTCCGACGGCACACTGCGTCTGATCGGCCTGTTCTGGTCGTTGTTGGAGGGGGATGCTCCTCTCTTGTTGGAGGAACCCGAACTGTCATTACACTCGGCCGTGGTCAGCAAACTCCCAGCGGTGATCCATCGCCTGCAACGAACGCGGAGACGGCAAATCCTGATCAGCACGCACAGCTTTGACCTGTTGTCGGAACGAGGAATCGGAGGCGAAGAGGTGTTGCTGCTGACCCCGGATCGTGAGGGGACCAAGGTTGAGGCGGCTTCGTCTGTCCGAGAAGTGCGTGAACTCCTGGAGGCAGGACTAAGCCCAGCCGACGCGACTCTCCCGAGGACCGCTCCCGCAAATCTCGACCAGTTATGCCTGTTCGAGTGAGCACTCCCATTCCCGTTAACCTCGCCGTTGAGGACGAGTTGAGCGAGGAGGTGCTCCGGAAGATCCTGGCGTAATTGGGACGAGGCTATGCGGTCGGCCGTGCATATCGCCGGGCCGGTTTTGGCTACCTGAGAAGGACAATCGCTGGTTTCAATGCAGCCGCCAAGGGTATACCGTGGGTCGTGCTAACCGATCTCGACCGATATCGGTGCCCTCCGGCCCTGCTGAACGAGTGGCTCCCTGTCCCGAAACATCCCAATCTGGTCTTTCACGTGGCTGTTCCCGAGGTCGAGTCGTGGTTGCTGGCTCACCCGGACGCCTTTGCAGTTTTCCTGGGAATACCGAGGGTGCTGATGCCGCAACACGTCGAGGGACTGGCCGATGCCAAACGGACGTTGGTCGAGTTGGCTCGCAAGTCAAGATATCGCGATCGCCGGGATGCCCTTGTGCCTCGCCCGCGAAGCACCGCCCAAGTCGGTCCCGACTACAATGGGTGCCTTAAGGTGTTCGTGAGGGATCATTGGAACATTTGGGAAGCCGCGCGTTGCTCGGCCAGCCTGCACAGAGCTGTCGAACGGCTGGGCGCTTTCACACCCACCTGGGAGCAGAACTGACCACGAATGGGTCGAACAAGATTGCTGGCTGTGTCTAACCGGCGCGGGCTTCACAGCGCGCGGCGCTCCACGGAGCGACCAGCCCTTCGATCAGGACGCAGCTATCGAGGGACACTGGCGGGGGCGGGCTCACTTGTAGCGCTTCCGCACGATTTCAGCTCGTTCTGCCAGCGCCTGTTGCTTCATCACCGCTACTGGGGAGCAGGAACCCTTCATGGGTTCCCCCAGCCAGAGGCAGATGGATTCGAGCACGCGGTCGTGGGGGCCACCCCGCCGCAAAGACTCTTCGTTGGGGAACCAGGACAGGATGGTGTGTGCTTGCGGGTTCAACCGACCCGTGGGGCGGCTCCCCGGAGGGGTCGGGCATGCCCGACCCCTACACCTGCTTGACCTGCCCGTTGGCGGCATTGTAACCTCGGGAAGACCATGATCCTGCCCGATTCCTACACGACCGCGCTGTTGGTCACCATTCTGTCGATGATCTGTTGGGGTTCCTGGGCCAACACCTACAAGCTCGCCGGCAAGTGGCGGTTCGAGCTCTACTATTACGATTACGCCCTCGGCGTGCTGGTGGCGGCCACGGCGGCGGCCTTCACCGTCGGCTCGCTCGGCTTCGACGGCTTTCTGTTCCTGGACGACCTGATGCGGGCCGGCAAGCGGAACATGGCCTACGGGTTCGCCGGCGGAGTCATCTTCAACCTGGCCAACATGCTGCTGGTGGGGGCCATCGCGGTGGCCGGCCTGGCGGTGGCCTTCCCGGTCGGCATTGGCCTGGCGCTGATCATCGGCGTCATCTGGAACTACGCCATCAACCCGCAGGGCAACCCCACGCTGCTGTTCGCCGGCGTGGCCATCGTGGTCGTCGCCATCATCATCGACGCAGTGGCCTACCGCAGCCATGCGCTGGCGGTGGCCACGGCAACCATCAAGGCCGGCAAGACCAAAAGCATCGTTCCCAAGATGAGCTGGAAAGGCGTTCTGCTCAGCCTGGTCAGCGGGCTGTTGATGGGTTGCTTCTACCCCCTGGTGGAGCTGGGCAAGCAGGGCGACACGGGGCTGGGGCCATACGGGATCGCCTTCGTCTTCGCCTGCGGCGTCTTCTTTTCGACCTTCGTGTTCAACCTCTTCTTCATGAACCTGCCGGTCCAGGGCGAGCCGGTGGAGATGCTGGAGTACTTCCGGGGAACGAAGCGGCAGCACCTGCTGGGGCTGGCCGGCGGCATCATCTGGGCGGCGGGAACGATCTCGAACTTCGTCGCCGCCAGCACCCCGCGGGAGGTGCAGGTCGGCCCGGCCATCAGTTACGCGATCGGGCAAGGCGCCACGGTGGTCAGCGCGCTTTGGGGCCTGCTGGTGTGGAAGGAATTCCAGGGGGCCGGCGGCGGCGTCAAAATGCTGCTGGCGCTGATGCTGATCCTGTTCGCGTTTGGACTGGGCATGATCTCGGTGGCGCCGCTGTATGTGAAGTAGCGCTCACACCGTCCGCGTCACCTTGCTCAGCCCGCGAGGGCGGTCCGGGTCCAGGCCCTTGGCGGCCGCCAGCGAGGCGGCGAAAATCTGGGCCGGGATGATGTAAGGGATGGGCGTGTAAAGTTCTTCGGGCGTTGCCCGGCGCGGCGCGAGTTTCCCAGGTAGCACGATGCTGCGGCCCGCCCGGGCGCGGGCGGCATGGTTGCCGGCGTCGGTGATGATGAGCGTCTCCGCCTTGAGCTGCTTCAGTCTGTCCAGCATCCCGCCGATGGCCGGCCAGGTCGGGCCGGCCGGCGCAAAGACGAATACGGGGAAGGACTCCTCGACCAGCGCGATCGGCCCGTGCAGGAAGTCGGCCGAGGAGAAACGCTCGGCCACCACGTAACAAGTCTCCATCAGCTTGAGGCCGAACTCCAGCGCGTTGGCGTAGTTCAAGCCGCGGCCCACCACCACCGCGCGCGTCATGAAGCGGTAGCGCTCGGCGCACTGCGCGACCTCGGCTTCCAGCCCCAGCGCCGCCTCGGCCCACTCGGGCAGCCGCCGCAGGTCGTCGAGGCGGATGCGGGCGCCCAGCGCGTAGGCCAGCAAGTACAGCAGCAGAAGCTGGCCGGTGTAGGTCTTGGTGGCGGCCACGCTTTTCTCCCTGCCGGCGTGGACCAGGAAGACGTGCTCGGCCAGCCGCGCCAGGCTGCTGCCGGCTTCGTTGGTGATCCCGACGGTCAGCGCACCCTGCAAGCGGGCCTGTTCCAGCACCAGGTTGGTGTCGGTGGATTCGCCAGACTGCGAGATGGCCACCACCAGCGCCTCGCCGAGGCTGGGAGCGGCGTCGTAGACCGTGAAGATGGAGGGCGCCGCCAGCGAGACCGGGATGCCGGTGGCAATTTCCAGCAGGTAGCGGCCGAACTGGGCGGCGTTGTCGGACGTCCCGCGGGCGGCCAGCAGGATCAGCCGGGGCCGCCGCTTCTCCAGCTTTCGCCGGAAGCGCTCGATGCGCGGCAGCTCGCGGACGAGGCTGCGCTGGAGCGCCGCCGGCTGCTGCCGGATTTCGGCGAGCATCCTGGACATCCGCTACGAGGATAGCAGCGCGACCGCCACTACAGCGGCGTGCGCATGCGCGTTTCGGAGCCGGTGTAGAGCGCCGGCGTGACCAGTTCGCTCGACGGCAAGCTGATTACCCGCGGCTTCAGCGCGATGAGGATCTCGGCCGAGTCCCGCGCCCTCGAGTTCTGGCGGAACAGCAGGCCGATGAGCGGCAGGCGCGAGAGGCCAGGCAGGCCGGTGATGGTCCGTGCCTCGGAGGAGTTCATCAGGCCGGCCACCACCGCCCACTGGCCGCTCTTCAGCCGCACTTTGGAGGCCAGCCGGCGGTTCGACATCACCGGGACCCCGTTGATGCTCTGCCCGGCCAGCAGCTTGAACTCCGCCTCCAGCTCCAGCGTCACCTCGTCCGGGCCGTGCACGTGGGCAACGACCTTCACCATCAGCCCGAGATCGGCGAAGTTGAAGCTGGGCGGCGGCGTGAAGGCCTGCATCCCGTAGGTGTTGCCGAAGTAGCCGGCGGTCATCACCGGGTACTGGTCGCCGACGTGGAAGCTGGCCGGCTGGCCGGCCACCGAGCGCAACTCCGCTTTGAGCAGCGTCCGCGCGGAGGACTCGCTCATGTTGGCGAACAGCTCCACGTCGCTAATGCCGATGCCGAACACCGTGCGGCCGCCGCCAAACATCACCACCCGCGCCACGTTCACCGGGAACGAAGGCACCGAACTCCCCAGCCGCAGGAAGTTGAAGAAGGGAAACTCAGTCGGCGTCTTCAGGCCGTAGGAGAGCATGAGGTTGCGGTTCACCTGCAACATCTCCAGCTCAACGGCCACCTGCGGCTTGTGCTGGAGCAACTGCTCAAAAAGAAACTGCGCCGGCCGCAGCTTGGAAACGCGGTCGCGCATGAACGCCAGCCGGCGCTGCGAATCCACGCCGAACTTGATGATCTCCATCGCCTGCTGAACGCCGCGCGCCAGTTCCTGCGCCTCCTGGATCGACACCGGGTGGGGGATCGGGATCGTCACCGCCACGGTGGGCTCCAGGTCGGTGCGCTTCTGCTGCGTGTCCTTGGCGACCAGGATGAGACGCTCGCCCAGCACGGCGACAAAGGAATCGGTGGCCGCCTCGAGCTGGTGCAGGGCCTCGCGGTAGTCCGCCTCCATCAGGCTGATGCGGGTGGGTTGGCCGGCTTCGTACTCGTGATCGAAGACCACCTCCAGCCCGTAGGCATGGGCGGCCTGCTCGAAGATCGACTTCGCGTCGCCCTTGAGATCCAGCGTCTTGCGGCCGGGCGTGGCCTTCAGCACCGGGGGAGGTTGCAGCCGGCGCGCCTCGGCCAGCTCGGCTTCGGTGATCACATCCGAGATGCCGGGGGCGCGCTGGCCTTCGGTGGCCGCCAGCGCCAGGGCCACGTACACGAGTAGATCGCCGAACACCGCCAAGAATGGTAGACGACGGAGGAGGGCGGAGCGTGGAGCCGTAGTCGCACGGGCAGGGCCGCCCGCGTTAGAATCTAAGGAAGCCGGAGGTGTGGTGAGATGGTTAATGTAGCCGAGGCCCGCAGCGCCTATCAGCCCCGAGTACCGGAGAGTATCGAGGCCCTGGGGATCCCTCCCGGCCTGGTCACCGACCTGGTCCTGCGACGGCTTTATGTCAAAGGCCTCAGCAGCTTCCACTCGCTTGCCGAGGCGCTGAAGCTGTCGGTGCTGGTGATCGAGGCCGTGTTCCGCCATTTGCGGCAGGAGCAACTGGTGGAAGTCCGCGGCATGGTCGGCAACGACTACAGCTTCGCGCTGACCCAGGCCGGGCGGCAGATGGCCCAGGGAAGCTTCGAGATCACTAAATACGCCGGCGCGGCCCCAGTGTCGCTGAAGGAGTATCACAAGGTGGCCAAGCTCCAGGCGGCCAAGGTGCGCGTTAACCGCAAAGTGCTGCGCGACGCGCTTTCGGACCTGGTGGTGACCGAGCGGATGCTGGACCAGCTCGGTCCGGCGCTGATCTCGCAAAGCTCGATCTTTCTGTATGGCCCGACCGGCAACGGCAAGACCAGCCTGGCCGAGCGCATGCTGCGCATCTACCAGGACGCCATCCTGGTCCCCTACGCGGTGGAAGTGGACAACCAGTTCATCATGCTCTACGATCCGGTCCTGCACGAGCGCATCGAGACCGAGGAATTGGGAATCGATCCGCGCTGGGTGCTCTGCCGGCGGCCCTGCGTGGTGACCGGCGGCGAGCTGGTCCCCGGCATGCTGGACCTGCGCCTGGACGAGGCCACCAACATCTACGCCGCCCCGCTGCAAATGAAGGCCAACAACGGCATCCTGGTGATCGACGATTTCGGCCGCCAGGTCATGTCGCCGCGCGAGCTGCTGAACCGCTGGATCGTGCCGCTGGATCGCCGCGTCGATTACCTCTCGCTGGCTTACGGGGTGAAGTTCCAGATCCCCTTCGAGATCCTGGTGGTCTTCGCCACCAACCTGGATCCGCGGGCGCTGGCCGACGAGGCCTTCCTGCGCCGCATCCAGAACAAGATCCTGGTTGACGCGGTGGACGAGCAGTGCTTCGACGAGATCCTGCGCCGCGTGGCCGCGGCCAAGAACATCCCGGTGGAGCCGGACAGCGCCGCCTGTCTGCGCGGGCTGTGCTTGCGCGACGGCCGCACCGAGCTGCGCGCCTGCTACCCGGGGGATATCTGCAACCTGCTGCTGGCCATCAGCCGCTACGAGAACCAGCCGCCGCGAATGACCGCGGCTGACCTGGAGCGAGCCACCAAACTCTACTTCGCGCAGTTGTAGGGCAGGCGTTCCCGCCTGTCACTGGAGTCTCTGCATTTTGGCCTACAGCAACGTCGTGGCGGTCGCGGTAGGGATGCCGGTTACCCGGCACCCCCCGCACAGACCCGTGC
>JBBTDS010000801.1:0-5598 GCA_038060875.1 Acidobacteriota bacterium | reverse complement strand
GACGACATCTGCACCGCGCTCTTGTCAAAAAAGGGGGAAATGGGACAGACTCTAAATTATCCGCCGAATTTCGCGCCGCAGGCGGGGAGTGATCCCGTACTCGAAGTCCTCTTCGATTTCGAAGCGGTCAGGGTACAACCAGAACTTGCACTCGGCATCCCCCTTGCGCGCGTGCACGTGCATTGGCTCAGTGCCCTCGTTTGCGTAGAAGTAGAGGCGCCATCCGAGGACGAACAGAATTGTCGGCATTCGCCAGTACTCATTATAGGGTAGCACTCGTGCGATGCGTAGCTGAGCCGCGACCGCAGGGAGCGGTTACCGTCAGGTTTCGGTCTCCTCGCAGCCAGCCAGCGGCCCGCGTAGGTGCGCACCTGGGCGGCCAAGCGGAAACCCGCGTCCGATCGGCGTGGCAATAACAACCGCTCCCTGCGGTCGCGGCTCAGTATGGTATCCCACGCCTACCTTCCCAGCAGCGCCGAGCGGCCGGCGTAGTCGAGGACCAGCGAGGGGAAGATGCCCAGGAGCAGGGTGGCCAGGGCGCAACTCCACAGGGTGGTTTTGAGGGCGGCGCCCAGCGGCGGCAGATCGGCGGTCGCTTCGCCGGGCTCGTGCATGTACATGACCACCAGGATGCGCAGGTAGTAGTAGGCTGCCACGGCGCTGTTCAGCAGGCCCAGCACGGTGAGCCAGATCAGGCCGGCATCCAGCGCCGCCTTGAAGATGTAGAACTTCCCGAAAAAGCCGCCGGTGAGCGGCACGCCGATCAGCGAGAGCAGGAAGATCGATAGCAGCGCGGCGGTCACCGGTTGCCGCGCGCCCAGGCCGGCCAGATCCTGCACGTTGAGGTAGCGCTCGCCCTGGCGCGAGAAGTACGCCACCACCGCGAAGGCGCCGACGTTCATGAACACGTAGGCCGCCAGGTAAAACATCACCGCGGCCGTGCCGATGTTGGAGTGCCCGGCAATGGCCACCATCACGTAGCCGGCGTGGGCGATCGAGCTGTAGGCCAGCAGCCGCTTGAGGTTCGATTGCAGCAGGGCGGCGAAGTTGCCGATGATCATGGTGGCCAGCGCCGAGGCCCACACGATCGGCTGCCACTGCTCGACGATCGGCTCGAAGGCGGTCATGAAGACGCGCAGGAAGACGGCGAAGGCGGCCGCCTTGGGGCCGGCGGAAAGGAACGCCGCCACCGGAGTGGGCGCGCCCTGGTAAACGTCGGGCGCCCACACCTGGAACGGGGCCGCCGAAACCTTGAAGGCAAAGCCGGCGAACATCAGCGCGGCCGAGGCGCCCACCAGCAGGCCGGGCAGCGGGGGCTCGATCACGCGGAGCGCCTGGCGAATCCCGCTCAGGTAGGTGGTGCCGGTGGCGCCATAAATCAGCGCCACGCCGTAGAGCAGGAAGGCGGTGGCGAACGAGCCCAGCAGGAAGTACTTGACCGCCGCCTCGTTCGCCCGCCGGTCGGCGCGCAGGTAGCCGGCCAGCACGTAGCTCGAGATCGAGGAGATCTCCAGCCCGATGAACAGCACGATCAGCTCGTTGGCGCCCACCATCACGCACTGGCCGGCGATCGAATAAAGCAGTAGCGCGTAGTATTCGCCCTTCTCCGCCCCCTCGCGGCGCAGGTAGTCCCCGGAGCACAGCACGATCAGAATGCCGGCCGCAATCACCACCAGGCGGAAGAAGGTGGCAAAGCCATCGCAGACGATCATGCCGCTGAAGGCCGCGCCCGGATTATCGCCCGCCACCAGCGCGGCGGCCAGCGCCGCCGCCAGCCCGGCCAGCGAGAGATGACCGAGCTCGCGCCCGGCGCGCCCGCCGGTGAGCGCCTCCAGCACCATCACCAGCGTGGCCACCACGGTCAGAATGATCTCGGGCAGGAAGCGCACGAGCTCGGCGCCGCTGGGAACGAAGCTAGCGGGCATAGCGGGCCTCCCCGGGCGGCACCAGCCGCACTTGCACTTCCACGTTGGCCTGAGACTGTTCCAGAATGCGGGCGTTGGCGGCGCTGATCGGCGGCAGGAAGGTGCGGGTGGCCGTGCCCAGCCAGACCATCAGCACGATGAGCGGCAGCATGGCCGCCCACTCGCGCGCCTTCAGATCGTAGACGTGCGCGCGAACGTGCTCCGGCGTCTCCCCGAAGAACACGCGCTGGTAGAGCCAGAGCATGTAGCAGGCGGCCAGGATCACGCCGGTCGCGGCCAGCGCCGTCCACTTGAGGCTGACCTGGGCCGTGCCTTGCAGCACCAGGAACTCGCCGACGAAGTTGTTCAACACCGGCAGCCCGGCGCTGGCCAGCGCGGTGACCATGAACACCCCGGCCAGACACGGGGCCGGCGTGGCCACGCCGCCGTAATCGACGATCTCCAGCGAGTGCTGGCGCTCGTACAGGTAGCCCACCAGGATGAACAGCGCCCCGGTCGAGATGCCGTGGTTGATCATCTGGTAGACGGCGCCGTCCAGGCCCATTTGGGTGAACGAGAAGACGCCGAGCACGACGAAGCCGAGGTGGCTGACCGAAGTGTAAGCGACCAGCTTCTTCATGTTGGGCTGCACCATGGCCACCAGTGCGCCGTAGATGATACCCACGATCGCCAGCGCGACGATCCACGGGGCGCACTGGTGCGAGGCCCGCGGGAACAGCGGCAGGCAGAAGCGCACCAGTCCGTAGCAGCCCATCTTCAGCATCACCGAGGCCAGCATCACCGAGCCGGCGGTGGGCGCCTCGACGTGCGCGTCGGGCAGCCAGGTGTGCAGCGGAAACAGCGGCACCTTGATGGCGAAGGCGACAAAGAAGGCGAGGAACAGCAGCAGCTCTTCCAGCTTCGAAAACGCCAGGTTGCCGCGCGCGGCCAGCTTGAGCAGCACCTCGAAGTCGAAAGTGCCGGTGGTGTTGTAGAGCCAGATGATGGCCGCCAGCATCAGCACCGAGCCGGCCATGGTGAACAGGAAAAACTTCACCGCCGCGTAAATGCGCCGCTCGTGGCCCCAGATGCCGATCAGGAAATACATCGGGACCAGCGACACTTCCCAGAACACGTAGAACAGGAACAGATCCAGCGCCACAAACACGCCGGCCAGGCCGAACTCAAGCAGCAGGAAGAGGACGAAGAATTCCTTGACGCTGCGGGTGATCGAGCGCCAGGAGACCAGGATTCCGATCGGCGTGAGCAGCGTGGTCAGGATCACCAGCCAGAGGCTGACGCCATCGAGGCCGACGTGATAGCGGATGGCCGGCGAGGAGATCCACGGCGCGTCGGTCGCGAACTGGAAGCCGGGCGCGTCGTCCTGAAAGCCGGCGGCCAGGCCGAGCGACAGGACAAAGGTCAGAAGCGAGACCGCCAGCGCGACGCGGCGGATCAGCTCGTGGCGGTCTTTGGGCAGCGCGAGCAGCACGAGGAAACCGGCCAGCGGCAGCGCCAGGACGATATTGAGCAGATTCATCGCGCGCCTCCCGCCAGCCCGACCGCGAGCAGGGCCGCCAGCGCGCCCAGCGCCACCCAGGCCGCATAGCTGCGGATGTTGCCCGATTGCAGCCGGCGAAGCACGCCGCCGATGCCGCAAGCACGGGCGCCGATCCCGTTCACCGCCCCGTCCACCACCGCGACATCGACCGCCTTCCAGAGCACGCCGCGCGAGCCGTCGACCACCGGCTTCACCACTATCCAGCCGTAGAGTTCATCGATCCTGTACTTGTCGAGGACCAGCCGGTAGAGCCAGCCGAGCCGAGCCGCCACCCTGTCGGCAAGGCCCGGCCGGGCGACATAGAACAGCCAGGCCAGCCCGATGCCGGCCAGCCCGGCGGCCACCGAGATGGCCACCAGCCGCTGGTCGTGGGGGACCTCGACGCCGGGCAGCACCGGCTCCAGCCAGCGCGAGACGCCGAAGTAGCCGCCCACCAGCGACAGCACGGCCAGCGCCGCCAGCGGCAGCGTCATCACCGGCGGCGATTCGTGCGCGTGGTGCTCGGTGCGCGGCTGGCCGAAGAACGCCAGGAAGATCGCCCGAAAAACGTAGAAGGCCGTCATGCCCGCGGTCAGCGTGCCCAACCAGTACATCCAGGGGGCGTGATGGTAGGCGGCCAGCAGGATTTCGTCCTTGCTGAAGAAGCCGGCCGTGAACGGCACGCCGGAGATGGAGACGGCGGCGCACAGCAGCGTCCAGAAAGTGATGGGCGTCTTGGAGCGGAGGCCGCCCATGTTGCGCAGATCCTGGTCGTGGACGGCGTGAATCACGCTGCCGGCGCCGAGGAACAGCAGCGCCTTGAAGAAGGCGTGCGTCCAGAGGTGGAAGATGCCGGCGCCGAACGCGCCCACGCCGCAGGCCAGGAACATGTAGCCAAGCTGGGAAATGGTCGAGTAGGCGAAGACCTTCTTGATGTCGAACTGGGTGAGGCCGATGGTGGCGGCGAAGAAGGCCGTCAGCAGGCCGATCCAGGCCACCGCCTCCATCGCCAGCGGCGCGTGCAGGTAGATGGCGGAGGAGCGGGCGACCATGTAGACGCCGGCGGTCACCATGGTGGCCGCGTGAATCAGCGCCGAGACCGGCGTCGGGCCTTCCATGGCGTCCGGCAGCCAGACGTACAGCGGGATTTGCGCCGACTTGCCGGCGGCGCCGACCAGCAGCAGCAGGCCGATCACCGTGAGCAGCCCGGCGCGTTCCTCGATGGGCCGCTCGGCGGCGGCCGCGAACACGGCCCCGAAATCCAGCGAGCCGAAGTTCACGAACATCAGGAACAGCGCCAGCGAGAAGCCGAAGTCGCCGACGCGGTTGACGATGAAGGCCTTGTTGCCGGCGTCGGTGGCGCTCTTCTTGAGGAACCAGAAGCCGATCAGCAGGTAGCTGCACAGCCCGACGCCTTCCCAACCGACGAACATCACCAGGTAGTTGGCCGCCAGCACCAGCGTCAGCATGAAGAACATGAACAGGTTGAGGTAGGCGAAGAAGCGGTAGTAGCCGCCCTCGTGGGCCATGTAGCCGATCGAGTAGATGTGGATCAGGAGGCCGACGCCGGTGACAACCATCAGCATGACGGCGGTGAGCCGGTCCACCCCCAGGTCGTAGCCGACGCGCAGCTCGCCGCTCTGGATCCAGGCGAAGTAGCGCTCGACGTGGGCCTCCTCGATCGGCCACAGCGCCGCCAGCGTCTTCAGCGCCCAGAGGAAGGAGAGCAGCACCGAACCGATGGCCACCGCGTTGACGGCGGCCTTCGAGGCCCGCCGGCCGAAGAGCAGGTTGACCAGGAAGCCGAGCAGCGGGAACAGGGGTATGAGCCAGAGGTGCTGCATGGTCCTAGTTCTTCATCTCCTGCACTTCGTCGATCTGCAACGTAGCGCGGTTGCGGAACACGGTGAGGATGATGGCCAGCCCGACGGCCGCTTCGGCCGCGGCCACCACCATCACGAAGAAAGCCAGTATGTGCCCGTCCACCTGCTTCAGGTGGTAGGCGAAGGCGACAAAGCTCAGGTTCACGGCGTTGAGCATCAGCTCGATCGACATGAACATGGTGATTATGTTGCGGCGGAACAGGAAGCCGGCCACGCCGAGGCCGAACAGGACGGCGCTCAGCGTCAGATACCAGGAAAGGGGAACGGCGGC
>JBBTDS010000800.1:0-2671 GCA_038060875.1 Acidobacteriota bacterium | reverse complement strand
AGGTTGTAGAACTCCGAACGGAACTGAATCGAGAGGCGCTCGGCCACCGGAATGTTCTTGATCAGGCCAAGATCGAAATTGGCCACCCCCGGACCGCGAAGCTGGTCGCTTAGCCGTGGTGCATTGCCGAGCTTGTACTCGCCGGGATGCGCAAAGGCCGCCGGGTCTAAGTACAACACGCCGATTCCGCTCGGCACCGGCTGGTACCGCTGCGCCTCGGGAAGCATCCCATTCGGGCTGAAGATGTTGGCGCGCTGGCCGCCAAAGGAAGCCGCGAGATTGGAAGCCACCCCGATGGTCAGCGGCCTCCCGGTTTCGCCCACCCAGAATCCGCTGAGCTGCCAACCGCCGAGGATCTTGTCCAGTGCTAGGGGACCGACCGGACGCCCGCGGCCCGAACCGAACGGCAGGTCGTAAACGAAGTTGGCGACCGCGCGATGCCGGACATCAAAGCCGGAAACGGCGCGTTCCAGCCTCAAATTGTAGATATTCTGCACGGTGCCGTTCGGGTCCGGGCTGGACGCCGTGTCGATCGATTTCCCAAAGGTGTACGCTCCCGTCACGGCCAAGCCGCCGGCAAAACGACGATCCACCCGCACCTGCAAGGAGTGATAGTTGGAGTCGGCGACGGAATCCAAACGGCTCACGCCCAGCAGGTGAGGGAAAGGACGGCGCTGTTGAAAGCTGCGACCGCCGAACTGCGCCGGCGGGCCGAGCAGTTCCGGTGGCAGTTGGTTGATGTCGCGGAACAGTCTCAGGTTGGTCCCCTTGCTGCCGACGTAGCTGATTTCGGTCATCAGGTCCTTGCCCGATTCAATCTGCACACCGAGGTTCCAGTGCTGCATGTACCCGGAACGGAGGTCTGGATTGACCGCCGAGACATTGATCTGCGTGGCTTGGCGGATATCCGGAATCACCAGCCTGGGAAACGTGTCGTCAAAGGTGAACCCCGGTTGGACATTGTCCGGGGAAGGAAACGAACGCGACACGCCGATGCCTGTGGACCGCCCGCCAAAAGGCGTTGACCACGGCATGGTGAAGACGCCGTAGCCGGCCCGCAACACGGTCCTGCGCGTGAATGTCCAGGCCAGGCCCAGCCGAGGCTCGACGCCGTAGTAGGAGGAAAAGAAGGTCGGCTCTTTCTGGCTTGCCACGAACATCGCTCCCGGCAAGCCGGCCACAGGATGAACGGCTGTCGTGCTGAAGTTGGTCTGGCGGTTGAAGACTTCCCGATCCGGTCCCTGGATCTGGAGCCGGAAGCCCAGGTTCACGGCCAAGCTGGGAGCGAGCCGGATATCGTCCTGCAAGAACAGACCGGTGTTCCACCAGCGCTGGCCGAAGGTGCCGATGTTGTCGCCGATGGACGCGCTCCCCTGGCCAAGCATAAAGCTGGCCAGCGCGTGGCCCGTTCCCGACACCCCCGGAAGATTGGTGAACAGGCTGCTGAAACTGTAACTGCCGCTGGGACTGGATTTGCCGTTGCTGTTATTCTGCACCCGGATCAGGTTGAGGCCTCCCTTGATGCGGTGGCTGCCGCGAATCCAGGTCAGCGTGTCGGTGAGCTGGTAATTGTTGCTGGCGGTGTGGCCGAAACTACCCTGCCCCAGCGACAGATAGCCGGAAATGCCGACCCGGGGGAAGACCTCCGGACCGGCGCCCTTGATGCCAAGCTTGTCCGCCCAGTTCGCTGCGAACACCTCCGGCCGCGGGCCGTCTTTGCGAAACAGACGGGTAAAGCCAAGCCGAAAGTCGTGCACCAGCCCGGGTGAGAAGTAGTGGGTGTCCCCCAAGGCGATCGAGCGGACGGGCATGTCCGTCACAGGCTCCACATTCGCCGGATTGTCCACCGGAAACGCCGCCGCCAGGAAGCGGGCCACTTCCGCATGAGAGTAGCGTACGAACAGACGGTTGTTCTGCGCGATCTGCTGGTCCGCCTTCACGTGGAATTGCTTGCCCGGCGAAGCCTGGGCCCCGCCGACCGCCAGGTTGTTCGAATCCGCCGGCAGATTGGGCTTGGGATAGAACTCGAGAAGCCGTTTCGCCACCGCGTGGATCCGCGAGGCCGGGACGACGTTGCCGGCAAACTGGTCCCTGAGTACCCTGTTGGTCGCCGGATCGGTGCGGGTGCTCCGCGGATCGTAAATCGGGATGAGGTTGCCCCGGCTGTCGCGGGCGTCGGAAAAAACTCCGCCGGCCTGAGCGGCCGTGGGTACCGTGGCCACCTGGGGCACCAACCGCTGGTCCTCGAATCCCTCCAGGGAAAAGAAGAAGAACGAGCGGTTCTTGCGGATCGGCCCGCCGACGTTGCCGTGGTAAACGTTCTGTTTCTGCTCGCCCTTCCGCAGTTCGTTGAAGGCCCGGGCATTGAGATTGTCATTGCGGTGCGCCCAGGAAGCGGACCCGTGGAATTCGTTGGTTCCTGAGCGCACCGCGGCTTGCACCGCGCCACCGCCGAGGTTCCCGAATTCGGCCGCCAGATTGTGGGTTTCGACCTTCACCTCCTCGACTGAGTCCAGCATGGGCATGACCGCCGCCCCGTCGCCGTTGCGATGGAGCACCGAGACCCCGTCGAGCAGCACTTCGGAACTTCGCCCGCGCGCCCCGTTGACGTTGGACTTGTTGGCCACGCTCAGGCCGATCACGATGGCGCGGTCGGCATCAATCGGCACTT
>JBBTDS010000799.1:0-4401 GCA_038060875.1 Acidobacteriota bacterium | reverse complement strand
TGGACGGTCGGTCATCAGCCGTTTTCTCCCGCGGCTCGAGCAATCTGGAGGAGATAGAAACGGAGCATATCCTGCTCGCGCGCCGGCAGGGCCTGCTCCTCGATCCTGACCAGGCGCTCCACCTCTTTCATGGCACGCACGACATTCGTCGGAAGCTCCACCGAACCTCGGGGTATTGCCGACAGGTACTCGAACGCCGCCACGAGAAACTGCTGCAACGAATCCTCCGCCGGGCCGCGCAGGAAAGAGGCGGCATCCCGCAGCTTCCCAGGCATCGGGGCCGGAAAGGCCGTCTCGGCGGCCGGAGTTCTCCGGGCAACCGAGTGCAACGCGGTGGCCAGCTCGACGAAGCTGGACGCACGCGTGAACACCGGTTCCTGCAAAAGGCTCCATGCCCTTTCACGCCACGCCCGGATCTTCTCGGGCACTTCCAGAAGTCGCTCGACTTCCTTCCGCCACGCTTGTGGAACCGTGCCTCCGATGCTGCTCAGAAGAGCGTCAATACTGGTGTTGAAGGAATCCGGTTGGAGCAGAACCGCGAGATCCGGACGGAGAGTCGGGAGCAGCCGGGGCATGAAGCGATCGCCTTCGAAGAACTCCGAAACATGCACGCCGTGCCTGCGCACCAATTCCTTCTGAAAGAGCGGAACCGTGGTTCGAATCGAGTCGACGTCTTCGCGGAGAACGGTGAATGCCGAGTTGCCGGCGGGAAATCCGCGCTCCATGAGCCCGAGCCAGCGTAACTCCATGTCCTGATAGAGGCGCAAGGCCTGAAGGATCTCGTACACCGGAAGATGCGGCAGGATCCGGTCCGCAAGGACTCCCTCCCCTTCTCCCTCAGCGGATCGCATGCGGGCGAACGAGTTCAGCGTCCGAAACAGTCCCGTGGTGAGCTGATTCAGGCCGAGCACAAACGTCTGAGCCTGGTTATGGGCGATTGCCCGGAGTGAACTCCCGTAGCGGGCAAACGGTATGGTTGC
The DNA here is from genome assembly GCA_038060875.1 of Acidobacteriota bacterium. Lineage (GTDB taxonomy): Bacteria > Acidobacteriota > Terriglobia > Bryobacterales > Bryobacteraceae > JBBTDS01. Next base: position 3,421 of record JBBTDS010000799.1, on the reverse strand, counting down.
TGCGATTCGTTCCAGGATCTTGTGCCCGCGGCTGGCGCCCGCGCCCGGCGCGGGGCGCACTGTCGGCCTGTCGCGCAGGGGCGGCATGGCGCGGGCGATGAAATACGAGATCACGTAGATGCCAACAACATCTTCCTCCCCGCCGTACAGGATCCGGCGGAAATTCTCCGTCGACAGCTTCATGAACTCATCAAACAGCGCATCCTGCAACCCGAGCGTAAGGCGCTCGAGCTCCTGTAACCCGCGGCTGGCAAACTGGAGGCGCGTCTCTGTCAGCGGTTCCGCCGCGCGGCGCAGCTCATTGGCAGAGAACCGCTGGGCCTCTGCTACGTGATACAGGACCTGCGCGAGTTCAGCGACAGGCAAATGCCGGAGCCGCTCTGACAGGTTGCTCTGGAACGTCCTGAGATCGCCGCTGGCAAACAGGCCCATCAGTGGAGTGGTAGCGTACTTGGTGCTCCTTTTTGCGGAGGCCTCCACGAATTGGCCAAGGGTTTTCTCGTTTTCCGGTGTGAGGATGAACGCGGGGCGGCCGGAGAACGGCGCGTAGTAACCGCCCTGCCGCTGCATCGGTTCGCCGCTGCCCATCTTGATGCGCACCTGCCCGACCAGATCGCGCTCGGCCAGCCACCTGACGATCTCGTACTTTGCCTTCTTATACAGGGCCAGTCCGGTGGTCTGCCCGATCTGCTGGCTGAGGTCGGACCCGGCGATGAAGACCTCGCAAACCATCTCTGAGAACCGGCTCTCGGCGCTCTCGTTCAGCCTGCGGCTCTGGACGGCGTAGTCCCACAGCTTTCCCAAATATGCCGGCACGTTCTGCACGACGTTCACATCCTCATGCAGAGGCACGAGCCAGATGGAAGGCAACTCGGGGCAGCCGGAGCGCAGTACTTCTTCCCGCTTCGCCCGCATCTTCCGGTCGAGCGAAATCAAGGCTTCCGCGTCCGAAGACATGCTCACCTGGAGAGCGAGAACCATTCCGGGATTTCCGTACCGCCCGGCGATTTCGTTGATCTCCATGATGTTGTGGACGGTAGTGTCGATGGCAAACGGATCCGGCGAGGTCACCAGGTTCTGATGGATGCGCGGCGTGATCACAAAGCGGCGAAGAAGATCCCGGTATCCCGCCGCGGCCAGTGCGAATTGCGTGTTCTTGACGTGCTTGCGCAGTTCGCCAAGATTGGCGCGCAGGCATTTTCGAAGAGATTTGTTCAATCCGAAGTAGTACTCCAGGGTGCGCCTGCGTTCGCGCCGCAGCTCAAGCATCCTCCGTTCGAGCCGGTCGTTGTGCTCCCAGAGTGAGACAACGGGATCACGGGCGATGTGGAGCTTCATTCCGAGCTTCCGGAGGATGCCGGGCTGCACGTCATACGGGAGCAGGCCGCGGTAGCGGCGCTCGAGCTGATGAGTCAGATCGGTGATTTGATCGAACAGCGCCCGGAACCGCCTGTTGGAGAGGGGCAGCCGTCGCACCTCTTCGATCAGATGCGCATCCACGTGCAATCCGGGGCTGGCATCGAGCAGCATCTGGAGGAGCCGTCCCATCCTGGCGACATTCTCCATAAGGACTGTCGCTATGAGACGGTGCCCCTGCCCGGACGGCCGGTTGCTCCCATCCCAGTCTCCCCAGTAGGAAAGGAACGTCCGGCACTCCGCATCGGACCTGAACCGCACGAAATCTTCGGCTGCGATCACCGCGCCGAGATCCAGCAGCAGTTCGTTGCCTTCTCCCCGTGAATCGATCGCGACGTTCAGGCCAAGGAACTCGCGCGCCAGTTCACGCGCCAGCGGCTGCGTCAGCTCCCGGACCGTCTGCCTCCCCGCGATGATGGAGTCGATGGCCCGTTCCCACAGCAGCTCCGACTGGATGGAGTACATTTGGGTGGGATGCACGGTCCGGTCGTAGAGCCGCTGCCGGAACAAAGTTTGCCGCCGGGAAAGGCTGTCCTTGCAGAACTCCGGTTCCAGCAGCCGTTTGAGGTTCCTGCCGTCTTCCGCCTCGGCCAGGAAGAGCCGCTCGTGCGCCAGCTCCAGCCGGTCTTCGAAGCGCGTCGAATACACCCCGAGGCGATCACTCAGGAATTGCGCCGCGGATGCCGGATCCGCGTTCCACCCGGAAGGGGTCCCCGACTTTTTCAGCTCTTGCCGGACCAGCTCGCGGCAGGAGGCGGACACCGCTTCACTGAACGCGGCCCACTGCCGCTCCAGCGCTGAGCGGTCCAGCCTTGGGTGAGCCCGGCGGCTGGAAACCGCAAGCGATTTACGGTTGTAGTGGGATTCCTCTTCCGCGATCAGTCGGTTCAGGTCAATCAGAACGCGGCGGGTCTTCGTCAGAAGCCGGTCCGCGCCGTCGGCGCCGCCGAGGGTCAATCGAAACGACTTCCGCCCGGTCTCAAAACCCTCCTCCGTGTGGGCGAACGTGGAGAGGGGGATGAGACCGATCCCCTGGCGGGCAAGCCCCGACGCTATCCAGTCGAGGGAGATGCCCGCCGGAAGATGGTTCAGGGTCATCCTGGGATACATGCTCCCCGCGGGACGCGAGATGGCGATTCCGAACGGGTTCCGCTCCGGGGGCAGGTCCGCGGCGGCCTTTTCGATGGCGATCGTCCGTTCTTCGAGGATGACGTTGCGAAGCCTCCAGTACGAGTTCGTGCTCTGAGCGCTCTGCCGGTAGAACAGGTACGCCAGGAAAATCGCTCCGATGTTCGGCGCGATTGTGCCGTTGATGGCCTCAAAGCGTTCGCGCAAGTCCTGGTCGCGGATCTCAACCAGGGCCAGGCGAGCGCCCGCGAGACAATCCGTTTTCGACAGCGAATGCACCGATATCAGGCGATTCGCCTGCTCCGCGGAGATGTAACCGAGACGCGCAAGCTCGTCGGCCAATTGCCGCAGAGTCATCGGTCCCACGAGATCCCGAGCAGGAGCGACATTCTGGTACGACAGATCATCGATGACGAGAATCCCCCGTTCCAGGAAATGACGCAACAGAGTACGCAGCGCTTGTTCACTGAAGACCTGGCCCGTGGCGTTGTGGGGGGTGTTGAACACCACAGCGCCGTAGCTGCGCCATCCTGGGTCCTGGAGCAGTTTCTTCTCGACCGCACCCACCATGCGCTCCACATCGAGTTCGAAGGCCGGGGTCAGGGGAACAGAAGTGACATTCGGAAAGCAGTGTTCGTAGGTCCAGCTCAGATCGGGAATGATGACCTCCCGGATCCCGCAGTGGGACCCAAGCAAACCGAGCGCGGTACGTGCCGATCCGCTGACCACAACTGAAGCTTCGAGGCGGTACTCGGGGTGATGGCGGAGAAAAGCGGCCTTGAACGCTAGAATCAACTCCGCCTGCCGGGCCGGAAGCCCGTCCAGGATCTCCTGAAAACCCAGCCCCTCCAATGGGTCGCTCACAACGGAAGCCCGG
>JBBTDS010000798.1:0-13239 GCA_038060875.1 Acidobacteriota bacterium | reverse complement strand
CCTGTGGCCTCCTTTCGGAAACAGGATACCACAGAAATGCTATTAAGTGAACAGTGTTGACGCTAGCTCCCATTCGGGCCATCGGCGTGGACGAGCCCCAGTACGCCAAAGGGCACAGGTACCTCACGCTCGTCTACCAGATTGATGCCGGCCTCACGCGCCTGCTCTGGGTGGGCAAAGAGCGCACCGTGGAGACCTTCGAGGGGTTCGTCGCCATGATCGGGGGAGAACTCGCCTCCAAAAATGGCCCAAGAAGGCCACGAGCCTCTGCTGAAGAAGTCGCGCTGGTGTGTCCTCAAGCGCTAAAGAGAATCTGACCCCTCAGCAGAAGTTCCGCCTGCGGGATCTGCTCCGCTACAATCCGCAAACCATCCGCGCGTATCTCCGCAAAGAAGACTTCCAGCAATTCTGGGAGTACACCTCCCCCCTCTGGGCTGGCATGTTCCTGGACTTCTGGCGCCGCCAAACCATGCGCTCCCGCATCGAGCCCATGAAGAAGATCGCCCGCATGCTGCGGGCGCACCGTGAGCTGCTGCTCAACTACTTCAAGGCCAAAAAACAGTTCTCCAGCGGCGGCGTCGAGGGCTTGAACAACAAAGCCAAAGTGACCATGAGAAAATCCTACGGCTTTCGCACCTTCCGCATCACCGAACTCGCGCTCTACCACACACTTGGCAAGCTGCCCGAGCCAGCACTAACCCATGAATTCTACTGACGAGTCGATTAAATTAGTGAAAGCGTAGCCTGTCACCGAATTACCACTCCAGCCGCAGGCCCATGCGGAAGGAGCGCGGGCCGCCGGCGTCCAGGTCCTGCTCGCCGCCGGCGCCGGTGATGACGCCGGCCCCGGCCACCGAGGTGATGTTCACGCCGGGGTTGTTGTAGTTGGGCGTGTTGAAGAAGTTGGTGCCGGTGATCTCCCAGCGCAGGCGCAGCCGCTCGGCAAGGGTAAAGCGCTTGGCGAGGCCGACGTTGACCACCTGGGAGCCGGGTCCTTTGATCACGCCCTTGGCGGCGGTGCCGTAGGAGCCGGGGACGGGCGGGGCGAACGCGGAGACGTCAAACCACCGGCCAGTGGAGCGCTGGCTGGTGGGGATGTTGGCGTCGCGGAGGTGGTTGGGACGAATGGTGACCTGGGCTGGGGTGCGGGAACTGGTGTAGGCAGTGCCGGTGGGATCGGTTCCGGTCCACCCGGGAGTGAGGAACTCGCCGGAGAAGAAGCTGTATACGGAGGTCCACTCCCATCCCTGGAGAAGGGCGCGCATGAGGCCGCGCGATCCCTTGCCGAACGGGAACTCGTAAATCAGATTGCCGGTAATGCGGTGGGTGGGAATGTCGAGCCAGACGGCGCGCTCGCGGTGGCGGTCGTAGGCGTTCTCCGGCCCTTCACCGCGTTCCAGGTCGCCGATGTCACGCGCCCAAACCCAGGAGACCTGGTATCCGAGTCCCTTGACGAAGCGGCGCTCGGCTTCCAGGGTCAGGGAGTTGTACTGGTGTCCGGCGCCGTTGGACTGGTAAGTGATGCCGGGGTAGCGGGGGAAGAGCCGGGGCTTGTCGGCATAGAGGCGGTTGTCGGGCAGGGGCTGGTTGATGTTGTAGCCCCAATCGCCCTGGCGCGTGTTGGTGCCGATGTAGGAGATACGGAAGCCGGTGGCCCAGCGCTGATGCTCGATGGTCAAGTTGTACTGCATGGAGTAGGGATCGCGCAGGTCCTTTCGCACGGCCCCGGGCAGAGAGATGGTTGTGGGTCCGGCAACCGAAGTGGGGAAGACCACCGGGAGCACAACCGTGGGCACTGGCTGGGTGTTGGTGTAGCCGGGCTCGTTGATGATGAAGGGAGCGCCGCCGGCGGAGACGGCGCGCGGCACGATGTCGTAGAAGAAGCCGTAGCCGGTGCGAATGACCGTGCCGGGACCAAAGGGACGCCAGGCGATCCCGAGGCGGGGGGCAAAGTTGTTGTACTCGTTCCGGATGATGAGCTTGGGGTGATAGCCGAGGGAGGAAGCCTCGACCACCTCGACATAAGAAGCAGGCAGCAAGGGGCTGACTTTCGAGCGGGCGCCATCGGGAACGACGACCTTGCCGGAGCCAATATCGAAGGTCGCCTGCTGTCCGGCCGCCTCCCTCCAGGCCGGATGCAGCTCGAAGCGCAGGCCGGCGTTCACAGTGAGGTTGGAGCGGACCTTCCATTCATCGGTGACGAAGAAGTCCCAGTTCCAGCGCAGGCGATCGATGAACAGGTTGGCCGCGGCCCGCGACGATGAAGTGGGAATGCCAAGCAGGAAGTCGGCGTAGGGATGGTTGGTGAAGCGGTTGGAGAAGGTAGCGGCGCCGAACAGGTTGGTGGGCATCTGCCAATCCTGGTAAAGGGTCCGGCCGGCGATGACGCCGACCTTGAAGTTGTGGCGGCCGGTAAACCAGCTCATCTGTTCCTGGTATTGCTGGGCGAAGTTCTTGAAGCCGGGGTGCCGCCACTGGGTCTGGGAGATGCCGGTGATGCCGAGCTGGGAGAAGGAGACCTGGAAGACGCCGTTGACGTCGGGCAGGTTGGGAGATAGGCCGGTGAGGCCGAGGTCCTTGACGACTTCCAGGCCCATCAACGGACCGTTGCGCGGGTTGTCGTTGTAAGCAAAGCCCCAGCGGAACTCGTTGATGAGGTTCAGGCGGAGAGTGGCGGTGTAAGAAAGGTTGACGCCGCGGGTGTCGCGGGTTTGCCAGCGCTGGCCGATGGCGGGCAGAGAACTGTCAAAGTCGCGCGAGTGCGAGCGGTTCCAGATGAAGCGGCCGAAGACGAAGTGTCTTTCGGTGAAGCGGTGGTCCAGCCGGGTGGTGATGTAAGTGTTGGGGTCGAACTGGCGGGGGCTCTGGATGCTGTGATTGCTGGCGCGGAAGCGGTCGGGGTCGGGCTGGTTGGGGAGGGGGTAGAAGCGGTCCTGGATCTTCTTGGAAATAGGATTGATGCGCGAGGCGGGAATCAGGTTGCCGGCAAAGGGGGCGTTGTTGTTGAAGGGATCGCGGATGGCGGCCTCGCGGGAGAAGTCGCCCGCGCGCCAGACGGAAAGGGGGACGGTGGAATTGCGATTGGAGAGGACCTGAGAGCCGCGGGTGGTTTCCAACGAGTAGAAGAAGAAGCTGCGGTTGTGGCCATCGTAGAGCTTCGGGATAAAGATGGGACCGCCGACCGAGACGCCGGGGTTGTGGCGAACACCAGTGCCGCGCCGCGCGGCGAAGGTGTTGCGGGCGCGAAACCACGGGGTGGTGTAGTAGTCGAAGGCCGAGCCGTGGACCTGGTTGGCGCCGGACTTCGAGATGATGGTCACCTGGCCGATGCCGCCGAATTCGGCCGTGTTGTTGGCCATGTCGATGCGGATCTCCTCAAACGACTCGATCTGGGAGACCAGGGGAGAGATCTGGGTTCCATCGTACTGGTTGGAAAGTGTGATGCCGTCCACGGAGGCGTCGGACTGGTTGGCGCGGGAACCGGCGAAGCGGCGCGTGGACGAGTCGTTCCCGGCCTGAACAACGCCTGGCGAGAGGCCGATGAAGTTCCACAGCGAACGCGTGTTGAGGGGAAGGCTGTTGATCTGGCGGGTGGACTTGGAGTCGGAGATGCGGGCGGTCTCCGTCTCGATGAGCGTAGCGCCGGCGGTAACCTCGATGCGGGTTTCGATCGCGCCGACCTCGAGGCCAACGTCGATGCGGCGGACGTCGAGAGAGACCAGCGTGAGGTCCGTGGCCAGGAACTCCTTGAACCCCGCGGCTTGCACGCGCAGCGTGTACACGCCTTCGCGGAGTTGGGCGAGCGTGTAGTTGCCGGCGGCGTTGGATTCGGCCGTATAGCGGTAGTTGCTCTCCCTGTGGGTAGCGACCACGCTGGCGCCGGGCACGGCGGCCCGTGTCGGGTCGGTCACCGTGCCGGTGATGGTGGCGAACGTAGTCTGCCCTGGCAGGCAGGCCGCGAGCAGTACCGTTACCGCGAGACACTTCACAAACTGATGCATCGAGACTAACCTCCTTCCCACTGTCCACTGTGTAGCACATAGCGGCGGCCCGATCAAGCGCACTACACTGGGTGACACGATGCGCTCCCGGTCGCTCGCCCTCTGCTTCGCGCTGGCGTCGCTGCTCGTGGCCCAGCCGGTCTTCGAGTATTTGGTGGCGCCGGCGCGGCCCGGCAACCAGCGCAACTCCGAAGCCGACGTCCTGCGCCTCAAAGACGGCCGCCTGCTGCTGGCCTGGACCTGCTTCTCCACCGACCAGCCCACCGACTGGGCGCCGGCCCGCATCGCGGCCATGATCTCCACCGACGAAGGCCGAAGCTGGGGCGCGGAGTTCACCCTTCAGGAGAACATCGGCCAGATGAACGTGATGGAACCCGACCTGCTTCGCCTGAAGTCGGGCAAGGTCCTGTTCCTGTTCTGCCGCAAGAATTCGCCGGCTGATTGCCTGCCCATGGCGCGCATCTCCACCGACGACGCGCGGACTTTCAGCCCGCCGGTGCCGCTCCCCATCGAGCCGCGGCCTTCCTACACCGGCTTCAACCACGACCGCGCCATCCAGTTGCGTTCCGGGCGCATCCTCATGCCGGTGTTCTTCACCACCGACTATCGCGTTGAGCCGCGCATCCGCAGCCGCGTCTATTACTCCGATGACGAGGGCCGCACCTGGAAAGCAAGCCGCACGATTATCGACGTCGCGGCCAGCAAGGTGGGCGCGCAGGAGCCCGGCGCTGTCGAGTTGAAGGACGGCCGCGTGCTGCTCTGGCTGCGCGCCAGCGGCGGCCGCATGTACCAAGCCTTTTCGCGCGACCGCGGCGAGACGTGGTCCGCGCCCGAACCCTCTTCTGTGGTCGCGCCCGTCTCGCCGCAGTCGATCAAGCGCATTCCCTCCACCGGCCACCTGCTGCTGGTCTGGAACAACTCGCCCAGCGTCCGTTTTCCTCTTACCACGGCCATTTCCAGGGACGAGGGCCGTAGCTGGGAGCACCTGCGCAACCTCGATGAGGACGCCGCGCACACTTACGCCTATACCGGCATCGAGTTCACCGGCCCGCGGGTCCTGTTCACCTACTACGCCGGGCCCCCGCCGGGCACGCGGGGCGGAACCTTCTGGTCGCTGAAGCTCAAGAGCGTGCCGGTCGAGTGGCTCTACGGCCGCGGCGACCAGCCGACGCCTCCCGCGACGCGAGCGGAATGGGAAGCGCGCCGCCGCGAAACTCAGGCCGGCATGGAACAGGTGATGGGCCCGCTGCCGCGGGGCGCGAAGTCCGGGCTCGATGTCACCGTGCTCGAAGAGGTCCGCGAGGCCGCCTTCACGCGCAAGAAGCTCACCTTCGCGGCCGAGGCCGGCGACCGCGTGCCGGCTTACCTCTTCCTCCCGCATGGGCGGAAGGGCCGCGCGCCGGCGCTCCTGTGCCTGCACCAGACCACGCGGATCGGCAAGGCCGAACCCGCCGGCCTGGGCGGCAACGCTGACCTGCATTACGCGCGCGAGCTGGCCGAGCGCGGCTACGTCACGCTCGCGCCCGACTATCCCGGTTACGGCGACTATAAGATTGACCCCTACGCGCTCGGCTACGCCAGCGCGAGCATGAAAGGCATCAGGAACCACATCCGCGCGGTGGACCTTCTCGCTTCGCTTCCCGAAGTGGACCCGCGCCGCATTGGCGCCATCGGCCACTCGCTCGGCGGCCACAACTCCCTCTTCGTGGCCGCCTTCGAGCCCCGCATACGGGCCGTGGTGACAAGTTGTGGCTTCAACTCCTTCGCCAAGTATTACGGCGGCAACCTCACCGGCTGGAGTCATAAGGGCTACATGCCGCGCATCGCGGACCAGTACGGCAAGTCGCCCGGGCGCATGCCGTTCGATTTCCCCGCGCTGCTGGCGTCGCTGGCGCCGCGGCCCGTGTTCATCAACGCCCCGCTCGGCGACAAGAACTTCGAGGTCTCCGGCGTGCGCGACTGCTTGGACTTCGCCGCGCCGGTCTACACGAACGTCTTTCGGGCCGGCGACCGGCTGGTGGCCGAGCACCCGGATTGCGGGCACGCCTTTCCGCCCGAGATCCGCCGCCAGGCCTACGCGTTCCTGGACCGCTGGCTCGGGCCGCAGGCCGATCGCACCGAACTGATCGAGGTGCGCAAGATCTGGGACCAGGCCCCGCACAATGCGTTCACCGACCTCATCCGGTACAGGCGCCGCTGGTACTGCGCCTTCCGCGAGGCCGCCGCACATGTCTCCCCCGACGGCGCCCTGCGCATCCTGACCTCCGGCGATGGCCGGCGCTGGGCTTCCTCCGCGCTGGTGTCGGTTCCCGGGCGCGACCTGCGCGATCCCAAGCTTGCCGTCACCCCCGATGGCCGCCTGATGCTCACCACCTATTCGGTGCTGCGCGGCTCGGCCGAAGTGCCGGCGGAATCGCTCGTCTGGTTTTCACCCGACGGCGGCCGCTGGGACGGCCCGGCGCGCATCGGCGACCCCAACTTCTGGCTCTGGCGCGTCACCTGGCACAAGGGCGTGGCTTACAGCATCGGCTACGGCGAGAAGATCACGCGGCTTTACAGCAGCCGCGACGGCGTGAAGTTCGACACGCTCGTGCCCAAGCTGTTCGACGCTGGTTATCCCAACGAGACGGCCATCCGGTTTCTCGACGACGGCACGGCCCTGTGCCTGCTGCGCCGCGACGGCAAGGACGTCAACTCGGCGCTGCTCGGGACCGCGCGGCCGCCCTACCGCGACTGGAGTTGGAAAGATCTCGGCGTGCGCGCCGGCGGGCCCAATATGATCCGCCTCAAGGACGGCCGCATCGTGGCCGCGGTGCGCCTCTACGACGGCAAGGTGCGCACGGCGCTGTGCTGGCTCTCGCCGGCCGCCGGAAAGCTACAGGAGTTCCTCACGCTCCCCTCCGGCGGCGACACCAGTTATGCGGGTTTGGTGTGGCACGACGGCCTGCTCTGGGTCAGCTATTACTCCTCGCACGAAGGCAAGACCCGTGTATATTTGGCCAGAGTGCGTCCGCGGTAAGATGGTGGGTAGATGTCGGTCTCGCCGCTGGAACACTTCACCGAACGCCCGTTCTCCTTTTATCCCGCCATCCTCAACATCACCCACAATGAGTGGCGCCTGCGGCGAGCCACCTGGTCGGAGATCCTGGTGGTGAACACCGACGGCGATCTCGAGCTCTGGATCCCGCGCAGTTACCTGGGCGAGATCTCGCCGGTCGAGGACCCGGTCGTGATCGTCGGGCTGACCAAGGAGCTGGAATACAAGGCGGGCACGGTTTGGCCGGCGGAGCGCCAGCTCGTCGAGATGCCGCGCGCGGCCAGCGAGCTGCCCCGGGAGGTCAGCCGGCCGCCGGCGGCAGCTTCCGCGCCGGTGGGCGGCATCCGGATGGAGTCGGCGACCGAATCCCGCATCGGGCGGTTGATCGCGCTGGCGCTCCTCATCGGCGTCGCAGCCTTCGTCGTGACCGTGACCGTTTTCCGCGTCGGGCCGTTGCGTTCCCGCGTCGTCATCACCGCCCGCGACCAGGCCTACCTCGAGCTGACGCGGCGGGACGACTACTTCGGCATCGTCAACAAGCTGGGCAAGCCCGCCGAAGACCGCTGGCGCTCGATGCAAGGCGCGCTGCAATACCGGTTGCTCGGCTACCCCGAGCGCGGCTACTCAGCCATTATGATGGGCTCGGACCGCAAGGACGCCCGTTACATCGGCGCCGTGGACCGCAACTGGCGCGTGCTCCACTACGTCGAGCTGCCGGGCGGCGGCAGCACCGGCGCCCTGATGCGCGGGCTGCGGAGGTTCTGACGGCCGTGACGCGACGAGACCTGTTTCAGGCTGCGGCCGCGCTCAGCGTGCCCAGCGCCATGACCGCGCCGGGCCGCATCCGGCTCGCCGTCTCCACTTACTCCTACTGGCACTTCAGGTCGGCGAAGTACCCGATTGAGAGGGTCATCGAGGACGCCGCGCGCATCGGCTTCGACGGCGTCGAGATCCTGCACCGCCAGATGGCCGAGGAATCGCCCGCCTATCTGAACAAGCTGAAGCAGGCGGCCTTTCGCCACTCGCTCGATCTGGTGATGCTCTCCATACACCAGGACTTCGTCTCGCCGAGCGCCGAGGAACGCCAGCAGGCCGTGCGCCACACCGAACACTGCATCGAGCTGGCCGCCCTTCTGGGCATCTCCGCCATCCGGCTCAACTCGGGCCGCTGGGGCACCGTCCGCTCTTTTGACGAGCTGATGAAGGTGAAAGGCGACGAGCCGCCGCTGGCCGGCTACACCGACGAGGACGCCTTCCGCTGGTGTATCGAGTCGATCCAGCGGTGCCTGCCCGCCGCCGAGAAGGCCGGCGTGCTGCTGGCGCTGGAGAACCACTGGGGCCTCACCACCAGGACCGGGAACCTGCTGCGCATCTACCAGGCGATCCGCTCGCCGTGGCTGGGCATCAACCTCGACACCGGTAACTTCCCCGGCGATCCCTATCCCGAGATCGAGAAGATCGCCCCGCACGCGGCCATTGTCCAGGCGAAGACTTACTACGGCGGCGGCGAGTGGTACACGCTCGATCTCGATTACAAACGCATCGCCGCCATCCTGCGCCAGGCGAATTTCAGCGGCTGGGTGTCGCTCGAAATGGAGGGCAAGGAGCCGCCGGAGACGGCGGTGCCTAAGAGTTACCAGGTGCTCCGGTCGGCGTTCGGGTGATCTCCCTCACCATGCGCAACCCTTCGCCGCCGTCGCCGTAATAGCCCGCCACTCTTCTCACCGGGCGAAAGCCGAACCCGCGATAGAAGCTGATGGCCGCGGCGTCGGAGGAGCGCACCATCAGGCCCACTCGTCGCGCGCCGCGGCGTTCCAGGTCCTGGAGGGTGCGCGCCATTAGGGCCTTGCCCAGGCCCATGCGCCTGCACGCGGGATCGACGGCGATCGAGACGATCTCAGCCCTGTCCGCCCGCAGGCCGCTAACGATGTAGCCGGCGACGCGGCCGGCGCGCCTCGCCACGAAGAACAGCTCGCCGCAGTCGCGCTGAAGCTCCAGGAACATCTCGCGCGTGTAAGCTTCCTCGCCGAACGACGCGTGCTCGATCTCCAGCACGCCCTCGAGATGCCAGCGGCGAAAACGGGCGACGCGGCAGCGCCTCAAAACTGAACCCTGGCCTGAATCTGGTAAAAGCGATTCAGCGAAGAAGTCTGGCTCGTGATCTTGCCTAAGTTGGTCGAGTACGGGCTCATCTCGGGCGGGTTGAACTGGGAACGGTTCTGGAGATTGAGCGCGTCCAGCCGGAGATCCAACCGCATCCTCTCCTTCAGCGAAATGTCGCGCCGCAGGTTGGCGTTCCATTGATTGATCCCGTCGGCCCGCACAACGGTTACGATTACGCGGTGAGGCAGCGGGCTGTTGGCCGGCAGCCAGCACCTGGGCGCGGGATCGAATTCATACATTCTCATGTTCCACCACTCCGCCGTCGCAGCGTATGCCTGCGGATAGTCGAGCTGGTGAAGAACCCGATGGTGGACATCTGCTGATAGAGCAGGGGATCGGATGTCTGAAGGAAGGCAAAAGTCCGGATGTTGAACGGGTTCGGAAGGTTCCTGTTCAGTTCGGTGGGGATGGCGTCGTTGCGGACGTTGCCGGTGGCCCAGTACTGTTCCGGCAGCGCGGACAGGTTCTTTCCCACCCCGAGCCGACACGCCGCTCACATTCTTCCGATACTCGTCCCACGAGTGCAGGCCTCGCTCCACGGCGTAGGTCCAATCCTGGGCATGTTCATAGAAGAGGCTCCAGTTCCACCGTAAGAAGAAGCGGTGCCTTTCGGAATGCTGGTAGTCGATCCGGTTCTGAAGCCCCGTGTAGTTCATGTTGTCGGGCATGCTCGAGGCGAGGTAGTTGTTCCACGGCTCCATGGCGGGATTGGTGGGATCGTTGTTCGGAACGGGGAGGCGCTTGGCGTAGAAATCGTAGACCTGCCTGCTAAGGATACTGCTCTGGGGGATGATGTTCCCGGTGATGGGCGCGAGAAATCGCCCTGCCGCTGGGCCATCGTCGGGACGGTGAAGTTGAGTTCGCCGGGGCGCGCCGGCTGGCGGTCCTTGGCCTGGGAGAAGGCGAAGAAGAAGAACAGCTTGTTCCTGCCGTCGAGCACTTTAGGGATATAGACCGGCGCGGTGATGGTGGCCCCGTGGTTGTTGGAATGCCCGCCGGCCCGCATCGGCTGGGACCTCAGTTTGTCCGCCAGCGCCCGGTTGCCGGCGGCCCGCGCCTCGGCAATCTGCCGGTAGTAATTCTGTTTGACGAAGAACGGGTTGGCATTCCAGCGCTGATTCCAGTACTGCTCGGTGGCCGTGCCATGGGGCTCGTTGGTGCCGGCCTTGCTGGCGAATGAGACGTTGAGCCCCAGCGCGTGTCCGAAGGAGGCGTCGAAATTGGACGTCTCCACTTTGAACTCGGCCACCATTCCCCGGCTCAGGTATTGGGTCGTGCCTTGATTCACCACCCCGGGAACGACTCTCGCCAGCGTGACGATGTCGTTGGTCATCACCGGCAGGTCCCTCAGCTCGCGCTGTGTCACCACTTTTCCGGTAGTGACCGTGCTGGTGTCGAGGATCGGCGATTCGGTGCTGACGGTGATGGATTCGCTCAACGCGCCGATCTCCAGTTGGAAATCGATCCTCAGTTGTTCGCTCATGGCCAGGGTCAGGCCGGAGCGGACGGCTTTCGTGAAGCCGGCGGCCTCGACGGTCACCTGGTAGTTGCCGTGCAGCAGAGGAGGCGCTTCGTAGTAACCGCTCGTGTTGGTTACGAGGCGCCTAGCGACGTTGGTGCCGGTGTTGGTGACCACCACCGTGGCGCCCACCACGGCCGCCGCTTGAGCGTCGGTGACCGTTCCGGAAATCCTGCCCCGGGTTTCCTGGGCGGCCATGGAGCACGCCAGGCATGGGAGAAGAACCGCCAGCAGGCTCACCCGCATACGCCCTCCCCTCGCAACGCAATTCGAGCGTCTCTATATATAGCGCGAAGCACAACCGGTGTCCAGTCGCCGCCCCCCAGCGCGCTCAGGCGGGCCGCGTCCCGGCATTTTCCAATCCCGCCGGCAGCGGCCTCGCCTTCCTGAGCAAGCGGGGCAGCGACCGGCACGCCACCCAGTTCGCAAACGAGAATACACGGGCAACTGTTTCTACGGCCTTAACGTGCACTCCGCGCCCTTCCCTTTCTCCAGGGCGTGCCGCAGACGCATCTGGACGATCCGTTCCCGTCGCGGTATCTGACACAGGAGGCGGCGGGAAAGAAGCTCGGTCGGTACACCGGGCTGGGCGGCAACCTTGCCTATTTCGCTGACGATCGCCCCAAGGCAGCGCGGCAACTGGTCGTTGGCCAGCCTGCAACAACGACTGGTGAAGACCGGCGGGCGGCTGATCAAGCGCGCGAGGTATTTGTGGCTCGTGCTGGCGGAGAGCCCTCTGGCGCGGCGGCTCTTCGGGGCGATATAGGCGGCGTCATAAGTTTTTGCGCATCACGCCGGCCGCTTCCTTACGCGCGCGGCTCAGCACTGTTGCCGAGCCGCGACCGTCAGGGAGCGGTGGCGCAATCAATTCGTTCGCCGCATATAGTGCGGCGGATCGCGGCGCTCCCGCTCCCGGCGGGCTAGCCGGGGCGTCGGACGGGAGCAAACTTGGGTGGACAACGCGACAGAGGGGGGCGAGGTGTCTGAGAAGTCACTTGCGGCAGGCGCTGTTTTCGGCGTTCGAGGCGCTGGCAGGCGGCAAAATCGACCCATGCAGGCAATGCGGAAGCCCCAGGGTGCCGAAGCCGTGCTGCGGGGTTGACACGGGAGGGGGGATGGGGTGTATGTTTGACATGTCCGGGAGTCCAAAATGGAAATCCCGGCTCAAAATTTGTACTCGTCGTGACAAGAAGGAGGTCCCATGGTGCGGCTTGTCGCTTGTTCTGTTCTTCTCGGGCTTGTTTCCGTGCTTGCTGTGCCGCTTCCGGCGCAGGAGTTCCGGGCGCTGGTTGTTGGTTCGGTAACGGATCCGAGCGGAGCAGCGGTGGCCGGTACCACCGTCACCGCCACAAACACCGCAACCGGTGTTCGCGTGACCACCACTTCCGGCCTGGACGGCCACTTCGTGCTCGCCCAGCTGCCGCCAGGACGCTATGACCTCACGGCAGAGGCGCAGGGCTTTCGCAAGTACACGCGCCAAGGCATCACGCTAAATGTGGGCGACAAGGCGAATGTGGAGATCCGGCTGGAGCTGGGTGCGCTGACCGAATCCGTCACCGTATCCGCGGAGCTGACCGGAATCGAGAGCAGCCAGACCGTGCTCGGGCAACTGCTGGACACCAAGACGGTATCCGAGCTGCCGATCAGCGGGCGGAGCTTTGCCATGCTGATACAACTTTCGTCCGGCGCGGTATTCACGCAAAAGGTCTTCGGGCCCACCGGATGGTCCGGTACGCGCCAGTGGGAATCAGGGCCGTACGCCGCGCCGTTCACCATACACGGTGGCCGCCCGCACACGAGCCCCTTTATGCTGGACGGCGTCCCGCAAGGTCTGAGCGGGGTGAGCTACTTACCGCTGGTGGATGCGATCGAGGAATTCAAGGTGACGGCGCCGACCTCCGACGCTTCACACGGCATGAGCGGCGGCGCGGTGGTCAACGCAACCATGAAATCAGGCACCAACGAGTTCCATGGTGTACTCAGCCACTTCCTGCGCAACAACATATTCGACGCCAATGCGACCCAGACCAACCGCGCGGTAGCCCATCGACCCGATCTCAAGCGCCAGCAGCACCAATGGAACAACTTCTCCGCCCTGGTGAGCGGGCCGATCGTGAAGAACAAGACCTTTTTTTCCACGAACTACGACGGGTTCCGGCAGCGCGCGCCGTTCCCATTGACCGTGACGCTGCCGAGCCTGGAGCAGCGGGTCGGGGATTTCAGCAAGACCTTGAACGCGGACAGGAGGCTCGTGGAGACTTACGATCCTTTGACCACGCGCCAAGTGGGTGCCACTTTCGTCCGTGATCCTTTCCCGGGCAACAAGTTGCCAGCCCAGCGCATATCGCCCATCTCGCTCAATATTATGAAGTTCATACCGCTGCCCAACATCATTACCGACCCAGTGACTCAGTTCAACAACTTCGCGGCCACGCCGAACGTCGGCAAGTACGGCTACAATGCCTGGTACGTGAAAGTGGACCATGTTTGGAACGAGGATCACCGGACGTTCGCCAGCG
>JBBTDS010000797.1:0-3969 GCA_038060875.1 Acidobacteriota bacterium | reverse complement strand
TCCTAGACGCCTCGGGCGCGGGCGGAGACCACCGCTAGCGCCGAGGGTCTGTTCGCGTTCCCGTCCCTGCAACCTAGCGTCTACACGCTCAGCGTGGAGGCGGCGGGATTCCGCAAGGCGGTCGTGTCCAGCCTCGAGTTGAACGTCGGCGCCACGGTCTGGCAGACAGTCAAGCTGGAGGTCGGCGCGGTGACGGAGAGCGTGACGGTGCAGGCGCCCGCCGAGCGCGTCCAGATCAGCGACGCCCAGCTCGCGCGCGCTATCACCTTGCGGGACATCGACGTGCTGCCTCAACTCGGGCGCGGGCCGATGATCCTGGCCATCTTCAGCACGGGCGTTCAGATCAACACGAACGACCGCGGGGTATCGCGCGTGAACGGCACCCGCCAGGGATCGAGTAATTCCAGGCTGGATGGCATCGATGTCAACGACAGCGCCACGCCGCGCCTGGTTCTTTCCACCATCGCCAACAACACGGACTCCATCGAGGAGTTCCGCATGGTCACCAACGGCGGCAAGGCCGAGTACGGCCGCAGCGCGGGGGGCCAGATCGAGCTGATCACCCGCTCGGGCACCAACACCTGGCACGGCAACGCCTTCGAGTACCACCGCAACACGGTGCTCAACGCCAACACGTTTTTCGGCAACTCGTCGGGCCTCAAGCGCCCCGCCTTTATCCAGAACAGGTTCGGCGGCTCGCTGGGCGGGCCGATCCGCCGCGACCGGACCTTTGTTTTCGGCAACTTCCAGGGCCGGCGTACCCGCCAGCAGATGGTCCGCAACCGCACCGTGCTGACGCCCGAAGCCAAGGCCGGCCTGTTCCGCTGGAAGCCCCCGGGCAGTTCGGAGATGCGCAGCTTTGACATTATCCGCAACGATCCGCGCGGCAAGGGCATCGACCCGAAGGTGTCCGACAGCCTCAAGCTGCTGCCCGATCCCAACAATCCCGACCTCGGGGACGGGTTGAACACCGCCGGCTTCCGCTTCAACACGCTGGCAACCTCCAGCATCGATGACGGCTCCGACGACGAGTTCACTATTAAGACCGACCACAACCTGTGGAGCGGGCACCGCGTCTTTTTTCGCTGGACCTGGGACCACCCCTGAATCATCGACAACGTCAGCAACAATGAGGCGCGCTTCCCCGGCCAGCCGCACGGTACTCAAGGCGGCCGGCGCTGGGCCTATGCGATCGGCTCGGACTGGGCCCTCACCGCCCGGCTGGTGAACGAACTGCGCGTTGGCTATAGGACCTATTCGTGGGAGTTTCGCCGCCCGGCACGACTGCCCGGCCCCATGCTGCTGGCCAACTCCTGGACTGACCCACTCAACCCCGCCTTCGGCCAGGGCCGCCGGTACCCTCTGCGACAGATCACCGACAACCTCACCATCGTCCACGGCAACCACACCTTCAAGGCCGGCCTCGACTGGCGCTTCACCACGATGTGGGGTTCCAACGACGCCGGCATCTACCCCAACGTCTCTTTCGCCCGCACGTTCGGCAACGTTCCGCCGGCCGCCATCGGCGCCGAGATTCCCCCGGCCGAGCGCCAGCGCTTCGAGAACCTTTACAACGACCTGCTCGGCCGCATGAACCTGGTGACACAGACCTTTTACAGCGACCTGGAAAAGTTTCAGCCGGCGGGCACCGCTCGCGTGCGCGCCCACCAGTTCCGGGAATACGCCTACTTCTTCCAGGACGACTGGAAGCTCCACCCGCGCTTCGTCCTCAACCTCGGCCTGCGGTATGAGTTCTCCGGCGTGCCGTATGAAGCCAACCGCTCCCAAGGGACGGTGGACAAAGTCGCCCTCATCCACCACGGCGCCCGCATCCCCGATCTGACCGTCCAGCGCAGCAGCCGCTGGTACAACAACGATTTCAACAACTTCGCTCCCCGCGCCGCCTTTGCCT
Organism: Acidobacteriota bacterium; assembly: GCA_038060875.1. Classification (GTDB taxonomy): domain Bacteria; phylum Acidobacteriota; class Terriglobia; order Bryobacterales; family Bryobacteraceae; genus JBBTDS01. The sequence goes on along the minus strand of JBBTDS010000797.1, from coordinate 2,057 downwards.
GGGACCTGACCGGCGACGGCAAGACGGCCCTCCGCGCCAATTGGGGCCTCTTCTATGAGCGGCTGATCGGGGCCACCACCAACTCCGTGGACAACAACACGCCCGGCTTCTCGCAGGCCGTGTCCGTGTATCCGCAGCAGGCCGTCGCCGACGCTCGCTTGAGCGACGGCATCCCGCTGCCCCAGCAGCCCACCGCTCCCGTGCTGCGCCTTCCGGCCACCCGCTCCACTAACATCTTTCTGTTCGCGCCTGACCTTCGCACCGGCTACGTCCAGCACTACAGCCTGACGCTCCAACGAGAGATCTTCCGCAACACGGTCATCGACGCAGGCTACGTGGGAACGCATGGCGTCAAGCTGTTCATGGATCTGGACCTCAACCAGCCCCGCCTGTACGAGGATTTCCTGGCGGCTTTCCGCGAGCTCAAGGTCCTTCGCGCAGGCGCACCGGCCTCGAACACGCTCGCCCGCATCTTTGGTTCACCCGCCACGGCGATCTCCGCCATTGGCGCCAGCATCATCGACCAGGGCGCAGTCGGCAGCGCCGCCGATTCCTTGGACCGCGCCAATTACGCCCGCTACGCCCAAGCCGGCGTCTCGGATTTCTACCTGCGCAATTTCCCGCAGTTCAACCAGGTGATCGTTGGCAATAATGACGGCCGTTCCTACTACAACTCCTTTCAGTTGAGCCTGCGCCGTCAGGCCGGCGCGTTGAAGTTCGTCGCCAACTACACCTTTTCGAAGACCATGGACAACATCTCGGCCGAGGGCAACGGCTTCACCAGCCCCATCGACAACTTCAATGTGCGGCTGAACCGCGCCCGCGGCGACAATGACGTCCCGCACGCGTTCAACTCGAGCTTCATTTACAGGCTGCCTTTCGGGAAGGGCCGCCTCGGCGGCTGGGATGTCGGGCTGCTGACCATGTGGCAGAGCGGCCGGGTGCTCACCCATCTTTCCGGCCGCGCCACCGGTCCCACCACCCTCAGCAGCTACGCGAACTACTCCGGCGACCGCAATATTGGTCGCGTGATGCGCAAAGGCGACGGCGTGTATTGGCTCACTCCGGAGGAGATCGGCCGGTTCTCCTACCCAGCCGCGGGCGAGATCGGATCGGGCGGCCGCAACGCTTTCCGCGGGCCGCGGTTTTTCAACGTGGACATGTCGCTGGTAAAGAAGTTCAAGATCACCGAGCGGCACGCGGTCTCATTTCGCGCCGAGGCCTACAACCTGTTCAACAACGCCAACTTCGGTGCGCCGAACGCGAACCTGGCGACGCAGGCCTCCTTCGGCAGGCTGAGTGCCACCGTCGGCAACGCCCGCATCATGCAGATGGCCCTGCGCTGCGACTTTTAGCCAGGCCCTCACCGGAAGTTTTCCACCAGCATCAGGTCGCCGTGCTGGCGGGCGCTGTCGGTGAACAGAAGCCAGCGGGCGTCGGGCGAGAGACTCATCCCGCCGCGCCCCAGCGGCTGGCCGATGGTCGCGAGCACTTCGATTTTGCCGGTGGCGAAACGATAGAGTTGCAGGCGGAAACCCCGATGCAAATTCTCTGAGGATGCAGTGTAGATGCCCTCCCTGGCCACCACGTAATTGGCCGGGCCGCGCAGGGTCGCGACCGCCTCGTCCACCGGCGCTTCCTCGCCCCCGGCCACCGGGACCCGCCAGATGACGCCCGACATGTAGCTTCTCGGGTAGTAGAGGAACCGGCCGTCGGCCGATTCGAACCCGCCGTATCCGCCGCCCTTCGTGATCTGGACCGCCTCGCCGCCCGCAGCCAGCACGCGCCAGCACTGGTATTGGCCGGTGCGGTTCGAGGCGAAGTAGATCCACTCGCCGTCGTGCGACCAGCTTGCCCACATGTTGTTTCCAGGCCCGTGCGTCAGCCGCCGCGGCGCCCCTCCGGCCGCGCTGACGACATACAGATCCTGGGCGCCGTCCACATTGGCGTGGAAAACGATATCCTTCGAATCGGGCGACCAGCGCGGGGCATGGGCTTCCGGCCCCCGCAGGGAGGTCACCTGGAGAGCGTTGGAACCGTCCGCCTCGGCGACCTAG
>JBBTDS010000796.1:0-3681 GCA_038060875.1 Acidobacteriota bacterium | reverse complement strand
GGTAATCCCACCAGGGCGTTCACTTCAAGTCTACCGCTCTGACTACCACGCAGCCGTTCGAGCTGAAAAACGGCGTCCCCCGCGGTCCCGTGGCAGCCCGCAGCTCTCCACCCAATTCCAGCCCGCACAGCGGGACAGAGTTGAAGATAGGCCCGGAAGGCCCTGGGGCGGCTTGCATCGGGCGAAACCCGCGGAGCATCATCTGACTGAAGGGGGGAAATTCCATGCGCAACGTGTTTCTGATAGTGATGTGCGCCTGCGCCCTTGGCGCCGCGGCCGATGCGCCTTACGCGGGCAACTGGAAGATGAACATCGCGAAAAGCGATTTCGGCGACACCACGGTTACGTACGAGCAGCTTCCCGGCGGCGAAATGAAGGCTAGCATGGACGGCCAATCGTACACATTCAAGACCGACGGCAGCGATACCATGACGCCCTGGGGCATGACCGTCGCCTGGAAACCGGCCGGCGCCAATACGTGGGAGATCACCGAGAAGACCAACGGCAAGGTAACCTGTACCTCCGCGTTGAAGCTCTCGCCCGATGGCAGGATGCTGACCCTCGATGCCGCGCGCGTCAAAGCGGATGGCGGGACTTCCAACGATTCCATCTCGTTCCAGCGTGTTTCTGGCGGACCGGGACTGGCCGGCAAGTGGAAAACCAGCAACCTCAAAACCAGCTCGCCGGAAACGCTTAGCCTGACCCAGAAGAGCAGCGACGGTCTCACCTTATCGCTTGGGAACGCGGGTGGCGTCTGCGACGCAAAATTCGACGGCAGGGACCATCCCGCCGCAGGTCCGGTGTGGCCTTCCGGGTGGACGTGCATGATCGCGAAGAACGGCCCGCGCGGCCTGGATCTCACCTGGAAGAAGGACGGCAAGGAGATGTATAGGACCACGCTGGTCGTCTCCACCGATGGCAAGACGTTAACGGAGACGGGATCGGCCGCTGGAGTGAATGAGAAGGTTAGGATAGTGTACGACCGGCAGTGATCCGGCCGCCCCCATAAGTTGCCCACTCGCGCCCCCCGCTTGACGCCGCCCTACCCGATGTGTAATTATTCATGAGGGTGAATAAACATTCACCCCGAGGAGACACCGGTGGCCGTGCCGGCTGAATCGATAGCGAAGATTGCCGCCCGCAACCTCACCTCTGACCTGGACCTGACCCAGGAGGAGCTGGCCTGCCTGCTGGATCTGACGGCGCGGGTCAAGCGCACGCCGGCGGCTTACGCCCGCGCCCTGGCCGGGCGCTACCTCAGCCTGCTGTTCGAGAAGCCGTCGCTGCGCACCCGGCTGACCTTCGAGCTGGCCATCAAGCAGTTGGGCGGCGACGCGGTGGCCAGCCACGGGCCGATCGTCGGGCGGGATCCCCTCCAGGACGTAGCGCGCAACCTCGACCGCTGGACGCAGGGCATCGCGGCCCGGGTCTTCTCCCAGACCACCATTTCCGAACTGGCCCGGTGGTCCGCCGTGCCGGTGATCAACGCGCTCAGCGACCTGTATCATCCCTGCCAGGCGCTGGCCGACGTGTTCACGCTGAAGGAGCGATTCGGCGGGCTGCGCGGCCTGAGGCTGGCCTTCGTCGGCGACGGCAACAACGTGGCTCATTCGCTGATGCTGACGGCCACGCGGCTCGGCGCGGATTTCGCGCTGGCGACTCCGCCGGGCTACGGGCCGAATCCGGAAATCGTCGCTCAGGCGCAAGGCCTGGCGGCGGCGGCCGGGACCCGACTCACCATCACCAACGATGCGGCCGAGGCCCTGGCCGGGGCCCAGGCGGTCTACACCGACGTCTGGACGAGCATGGGCCATGAAAAGGAGGCTGAGCGGCGGCGGCGTGTTTTCGAACCCTATCAGGTCAACGAGGAATTGTTCGCGCTGGCCGGGCCGCAGGCGTTGTTCATGCACTGCCTGCCGGCCAGGCGCGGCGAGGAGGTCACCGACGCGGTGATCGAGTCGCCGCGCTCGGCCGTCTTCGACCAGGCCGAGAATCGCCTGCACACGCAGAAGGCGCTGCTGTTGATGCTGATTGAGTGAAGGTGGGATAAGCCTCCTGGCTTGTCCACCCGGGAGTGCCGGCAAGTCGGGAGACTTATCCCACCTGTTAGAATCCGTATTTTATGGAGAAACCCAAGAAAGTCGCGCTCGCCTACTCGGGCGGGCTGGATACTTCCGTCATTATTCCGTGGCTGAAGGAGAACTACGGCTGCCAGGTCGTCGCCATCTGCGGCAACATCGGCCAGGGCGACGAAGAGCTGGCCGGACTGGAGGAGAAGGCGCGCAAGACCGGCGCCTCGGAGGTCTACATCGAGGACCTGCGTGAGGAGTTCGTCAGCCAGTACCTGTGGCGGCTGGTGCGCTCCGGGGCGCTCTACGAGCACAAGTACCTGCTGGGCACCTCGGTGGCGCGCCCGCTGCTGGCCAAGAAGCAGGTGGAGGCGGCCCTGGCCACCGGCTGCGACGCCCTCTCCCACGGCTGCACCGGCAAGGGCAACGACCAGGTGCGCTTCGAGCTGGCCTACAAGGCGCTGGCGCCGCAGCTTCGCGTGATCGCGCCCTGGCGCGAGTGGGACATCCGCTCCCGCGAGGACGCGCTGGCCTACGCCGCCGCGCGCAACGTGCCCGTGGCCGCCACCGCAGCCAAGATTTACAGCCGCGACCGTAACATCTGGCACATCTCGCACGAGGGCGGCGCGCTGGAGGACCCGGCCAACTCCGCCCCCGACGACGTCTGGATGCTCACCCGCAGCCCGAAGGACGCGCCCAGTACGCCGGGCGAGGTGACCATCGGCTTCGAGAACGGAACGCCGGTGTCGGTGAACGGCCAGTGCATGTTTGCGGTCAGCCTGCTGGAGACGCTGAACCGCATTGGCGCCGAGCACGCCATCGGCCGCATCGACCTGGTCGAGAACCGCTTCGTGGGGATGAAATCGCGCGGCTGCTACGAGACGCCGGGCGGCACGCTGATCACCGCCGCCCACCGCGAGCTGGAGGCGCTCACGCTCGACCGCGGCCTGCTCCACTACAAGCAGCGGCTGGCGCTCGACTACGCCGAGCTGGTCTACAACGGCTTCTGGTTCACCCCGCTGCGCGAGGCGCTGGACGCCTTCTTCGAATCGGCCAGCCGGAATACAACCGGCGAGGTTACGCTGCGCATGTACAAGGGCAACCTCGAGCCGGTGAGCCGCAAGTCGCCGTATTCGCTTTATTCGCTCGACATCGCCAGCTTCACCATGGGCGCCGGCTATGACCAGAAGGACGCCGAGGGCTTCATCAACCTGATCGGGCTGCCGATCCGGGTGCGGGCGGCGGTGGCGGGCAAGCAGCCATGAAACTCTGGGGTGGCCGCTTCGAGACCGGGCCGTCCGAGGTGTTCGAGCGCTTCTCGAACTCGCTCGGGTTCGACCGGCGGCTGTTCCAGGCCGATATCCTCGGCTCCGAGGCCTGGGCACGCGCCTTGGAGCGCGTCGGCATTCTCAGCGCCGGCGAGCGCGAGGCCATTGTGGACGCATTGGAGGCGATCCGTGCCGAAGGCGTGGCCGCGGATGCCGCCGACGAGGACATCCACACCTACGTCATCCGGCGACTGCAGGAGCGCGTGGGCGCGCCCGCCGGCAAGATCCACACCGGCCGCAGCCGCAACGAGCAGGTCTCGCTCGACGTGCGGCTGTGGCTGCGC
>JBBTDS010000795.1:0-24230 GCA_038060875.1 Acidobacteriota bacterium | reverse complement strand
TCCTAGGCGCAGAAGCTGGAATAGCTGTGGCCGGCGATGAAGTGAGCGACGTGCTCTGCCGCTTCGACAATGTCGCGCAGATACAGCTCTTCACGCCGCATAGACGGGCTGCGCTTCTGCGAGCACGGAATGGCGGATCAGGGGCTTGATCCCGCCCTTTGAGACCAGATCGACTTTGCGACCGATCAGTGCCGACAGATCCAGCATGAGTCCGGCAAATTCCAGGAGGCCGATTTCAGCCTGGGGGAGGAACTCAACCAGGAAATCCACATCGCTGTCGGGCCGCAAGGCGCCATGCACTGCGGACCCGAAGACAGACAGTTCTCGCACCTGATACCGGTGACAGATCTCGGCGAGCTTTTCCCGATCGATCTCAATCGGTCCGATCTTAACCATGATTCGCCCGTCCTCTGCAAGGGGCGACTGCTTGACACCCTTCCCAACCCCATTATGGCGCAGCAAGATCCCGGCTGGTAACGTCCGCCGTCAGGATTGGGCGCCCACTCGCTCCGGGCCCTCTGTCACTCGTTCACGTGCACCACCTTGGCCGGCGGGAAGCCGTTGAACCAGGTGGCCGAGGCGCTCGAGTAGGCGCCGATGTTCTCCGAGTAGACCAGGTCCTCGATCTCCAGCTCGGGCAGCTCCTCCGCTTGTGAAATCGTGTCCAGCCCGTCGCAGGTCTGGCCGAAGACGGCGCAGATTTCGGCCTTGCCCTTTCGGAACGCCTTGAGGTGGTACTGGCAGTGGTCGAAGATGATGCCGGAGAAGGTGTGGTAGACGCTGTCGTCGATGTAGTAGCAGGTCTTGCCGTCGCGGACGGCCTTGCCGATGACGCGGGCCAGCGCGGTGGCCGCGGTGGCCACCAGGAAGCGGCCCGGCTCGGCGAGAATCTGCATGTCGGCGGGGAACAGCCGGTCGATCTCGGCGTTGATCTTCTTCGCCAGCGCGCTGAAGGGCCGGACGTGCCGGTTGTAGCGCGCCGGAAAGCCGCCGCCGATGTCGAGGATTTTGATCTCGCGGCCGCGCGTCCCGGCTTCCTCGATCACCGCCGCCGCCATGTTCAGCGCCTGGACGAAGTTCTCGAAGTTGGTGCACTGGCTGCCGACGTGGAAGCTCAGGCCCTCAACCGCCAGGCCGAGGCGGAAGGCCTCTTCGACCAGATCCACTGCCTCGCCCGGCGCGCAGCCGAACTTGGATGAGAGCTCGACCATCGAGCCGGTGTTGGGCACGCGCAGGCGCAGCATCACCCCGGCGTGCGGCGCGTATTGCCTGATCTTGCGCAGCTCCGTCGGGTTGTCGTAAGTGACCAGCGGCTTGTACTTGTCGAGCGCCTGGAGCGTCTCCTTCGCCTTGATCGGATTGGCGTAGACGATCTTGTCCCAGATGAAGTCCTGCTGCTCTTTGGCCGGCAGGCGCTTGACGTTCTCGTAAACCAGCATGAACTCGGGGAGCGATGCTACGTCGAAGCTGGCCCCGATGCGGTAGAAAGTGCGGACGATCTCGGGCTCGGGGTTGGCCTTCACCGCGTAGTAGGCCTGCACCTTGGGCAGGTGCTTCTTGAAGGCGGCGTAGTTGCGGCGGATGATGTCGTGGTCGATCACCACCACCGGGGTGCCGTGTTCCCTGGCGATGGCTTGAAGTTGTCTCTTGGTCATGCGTCGAGCACCGGCTCGGAGCCGTCCACCATCTTCAATTTGTTGTGCAGGAAGTACTCTCTCGCCAGCGCCTTCATCACCCGGCCGCGCTCGTCATACAGACGCCGCAGCTTGCGCGGCTTGTGTTTGGCCAGCGCGTAGTGGGTGAGGATGGGCATGGCGATGGTGGTGTCGGTGTAGCAGACCACCGCGTCGGGCAGGCTGGCCGGATCCACTTTGCCCCAGCTCACGGCCTCGCTCGGCGTGGCTCCGCTCAGGCCGCCCGTGTCGGGACGCGCATCGGTGATCTGGAGAAAGTAGTCCTGGCCGTATTCCTTGATGCGCAGCACTTCCTGGATCTGCGGCTCCGTCTGGAGCATGAAGTTCTTGGGGCTGCCGCCGCCCCATAGCACCACCGCGCTCTTGCCGCCGGCGCGCTTGGCGGCCAGCACGAGGGCGGTGGTTTCGTTGACGTCGATCGACGGATTGAGGCGCAGCTTGTTGCCGCGCAGCTCGACGCCGGCGACGTTCATGCCGATGGTGGAGTCGCCCGGCGACGAGGTATAGCACGGTACCCCGGCGCGCCAGGCGGCGGCCAGCACGGAGACGTCCTTGAGGCCGGCCTTGCGCTCCCATTCGGCGCAATACCTGCCGAGCAGGTAATGTAGCTCGGCCGTCCCCATCTCCTTCTGGAATTCGGGCCGGATGAGGATCGAGCGCAGGATCTCGTCGGTGGCCATCAGGCAGTCGCTGTAGCCGACCAGCACGTCGTAGATGCGGACGATGTCGCTCGCGCGCAGCTCGGTGTCGTCCATCTTGAAGCTGCCGGCGCGCACCGGGTAGTTGAGCGCGAAGTGAAGGTCGTGGTAAAGGTTGGCGCCGGTGGCGACGATCCAGTCCACGAAGCCGGCCTTGATGAGCGGTATGATGGCCGAGCAGCCGAGGCCGGCCGGCGTGAGCGCGCCCGCCAGGCTCATGCCGATCAGCACGTCCTTCTCGAGCATCTTCCCGACGAACAGGTGGCAGGCCTCTTTGAGCCGCGCCGCGTTGTAGGCGAGAAACGTCTCATCGATGAGGTCGGCGAGCTTCTCCTTGCCGGTGAGGTTGCGCGGCAGGATGCGCTTGCCGGAGAGGTACTCGTCCCGCCGGGGGCACTTCTTCTTCCTCAGCCAGTCGGGCATTTCCGACAGGTCTTCGCGGTAGCGGCGTTGGGCCATAGAATAGCTATTGTATGGCGGAACCGCCCCAACAAACGCCGGCCGCGCTCGGCTTCTCGATGCCGGCGGAGTGGGAGCCGCACCGGGCCACCTGGCTCGGGTGGCCGCACAATCCGACCGACTGGCCCGGCAAGCTCGACACCATCCGCTGGGTCTACACCGAGATCGTGCGCTGGATCGCGCCCGGCGAGGCCGTGCGCATGCTGGTCAACTCCCGGACCGAGGAGAAGCTGGCGCGCAAGTTTCTGACGCGAGCCGGCGTCGGGCTGCGGCGCGTCGAGTTCATCGTGCACCCGACCAACCGCGGCTGGACGCGCGACAGCGGCCCGGTGTTCGTGCGGCGGAACGTGGGGCAGGCGGTTTCGCCTGCCGTGAGGGCCAAAACTGCCATCGTCCATTTCCACTTCAACGGCTGGGCGAAGTACTCCGACTGGCAGAAGGACCGCCGCGTGCCCGAGACCGCGGCCCGGCGGCTCCGCAAGCGGCTCTTTGACGCGCAGTGGAAAGGCCGTCAGTTGGTGCTCGAAGGCGGGGGCATTGATGTCAACGGCCGCGGCACGCTGCTCACCACCGAGGAGTGTTACCTCGACCCGAAGACCCAGGTCCGAAACCCGGGTCTTGGCCGTCAGGAGCTTGAGGCGGCGCTGAAGGAATACCTCGGCGTGACCAACGTCTTCTGGCTCGGCGGCGGCGTGGCCGGTGACGACACGCACGGGCACGTCGATGACATCTGCCGCTTCGTGAATCCCACCACGGTGGTGCTCGTCAGGGAGGACAATCCCGGAGACATCAACTTCCGTCCGCTGGCGGAGAACTGGGAGCGGATTCGGGACCTCCGGCTCGAGGACGGCTCAAAGCCCGAGGTGGTGGCGCTGCCGATACCGGGGCCGCTGTTCTTCGATGGCAACCGCCTGCCGGCCAGCTACGCCAACTTCTACATCGCCAACCGGGCGGTGCTCGTGCCGACCTTCAATGACCCGAACGACCGCGTCGCACTGGGCATCCTCGGCGAGCTGTTCAAAGATCGCGCCGTGGTCGGCATTCACGCCCTCGATCTGGTCCTGGGCTTCGGCACCCTCCACTGCCTCACCCAGCAGGAGCCGGCGGATTAGGCCTCCTTCGCCCCCTTCAGCAGACCGGTCAGGTCTTTGATGCCGACGCCGGGCCCGCTGGGGACCGACATCTTGCCGTCCTTGACGGTGATCGGGGGATCGAACCAGGCCCCGTAGCGCTCCGTGCCCAGCTTGTACTCCTGGTAGCGCCCGGGGTCGGGCACGCAGGAGGCGAAGTGCAGCATGTAGACGAAGCCGAAACCGCCCGAGATGTGCACCGTGGTCGGCATCTTGGCCAGCGCCGCCATGCGCGCCACCCGCACCGAGCGGATCATGCCGCCGTAGTAGTGCAGGTCCGGCTGCACGATGTCCACACCGCGGTTGGCGATCATCCAGCGGAAGCGCCAGTCGCTGTACTCCTGTTCGCCGCCGGCCACCGGGATGGTGAGTGCGTCGGCGACGACCTTGGTATCCTCCAGGTGATCGAACGGGCAGGGCTCCTCGTAGTAAACCGCCTTGATGTCCTCCAGCATCCGCCCCGTCTTGATCGCCAGCGGCGGATCGTAGGAGCTGTTGGAATCGGCGTGAATGTCGATAGCGTCGCCGAACGACTTGCGCACCAGCGGGATCAGCTTCTCGGTGCGCCCCGGCATTGCGTCGGCGTTGCGGCTCATGCGCCCGCCGATGCGGAATTTCACCGCCTTGGCGCCCGACTGGGCCACCAGTTTTCGAAGGTTCTCGATTTCCTGCTCCGGCGTGGTGTCGCGCCGCCCGCTGGCCACGTAGAAGGCCACCTCGCGCCGCACCGTCTCGCCGATGAGCGCTCCCATCGGCTTGCCGGCGATGCGCCCCAGCATGTCCAGAATGGCGAACTCCACCCAGGCCTGCGGGCTCCACAGCGCCAGCCCGTAGAGCTTATAGTTGTCCTGCCAGCGGTAGAGCTCCCACAGCAGGTTCTCCAGGTCGCGCGCGTCCTTGCCGATGAAGAAGGGAATCACCAACTGCTTGAGGATCTTGTCGAGGTACTCGGCGCGCGGCGGGTTGGCCAGCGAGACGCCTTCGGCCCCATCCTTCGAGCGCACGTGGACGATGTAGTCGCGGTCCTTTCTCAGGAGCCGGATCGATTCGATGACCACCGGCGAGCGCAACCCGTCGAGCTTGAGCACCGGGACCGCCGCCGCCCGGTCCAGGTCCTCCGGGCTTGGGCCAGCCGCTCTTCTTGGCACACGCTGGGCCGGCGCCGCCATGGCGCCGGCGAGAAAACCACGCCGGTTGACTTGCATGCTGTCTACTCTACACCACGCCGCGCGTCAGGTGATATATTGCATGCTGGGATACGATGATGAGCTACAAAGCTGACCAATCCACTCGCCGCGACTTCATCGCGGCCACAACGGCAACGCTGGCCTCCGGACGCGTGCTGGGCGCCAACGACCGCATCAACATCGCTTTCATCGGCAACGGCATGCAGTTCGAGACGCTGATCCGCGTCTTCAAGAACCGCCAGCAACAGAAGAACGATGTGCAGTTCGCGGCCGTCTGCGACGTCTGGGAGCCGCGCCTCCAGTACGGCCTGAAGCAGGCTGGGGCCGAGAAGGGCTACCGGGACTACCGCGAAGTTCTACAGCGCAAGGATATTGACGGCGTCGTGCTGGCGGTCCCCGATCACTGGCACTGCCGCATGGCGAGCGAGGCGATGCTTGCCGGCAAGGACGTCTATCTCGAGAAGCCGATGACTCGCACCGTGGAGGAGGCGGCCAAGCTGAACGAGCTGGTCAACAAGACCAAACGCGTCTTGCAGCTCGGCGGCACCGGTCCGGCCACGCGCCTGTACTGGAAGGTCAACGACTACATCAAGGCGGGCAAGATGGGCAAAGTCGTCTGGGGGCTCATTAGTTACAACCGCAACACGCGCGAAGGCATGTGGGACTACCCGATTCCCGGTGTGGGCAGCGAGCACTGGCCGGACGCCAAGTTCGGGCCGGAAAACATCGACTGGGAAATGTGGCTGGGGCCGGTGCCCAAGCGGCGCCTGAGCGCCGAGCGCTATTTCCGCTGGCGGAAGTTCTGGGACTACTCGACCGGCAACGCCGGCGATCTGCTCTACCACCGCCTCGGCGTGATGAGCACGATGGTCGGCTTCGACTTCCCGACGCGCGCCGTAGGGGTGGGCGGCGTCTACGTGCAGAAGAACCGGGAGGTCCCGGACACCTACATGACCATGATCGAGTATCCGGGGGACTACTCCGTCAACATGGTGTCGTGCATGGCCAATGCGACCTCAGTTCCGGTGACGGTGTACGGGAACTGGGGGACGCTCCAGGTGAACGAGGGGCAGTCGTTCATGGATGCGATGGGCGACCAGCGAAAGGCGCCGCCACCGGGGCCGCAGGCGCCGCGCCGCCCCCGCCAGTCGGCAGTGGTGAGGGCCGAGCGGCAGTTCCTGAAGGAATTCCAGGAAGCCAATGACGGCCAGGCTGAGGTCACGATTGAGGCCGAGCCGAGCCCGTCCCTCGGAGACAACTGGCTGGACTCGATGCGGAGCCGCGAGGCGCCGGTCTACAACGCCCTGCGCGGCTATCAGGTGATGGTGGCGATAGCCCTTGGCGTCGAATCCTACCGCAAGGGCCGGGTGATGGCCTTCGACCCGGTGCGCCAGGTCATGCTGCCCGCGCCGCCGCCGCACAGGGAGCATCCGCCCGCGGAGGCTTGACAGAGCTGGCCGGCATGGGCCCCCCGAAACTCGCCTGCGCGCTCGGTCTTTGGCTGCTTGCGGCCCCCGCCGTCGCCCAGACCGGCCCCGCCAACCTGGATTTCGAGCAAGGCGAACCCGGCAGCACCCCTCCCGGCTGGTTCGTGCCGCAGATGCTCGGCAACGCCGGTTACTCGGCCGAGTTGCGTCGCCAGGGTTGCCGGAACGGCGGCTGCGCTGTTGTCCTGGTCCCCGCCAACCCGCCGCCGCAGACCTTCGGCAATCTCATGCAGCGCTTTGACGCTGCTCCCTACCGCGGTAAAACCATCCGCTTCCAGGCCTGGGTGCGGCTGGAACCGGTCGATCCGCAGGACCGCGCACAGCTCTGGCTCCGCGTGGATCGGCCCAACCGCCAGATGGGCTTGTTCGATAACATGGACGACCGGCCCGTCCGCTCTCCCGCCTGGACGCGCTGCGAGATCGCCGGCGAGATCGACGCCGACGCCGAATACCTCAACCTCGGCGTCATGTCCCTCGGCCGCGGTCGCGCCTGGATCGATGACGCCTCACTGGAGATCGTTCCGCCCGCTTCCGGCGCGGACACTGGCGCCGCGCGCGACGCCATTCAGGCGCTCTACCGTCGCATCGACGAAGCGTATGAGAAAGGGCAGATCGACGCCATCGCCGCGCTCGCGCTCCCGGAGGCCACCATTGGCAGCGGCCCGATACGCCTTCCTCTGCGTGCCGCGCTCGACCAGATGAGGGCCCTGGTGGCGAAGGCGACAATCGCTTCCCGCAGCACTGTGACCTCGGCGCGGCTTTCCGGAACCGACGCCGTCGTCTCGGTGCGGAATGAAGGTAGCTACTCCTCGCCGGACGGCCGGCGCGCTTACATCAACACCTTCAGCGACACCTGGACGCGGACGGCCGAGGGCTGGAAGCTGAAGGCGTCCACGCAGCTTGCCAGCCGCGCCAGCGCCCCGCCCACCGATGCGGAGACCACCCGGGCGCTGGCCGCCGAGCTGAAGCGCCATGCCGTGCCGCTGGCCACCGTCCAGGCCGGTAACAAGCTCGACGACCTGGCCGCCTTCGGCCGGGCCGTCGGCGAGGCCCGCATCGTTGCCCTCGGTGAAGCTACGCACGGCACGCGCGAGTTCTTCAAGCTGAAGCACCGGTTGCTCGAATACCTGGTCAAGGAGAAGGGCTTCACGGTCTTCGCCATCGAGGCCAACTGGCCCGAATCGCTGGCCGTGGACCGCTACATCAAGACCGGCGAGGGCGATCCCAAAGCCGCGCTCGCCGGCATGTATTTCTGGACCTGGAACACCCAGGAAGTGCTCGACATGATCGAGTGGATGCGGGCCTACAACAAGGCCCCGGGCGATCATCCCATCCTGACTTTCACTTCCTTCGACATGCAGACGCCCGATGTGGCAGCCGACCGCGTGCTTGAGTACCTGCGCAAGACTGCTCCGGAGGAGGTGGCCGCGGCCGAGACAGCTTACGGAGAAGTGCGGAAACTGGGCGGGCAAATGGCCGACAAGGCTGCCAAGGGCGTCGCCGAACAGGCCGAGGGCATTGTGAAGCTGCTGGACGCCAGGCGTGAGGTCCTCGTTCGCGCCTCTTCACCTGAAGCCTGGCGCGACGCCCGGCAGGCGGCCGAAATCGTGCGCCAGGCCACCGCTATGAGAAGCGAAGGCACGCCCCCCGGCTATCGCGACGAGATGATGGCGCGCAACGTCGAATGGCTGGCGCGTGAAGTGCACCCCAACGAGAAGCTCGTCCTGTGGGCGCACAACGGCCACGTGCGCCTGGCCCCGGAGATGGGTTTCAAGAGCATGGGCGCCTGGCTGGGCGAGCGCTTCGGCCGGCGGATGTACGTGGTTGGCTTCGCCTTCCGCCGCGGCGAGGTCCGCGCGATGGGGATGCAGAAGGGCGCCGGCAGCGGCCTCCAGAACCACACCGTGCCTCCGTCACCGGAGGGAAGCGGCGACGCGGTCCTGAGCGCCGCCGGAATGCCGCTGCTGTTCCTCGACATGCGCAGTGTGCCCGCCGCCGGCGCTCTCGCGCGCTGGTTGGCCGAGCCGCACCTCCACCTCAGCGCGGGCGCCATCTGGAACAGGGACGATCCGGAGTCGAACCTCCACCTCCAGTCGCTCGCGAAATCCTACGACGGCTTGATCTTCGTCGAGGAAGGGCACGCCGCCGTGGGGCTCTCGTTCAGCCGCCCGTGATAAACGTGACCGCCGTGCTGGCGACGTCACGATCCTCGTCCACAGGTGTCCCGGCGGTGCGCTAATCTAACGGCAGGTTGCCCCATCGAATTGAGTATTCGCCGGACGCTGTGGATCATCTTCGTGCACTGACAGCGCGTGAACAGCGGATTGTTGTCGATGCTGTAGAGGAACAACTGACGTACCAACCGGCGGTTGAGACGCTCAACCGCAAGCCGATGAGACCGAATCCAATCGCGCCGTGGGAGCTTCGGGTCGGCCACTTGCGGGTATACTATGAAGTGTACGAGGAGCCGGGCCCGTTCGTTCTGGTGCTCGCTGTTGGGGTTAAGGATCGAACCGTAGTCCGCATCGGCAGGGAGGAGATCGTCCTATGAAGACTGTAGAAATGGACAAGGCGACGATGAGCCTGGCCGACTGCGCCCGTGCGGCGGGTCAAGAGCTGCTGGTTGTCACCGATCACGGCAAACCGGTGGCGGCTCTTGTTGCTCTGGAGAATACCGATCTTGAAACGGCGTCTCTGAGTTCAAACCCTCGTTTTATCGAACTGATCGAGCGTTCCCGTTCGCGAATGCGCCAGCAGGGTGGCATTTCGAGCGCGGAGGTGCGCCGGCAGCTCGGCCTCAGGTGAGAGGCCCCCATCCAACAAACGTCATGACCGTTTGCTGCGGCCAGTGACGCGCCGCCGGTGCGCGCAGCGCCGAGCCGCGGCGGGTCGCCGCTTAGAACCGGAACCGCAGCACGAACTCGATCAGCCGCCCGCCGGGGTCGTTGGTGCCCGACACCGTGAAGTCGCGGTAGGCGCTGGTGGTCTGGCCGAAGCCGGAGCCGATGCCGCTGGTGTTCACCTCGTTGCCGGCGCCGCCGAGCAGAAAATTGGCGTTGTTGAACGCGTTCAGGAACTGGGCGCGCAGCTCGATGCTTTTGCCCTCGCCGATCAAGGTCTGCTTGGCCACGCTCAGGTCCCAGCGCACCTGCCACGGGCCCCAGAAGTAGACGCGGTAGCCGAGCTGGCCGGCCTCAGTCTGCGAGCCAACGTAGGGCTTGTTGGGATCGAGGTCGGTCAGCGTGCGGCCACCGACCTCCCAGGCGGCGCGCGAGTTGTCGATCAGCTCCTGCGGCAGGAAGTAGACCACGCCCAGTCCGTTCGGCGCGGTCGTCTTGCGGAGCTTGACCATTTCCTGGAGCTGCCGGGCGGTCAGGTTGTGTAGCACAACGCCGCCGTCGTACTGGTTGAAGGTGGCCCGCCCGGTGAGCAGCTCGGGCGAGCCGGACTGCATCCGCGACACGCCGGCGATCTCCCAGCCCTCCAGCAGCTTTCTGGCCAGCGGGTTTCGCAGGTCGGGGAGGAAGCGGCGCCGGGGGCCGAACGGCAGCTCACAGATGAAGTTGAGCTTGAAGGCGTGCCGTATGTCCCAGGGCGACGCCCCCTTGTCGATGGCACTGGAGCGCAGCGTGGTGGGCTGGCTGAATACCACCGAACTCGACGCGAGCATGTTAGAGAGCGACTTGGACCAGACGTAACTCCCTTGCGCCAGCACGCCGCTCGACATCCGGCGGCGCACCTCGATCTGGAGAGCGTTGTAAGTGGAGTTGCCGCCGTTGGTCACCAGATACGCGCCTCCGCCGACCACGGTGGGATTCGCCACGAAGAAGTTGGCCGGATAGCCGGCGGCCGTCAGGCGGTTCATCCGCGTCTGGTTGAAGGCGATGGCGTTGGCCAGCGAGCCGGCCTCGCCGCGCTGGAGATTCGTGGCGAAGCCGGTATCGCTGACGAGGCCGAGGGCCGTCTGGATGATCGGGATCGGGCGTTGCCCCGCCAGGCCCTGGTTGCCGAAGTTGACGCTGGCCGGATTCTGGCGGCGCGCGATGGCCAGGTTGCTCTGCGCGATCTTGAACTCCTCGAGGAACCCGTTCTCGAACGTGTTCACTTCGTTGAGATTGATCTGGCGCCACAGGCGCGTGCCGTGGTTGCCGACGTAGCGCAGGTCGAGCACGGTGGAGGGCGTCAGCTCGCGCTGTAGGCTCAGGTTCCACGACTGGACGTATCCCATCCGCAGCCCGGGATCAAAATCGTTGATGCTGTTGCCGGCGACGACCGGGATGGGATAGGTGGGCCGGTCCGGCTCGGGGCGGGTGGGCAGGTTCGGATCGCGGAACCAGACGGAGCCGGGCGCGCCGAACACGTCCGGGAAGTTCGCCGGGTTCACGCTGGTCGAGACGGTGCGGCCCTGGTTGGAACCCCAGATGTTGATGGGCACGTTCATGCCTTCGCGAATGGTCGAGATCGAATAGCCGCCGCGCAGCACCGACTGGCCGCTCGCGCCGGCCAGCCAGGAGAAGACGGGCACGTCTGTCTTCGGGATCACCCAGGCGAAGCCGAGCGAAGGCGAGACATTCTTGTAGAAGGTCTGGTAGGCATGCTGGCCGGGCTCGGCTTGGAAGAATTGCGGCTCCTTGCCGGTCATGACGCCGGGCTTAAAGAGATTGCCGACGCCTGAGAGCCCCCAGACTCCCTCATAGCCGACGCGCGTGTAGGTGCCGTTGAGGTTGGTGAAAGGGAATTGCACATCCCAGCGCAGGCCGTAGTTCAGCGTGAGTCCCTGGCGCGCGCGCCAGGAATCCTGGAGGTAGAAGGCCATCTCGCGCTGGCGGTTGCGGTCCACCGAGCCGATGTGGGCATAGCGCCGCTCCTTCTCGTCGAGCGAGACGGACCGGGTGATGGCGGAGACGCGCCCGGTGAGCATGGCGTACAGGGCGGCCGCGTCGGAGCGATTGCCGGGCGTGCTGTTGGGGAAGTTGACGGTGTCGAACAGCGACGTGCTTCCGGTATTGGCTGGGTCGTTGGCGGCCATGGCGAAGCTGATACCCGGCACCACCTGCGATCCGATCGACTGCTGCCAGCTATCGACCTGGGTGAAGCTGCCGCCGAAGTTGAGCAGGTGCGACGGGCGCGCCCAGGTGAGGTTGGTGTTGCCGGTCCAGACCGGCGTGTGGCGGCGCGACTGGCCGCTGGCGCGGAACGGGCTCTGGACGTAGTTGAGCGTCGGCGCGTAGCCGCGCCACTGGGTGAACAGAGCCGGCACGATCTGTTCCCTGAACAGGGAGTTGCCGCCGCCGGACATGCCGAAGCGCAGCTCGCTGGTCAGCCGCGGCGAGAGCGTCGAGCGCAGCGCGCCGACGATCGAGAAGGCGTTGCGCCTGATGCCGCCCGAATCGGGATGCCCCAGCACGGTGCCGGCGCCGGGCAGCACCGGGTAGATCCCGTTCACGCCGTCGGGATTCGAGTTGTAGAACTGGTAGTTGTACACCGTCTCGAAGTGGTGCCTGGCGGTGAGGTCGAAATCGAGCCGCGTGGTAAAGAAGCGCCGCGTGTTCTGGCCCGGCGTCTGGAAATTGAAGTTGTTCCGGTTGTAGTCGTTGTTGGTGGCGATGCGGTCGCGCAAGCTGCCGGTTTGGGGCGTGGCGAGCTTGAGGTAGGCGTCGAGCGCGGCGGACACCATGGGGTCGGGCGTAGTGGGGAAAGCCCGGATACCGGCCGGCAGCGCCTGGTTCCTGGCGCCGGCCAGCTCGTACAGGTTGACGCTGCGAATCTGGCGCGACTGTGTGTCCTGCCAGAAGAAGATGCCCTGGGTGGCCTCTGGTGTGGGCATGGTGGCGCCAACGCCGTAGGTCTGGGGCAGGCGGAACTCCTCCAGGTTGACGAAGAAGAAGGCGCGGTTGCGCCGGAATGGCCCGCCCAGATTGCCGCCGCCCTGGTTCATCACCAGGCGGTCGCGCGGCAGTCCGTTGATGTTGTTGAAGTAGTAATTGGAGTTGAAGTAGCTGTTGCGGTGCTGCCAGAACAGCCCGCCGTGGAAGTCGTTGCTGCCGCCCTTGGTGATGAAGCGGACCTGGGCGGCGCCTTCGCCAGCGCTTTCGGCGCCGGCGGCGGCGGTGGTCACGGTGACTTCCTCGATGGCGTCGGTCTTGGGCTGAAGACTGGCGAAGAATCCGTCGTCGCTGCGCAGCAGGTTGTCCTGGATGTTGAGGCCGTCCATGGTGATGTTGAGGCTGCCCTTGGGGAGACCGTTGATCGAAGAGGTGCGCGGGGTGCCGATTGTCTGGGTGCCGACCTGGGTGACGATCAGCTCGAGCACGTTGCGGGTGACGAAGGGCAGCTCGTGGATCTGGCGCCCGACCAGCGTGGAAGTGACCGTGGCGCTGGCGGTCTGGAGGACCTCAACGGCACCAGTTACTTCGACCGTTTCCGTCAGTGTCCCGAGCTCCAGGGTGACGTTGACCGTGGCCGGCACGCCGGCCTCAATGGCGACGTTGTTGACGACCGCGGACTTGAAGCCTTTCGCGGTGACCGTGACGCGGTAGGTCCCAGTCGAGATCGACGGGACAGCCCACTCGCCGCGTTCGTTGGTGGTGGTGTCGAAGGTCTGCCCCGTCTGGACATTCAGCACCTTCACCTGCGCCAGGGGAACCGCCGCTCCACCCGGGTCCACCACCGTGCCGGTCAGCCGGCTGCTGGTAACTTGTGATGACGCGAGCCCGACAACGGCGAATAGGAGCACAAACAGCTTTGCCATTCCGTAACCCTCCGGCTACGCGGATGTGGCAATTGTACTAAGGGCCACGCCCCAGCGCTACCCTTCAGATCTGCTCAAAGTAGCGTCTCCGCTCCCAGTCGGTGACCGCGACTTCGTAGGCATCCTGCTCGACCTTGAAAAAGTGCGCGTAGTGCTCGACCACATCGGCGCCCAGCGCTGCTCGCACGAACTGGCTGGATGCGAAAAGGGCGGCGGCCTCGCGCAGCGTCGCGGGGACCAACGGCAGATCCACGGCCGCGTACACATCGCCGTCGAAGACCGGCGGCGGTTCGATCTTGCCGGCAATCCCGTCCAGCCCCGAGGCCAGCGCAGCCGCGAAGCTCAGGTAGGAGTTGCAGTCGGCCCCAGGGATGCGGCACTCGATTCTGAGGCTGGGGCCTTTCCCAAGCACGCGGAAACTGGCGGTGCGGTTGTCGTAGCTCCAGGCCAGCCGGGTCGGCGCCCACGACCCGGATCGAAAACGCTTGTAGGAATTTACCGTGGGCGCATAGAAGACCATGAACTCCGGCACGTGAGCGATCCATCCGCCGAGAAACCACCGGAAGACATCACTCGAACGGATCGGCCCCAGCCGGCTTTCCCCGGCCATCATGCTCCGGCCGTCCCGCCACAAGCTGAAGTGCAGATGGCAGCTCGATCCAGCCTGGGCGGCGTCGAACTTGGCCATGAAGGTGACGCTCAGGCCCAGCCGGTCGGCCACCTCCTTCATGCATTGCTTGAAAATCACGTGGCGGTCGGCCATCGTCAACGCATCGCTGTAGCGCAGGTTTAGTTCATGCTGCCCGCGTCCCCATTCCCCCTTTGAACATTCCACCGGAATCCCCGATTGGGCTAGGTGCCGCCGAACGGCGCCATTCAGGTTCTCCTCGCGCGTGCCCTGCAAGACGTGATAGTCCTCCAGGTACCAGCCGGCGGGCTCGAGCGAGGCGTAGCCGAGGGCGGCGGCCTGGCGATAGGAATTGTTGAAGATGTAGTATTCCAGTTCCGAGCCGGCCATCGCTTCGTATCCGGCCTCGGCAACTCGCTGCACCTGCCGCCGCAAAATGGAGCGCGGCGCCTGCTCGATAAGCGCATGCGAGTCGCGATCGACCAAATCGCAAACCACCAGAGCGGTCCTGTCAAGCCAACTGGCGGCGCGGAGGGTCGCCAGGTCGGGCGCCAGGTGGAAGTCGCCGTAACCGCGCTGCCAGCTCGCGAACCGGTAGCCCTGCACCGGTTCCATGTTCATGTCCACCGTGAGCAGGTAGTCGCAGGCGTGCGTGCCGTGTTCTTCGGCGTTCTCCAGGAAGAAACGGGCGTCCAGGCGTTTGCCTAACTGCCGGCCATACATGTCGGTGAACGTCAACAGAACCGTATCGATCTCGGAGTTGTCCACGCGGGCGCGCAGATCATCGATGGTGAGCATTCCTGGCGCTTTCATGTCCACCATGTTACCCGCCGGGCCCCGGCCGCGGCCATCCATTCCCTGGGCGAACTGTGGGAGAATTCCCGAGATGGAGGGACGCCGCAGCCTGGACGAGGTCTATCGCCCCTGGCAGATCCGCATCCTCGTCGCCACCTGGCTCACCTACGCGGGCTACTACTTTTGCCGCAAGCCCTTCTATGTGGTGAAAGCCGACATGGGGGAAATGCTCGGGCTCTCCACCGCGCAGCTTGCCCACCTCGGGACCGCCTACCTCGCCGCCTACGCCGTCGGGCAGTTCTCCAGCGCCTACTTTGGCAGGAAGCTGGGGCCGAAGCTGCTGCTGGTCGGCGGCATGGGGATTTCCGTCGCCTGCAACTTCATCTTTGGAATCTCGAACAGTTTCTGGACCGTGATACTATTCCTGGCCATCAATGGCCTGGCGCAGGGGACCGGCTGGCCGGGCTGCATCGGAAGCCTCGCTTTCTGGTTCCGCCGGCAGCAGAGGGGAACCATCCTCGGGGCATGGTCCACCTGCTACACCGTGGGATCGTTTGTCTCAACGTCATTTGCCGCTTACCTGCTGGGGCGCGCCGGATGGCGATGGTCCTACTTCGGGTCCGCACTCGTCCTGTTGGCCATCTGGGCGCTGGTGCTCCTGCTGCACCCGAACCGGCCGGAGAGCGTCGGGCTGGCGCCCATCGGTGAAGACGGCGAGGAGCCACCCGCGAAGCAGGGAGACTCCCAGCGGTTGGGCTGGACCACCGACGTGGTGGTCAGCGTCGTCACGATGGGTGTGATCTACTTCACCATCAAGTTCCTGCGCTACGCGCTCTGGAGCTGGGCCCCCTTCTTTCTGCGGAGAAACTTCGGCCTTGCCGGAGATCAGGCAGGCTACCTTTCGACCGTATTCGAGCTGTGCGGATTCTTCGGCGTGATCGCGTCCGGCGTGGCTTCCGACAAGCTCTTCCACGGGCGTCGCGCCTTCCTTTCTTTCGCCATGCTGGCGATGATGACGCTCTCGTTCATCCTCATGGCCACCCTCGGCGCCACCAGCGTCTTCTATTTCACCCTGTCGATGGGACTGGCGGGCTTCATGCTCTTCGGCCCCGATTCGCTGCTGTCGGGAGTGGGAGCGATCGACGTGGCTTCCAACCGCGGCGCGCTCGCCGCCGCCGGGATCATCAACGGAATGGGATCGATCGGTCCCATCTTCCAGGAACAGATCATCGGCTGGATGTACAAGGCCTCGAACCAGCAGCTCGCGCCCATTCTCGTCATGCTGGTGTGCATGGCCGGCGCCGGCACGCTGGTGACCTTCCTGCTCTGGCTGCGGGCGCGCCAAGGCAAGGCCAACCTCTGACGCCCCGTCATGTATTCTGGAATGTGCCCCGCGTTCGTGCCGTTTCCTTCGATCTATGGGACACGGTCTTCGTCGATGACTCCGACGAACCCAAGCGACGCGAGCAGGGTCTGCCGCCCAAGCCGGTCGAGCGCAGGGATCTAGTCCACCGTTCCCTGTCACGGCACGCCCCGATCGATCCGGCGCTGCTGAACTGCGCTTACGATACCGCGGACGCCGCCTTCCGGCAGGTCTGGCGCCATGAGCACGTCACCTGGCCGGTGGAGGTCCGGCTGCGCGTGCTGCTGGCCGGTCTGAAGCGCGAGCTGCCGCAAGAGGAACTGACGGAGTTGGTGAGGCTGCACGAGGAGATGGAGCTGCGCGTCCGCCCCGACCTGGCGCCTGGAGTCGCAGATGCCCTGAGAACACTGACCCGGCGCTTCACCCTGGTGGTGGTCTCGGACGCCATCTTCACACCCGGCCGCGCGCTCCGCGAGTTACTGGCAGGCTACGGGCTGCGGGAGCTATTTTCGGCCTTCGTATTCTCCGACGAGCTGGGTCATTCGAAGCCCGCGCCGGAGATGTTTCGCCGCGCTGCCGATCTCGCCGGCTGCCGCCTCGACGAGCTGGTTCACATCGGCGACCGCGAGCACAACGACATCGCGGGCGCGAAGGACGCGGGAGCGCTGGCGGTGCTGGTGACGGCGGCGGTGGACCGCGGCAGCGCGAACACCCGCGCCGACGCCATATGCCGGGATTTCGGCGAACTGCCCCGCATCATCGAATCCCTCGACACATGCGATCCACACTCCGTTTCCTGATCATCGACGGCTACCCGAAAGCCAGCCGCGACGAGCTCGGCGTGGCCGGGATGAAGCACGCCTGGCGGCTCTACGCGGAGATGCTGACAAAGTGCCTGCCCGAGGCGGAGTACACCGTCTGGCTTCCGAGCGACGATCCTTCTCCACCGCACGGGCTGGGCCCGGAGCACTACCACGGCATCCTCTGGACCGGCTGCAACCTGACGATCTATCACTCGGAGGATGCCCGCGTGACCCGCCAGATCGAGTTTGCCAGGTGCAGCTACGAGGTTGGTACTCCCGCCTTCGGGACCTGCTGGGGCATCCAGATGGCGGCGGTAGCGGCCGGCGGAGAGGTGCGGGCGAATCCGCGCGGGCGCGAGATGGGAATCGCGCGCAAGATCCGGCTTACCGCCGAAGGGCTTCGGCATCCCATGCTGGAGGGGAAACCGCCCGTCTACAGCGGCTTCATCAGCCATCTCGACGAGGTGACCGAGCTTCCTCCCGGCGGCGTGCTGCTCGCCTCCAACGATTTCACCCACGCCCAGGCGCTCGCAGTGAAGCACGAGAAGGGGACCTTCTGGGCCACCCAGTATCATCCCGAGTACGACCTGCACGAAATGGCGCGCCTGATTGTGGCGCGTGAGCCGAAGCTGGTGCCCGAAGGCTTCTTTCAGGGTCATGAGGAACTGGTCCGGCACGTCGATATGCTCGAAACGCTTCACCAGAATCCGGACCGGAAGGACCTGCGCTGGCAGCTCGACATCGATGACGACGTGCTGTCGGACCAAGTGCGCCAGGTGGAGTTCCGTAACTGGATAAACAAGCTCGTGCTGCCACTGGCGGCGGGAGGATGATCCGGCATGTTCGATGAAATCACCACCTTTTCGTTTCCCACCAGGATCCTGTTCGGCTGCGGCGCAGTGCGGCAGCTCCCGCGCTCCCTGGAGGAAACCGGGGTGCGCAAGCCTCTCGTGGTGACCGATCCCGGCGTTCGCGCCACGCCGGTCTTCGAAGCGGTCGTGTCCGTGCTGAACCAAGCCGGACTCCCGCACGAGGTTTTCGCCGGCGTCCACGGCAACCCGATCGAAGAAGACGTTCTCGACTCGGCCGCCCGGTACCGCTCCGCCGGCTGCGACGGCGCCATCGGCCTCGGCGGCGGCAGCGCGCTCGACGTTTCCAAGGCGGTGGTGGTGATGGCGCGGCATGAGGGTGCGCTGACCGAACTCGAGTGGCAGGCCGGCGGCATGGACCGGATGAAAGGTCCCTACGACCCGATCATCGCCATCCCCACCACGGCGGGAACCGGCAGCGAGGTCGGGCGGTCCTCGGTGATCACGTCCCACAAGCTGGGCCGGAAGATCATCATCTTCAGCCCGTGGCTGATGCCCAAGCGCGCCATCCTAGATCCGGAGCTGACGGTGGGGCTGCCGCCGTTCCTGACGGCGGCCACCGGCATGGACGCCTTCACGCACTGCCTCGAGTCCCTGACCTGTCCCGTCTTCCATCCGCTGTGCGACGCCATCGCGATCCACGGCCTGGAGCTCGTCATCCGTTACCTCGAGCGGGCGGTGCGCAACGGCACGGACATCGAGGCGCGGGGGTATATGCAGGTTGCGGCCACCATGGGCGCGATCGCCTTCCAGAAAGACCTCGGAGCCGCGCACTCGCTGGCGCACCCCCTTTCCACCGAGTTCGGTCTGAATCACGGCCTGGCCAACGCCCTGTGCCTGCCCGCGGTGATGCGCTTCAACCAGGAGGAGGCGGCAAGCCACTACGCGCGTCTGGCCGCTATGTTCGGCGCGCCCGCGGCGCGCGCCGTGGCCGAAGTCGAGTCCCTGATCGAGCGCATTGGCATCACCCGCGGCCTTCGCCACCACGGCGTCCCGCGGGAGAGCCTCGGCCCCCTTTCGGGGAAGGCCTTCGAGGACTCCTGTCACCGGACCAACATCCGCCCCTGCACCCAGAGCGATCTGTTGAGGCTGTACGAGGAGAGCTGGTGAGTCATGGACATCGTTAATCCCGCCACTGAGACGGTCTTTCGCACGATCGAGCCAACCTCGGAGTCGGAGATCGACTCCATCCTTTCGCGAATGCGCGCGGCGCAGCGGCCATGGCGCGACGTCCCGGTCGAGGAGCGCGTGGAAATCTGCCGCCCGTTCATTGATGCCTTTCGCTCCATGAAGGAAGCAGTCGCCTTGGACATCACGTGGCAGATGGGCAAGCCCATCGGGCAGTCGCGCCGCGAGGTGGACACGATGCTCGACCGCGCCGCGACCATGCTGCGGCTGGCGCCAGGCGCGCTGGAGGACGATGTCCTCCCGCCCAGAGAGGGATTCCGCCGGTTCATCCGGCACGAGCCACTGGGGATTGTGCTCGACATCCCCGCGTGGAACTACCCGCTGCTGATCGCCGTCAACGTCATCGTCCCGGCCCTGCTGGCCGGCAACGCTGTTCTCATCAAGCACGCGCGCCTCACCCCGCTGTGCGGCGACGCTTTCGTCGAGGCCTTTCGCCGCACGGGTCTCCCGCCCGAGCTGGTCGCATCGATCCACGTCGGCCACGCCGTGATTCGCAAGCTGATCGACGCGCGCGCCGTCGATTTCATCTCGTTCACCGGCTCGGTGGAGGGCGGGCGCGAGGTGTACCAGGCCGCGTCGAGCCGGTTGCTCGACATGGGACTCGAGCTCGGCGGCAAAGACCCTGCCTTCGTTTGCGAGGACGCCAACTTCGCCTTCGCGGTGGAAAACCTCGTGGACGGCGCCTTCTACAACGCCGGGCAGAGCTGCTGCGCCGTGGAGCGGATCTATGTGATGCGACCGCTTTTCTCCCGCTTCGTCGATGCGTACGTGGCCGAAGTGGAGAAATACAAGGTGGGCGACCCCGAGGACGAGACGACAACCGTGGGGCCGCTGGCGCAGCGCAAGGCGGTGGAGTCTATGGAATACCAGGTCAACGAAGCGGTCGGCCGCGGCGCCAGGGTGCTGACCGGAGGACGCCGCCTGCCCGGGCCCGGCTACTACTTCCAGCCCACCGTGCTCGTGGATGTCGATCACAGCATGGGCGTCATGATGGAGGAGAGCTTCGGACCAGTCATCGGAATCATGCCGGTGGATAGCGAGGAGGACGCCGTCCGGCTGATGAACGACAGCCCCTACGGGCTCACCGCCTCCATCTGGACCGAGGACACGGCGCGGGGCGAGCGGCTCGCGCACCTCACGGCTGCCGGCACCGTCTACGTGAACCGCTGCGACTACCTCGACCCCGAGCTGGCCTGGGTAGGCATCAAGGACAGCGGCCACGGCTGCACGCTGTCGCACCTCGGCTTTCTGTACCTCACGCGCCCGAAGAGCTTCCACTTGCGCACGCGAACCGGCAACTGAACATCCACTCCACTTTCAAGTCCCGTTGTGATAGACTCCGTTCACAAAGGGGGTTGTATGGACCGCATGAGTTCGAGACTCGGATTCTTACTCGTGGCCTTGCCTGCCGTGCTGGCCGCGCAGTCCACTTTCGGCACTATCCTGGGAACGGTGAATGACAAGTCGGGCGCCGTCGTCCCCAGCGCCCAGGTTACGATCACCAACCAGGCGGAAAACACGTCGCGCACGGTGGCCGCGAACGCAGAGGGCAATTTCGAGGCCTTGAACCTGAAGGCGGGCGCCTACACGGTGAGCGCCGAAGCCAAAGGCTTCAAGACCTACCGTGTCACCGACCTGGAACTGGCGGCGCGGCAGACTCTGCGGGTCAACGTGACGCTGGAAGTCGGCCAGCTCACCGAGGCCGTTACCGTCGAGGGCGCCACCACCGTCATCAACACGGAGACGCAGACCATTTCGGCAACCTTCACCACCACGCAAGTGCTGGAGCTGCCCGCCAATTTCCGTGGCGCCGGAAGCACGAGCCCGCTGAGACTGGTCGCTTTCCTGCCCGGAGTGCAGGCGGACGACGGCATGGGATATTCGGTGCAGGGGGCGCTGCCGGTTCAAAACGAAGTGTCGCTGGACGGCATCTCCGCCATCAATGCCGATAACGCGAGCCCGCTCAGCGAGGTCTTCCCTTCGGCGGAAGGGATCGCCGAGATGAAGGTGCAAGGCGTCGGCAGCAACGCCGAGTTCGGCCAGGTGGGCGATGTCACCGCCACTTCGCGTGGCGGCGGCAACAGCTTCCACGGCAGCCTGTTCGAATACATGCAGAACCGCGTCTTCGACGCTACCGCCTATGGTTCCACCATCAAGCCTCAGAAAACGGCCAACACGTTTGGCGGCAGCCTGAGCGGGCCGGTCTTCAAGAACCGCACTTTCTTCTTCGTGACCTTCGAAGACATGCAGTACCGGCGTGGGACAGCCATCCAGAACACCGTGCCGACGGCGCTGATGCGCGACGGGGATTTCAGCAAGGAAACGGGAACGGTTCGCAACCCGCTTACCGGCCAGCCCTACCCCGGCAACCGCATCCCGGCGGCCGACCTCAATCCCGTGGCCAAGAAGCTCCTACCTTACTACCAGCTTCCCAACTTCGGTCCGACCGACGTGCAGCGGTCGGCCAACTTCCGCGAAAACCGCGCGGCGCCGATCACCTCCGCCCAGTACGACATCCGGATAGACCACACGCTGACGGCCAGGCAGTCTCTGTTCAGCCGCTGGAGCTATAAGAACATGGACGCCACGTCGCCCAACCGCTTTGTGCTGCCGGCTGACACCTCTTACGCCCACAGCCGCAGTTTTGTGGTCTCGCACAACTACACCATCTCTCCCACGGTGTTGAACGAATTCCGGCTCGGTTTCACCAACTACGACGGCGGAACCTCGTATGCCTTCGACGGCCGGCAAATCACGGGCGACCTGGGCCTGCAAGGGCTTCCGCCGCTGACATTCAACGGACTCCCGTCCTTCAACTTCAGCGGTGGCACGACCAGTTTCGGAAAGGGCAAGCCCGGCTTCACGACTTCACGGAATCTTCAAACCAACAACAACCTGACGTGGGTCCGGGGCCGGCACGCGATCAAAGCCGGCGCCGACCTGCGCCGGCTTCGCGCCAAAACCAACCTGGGGTTCATCGGCAGCGACAATTACGGCAACTTCAGTTTCGACGGGCGTTACAGCGGCAAGGACTTTGCCGACTTCATGCTCGGAATCCCGTATCATTCGGCGTTCGCCTACGTCCGCATGGACAACGACGGGCTCGCATTGCACTACAGTTTCTACGTGCAGGACAGCTTCAAGCTGAGCCCGAAGCTGACGCTGGAATACGGTCTGCGCTGGGAGTATCACCCGCCCTACACCGACGCCAGCGGGGACATTACTAACTTCGACCGTGCGGTGCCGGTGACCGGCCGTGTCGTCATTCCTTCCAGCTCGATGGCGCGGGAAATCGCCGCGCCAGGGTTCCTGCTGTCGATCAACGCCTGTCCCGCCACGGCCTGGAACGCCATCCCCTGCACGCCGTTTCTGACGGCGAAGGAGGCCGGCTGGCCGGAGACCTTGCGCTTTTCCGACAAGAAGGACTTCAACCCGCGTTTCGGCTTCGCCTACCGGCCTTTCGCGGACACCCGCACGGTGGTGCGCGGCGGCTTCGGCGTCTACACGCAGACCATTCTCGGCAGCGTGTACTACTCTCTCACAGGCATTCACAGTTCCGATGTCCGGGAGTTCACCAACGACATTCAGGGCGGCAGACCGTTGTTCCGCCTTCCTCAAATCTCCACCACCGGCACGGGGATCACGACCGTGCCTTACGGGAAGGCCTATTTCGGCACCGCCAACGACCCGCGTTTCGCGGATCCCTACGAGCTTCAGTGGAGCCTCACTTTGGAGCGGGACCTGGGTTGGGACACGGGCTTGCGGCTGTCCTATGTCGGGTTGCGTTCGATCAAGCTGGCGTGGTCCCCGGATCTGAACCAGCCGCAGACCTCAACCACACCCTACGCGCAGCGGCCCCTCACCGACCGGCCGTTCCCCTACTGGGGCCGGGTGTACACCCGCGACACCGGGGCCAACGCGATCTACAACGCCCTGCAAACCCAGTTCACTCACCGTGTCCGTGGCGGACTCACCTTCGACTCGGCCTGGACGTGGGCCAAGAACCTCGCCGATTCCGGCGGTCCCGCGCCGACGGGCTTCACCGGCGGCGCCGGCGGCGGGCGCGTGACGAACTCGCTGGACCGGCGGGCCGACCGGGGCAATGTGGCGCCCACGCGGCGGCACCGCTGGATCACCACCGCCATCTACGAGCTGCCGTTCGGAAAAGGCAGGAAATTCCTGAGCGGCGCGAATCCCGTCGTCCACGGGCTGGCGGGTGGCTGGCGCCTCAGCGCGATCGCCTTGATGCAAACCGGCCCGTATCTCACCGCCACCTTCAGCGGCGGCGACCCTTCCGGGACAGGAGGCGACGCGCGCGGGTCGCAGCGCCCAGACGCGGTCCGCAACGCCAACCTGCCCGACCCGACCGCGGACCGGTATTTCGACCGCGAGGCCTTTGTCTGCCCAGGCCGGGTGCCGGGAGCGGCCAATCAGTTCAACTGTAGTGTCGGGGCGATCGGCCGCTTCGGCAATGCCGGCGTGGGCACGTTGGTCGGACCGGGCACGGTGAACCTCTCGATGGGGCTCGGTAAGGACTTCCGGCTGCGGGAATGGGGGACGCTGAAATTCGAGGCCAGCTTCACCAACCTGCCGAACCACCCGAATCTGGCCAATCCGGGCGCCGCCATCACCAGCATTGCCTTCGGCCGCTCCACCAGCGCCCGCGGCGGCGACAGCGGCGGCAACCGCATCGGACAGTTCGCGCTACGGTTGGAGTTTTGAGCGCTCGCTGGGCAGCCACTGGCGGGGACGACGAGACTCGAACTCGCGACCTCCGACGTGACAGGGGCTACGTTTGTGCCATGACTGCATGGATGCAGTCGGGCGATTACCCAAGCCGCCTCACCTCCGGGATGGCCGCCAACAATGACGGAACGCAGTGCACGGGTGGCGTGACATTCACGCGGCTCCAGTCAAAGAAGGTCACCGCCGCGGTGGGGATCAGTCTATCGACATCGCCTTCCCCGCTATAATCTGTGTCTTCGTCAATGATCCTGCCGCTGAGGCACAAGACCCAGGTCTCGACACTCCGCTTCGGGATCAAGTGGACGATTACCTCGCGGTCGGTGCGCGCTTCCAGCACAGCCTGTTCAAGAGCCTCTCGGAGTTGGCGGAGACGGCGCTCCACAGGGCCTGTGTCAGCGTCAATCGCCACAATGAGCGCCGTTCGAGCGCGCG
>JBBTDS010000794.1:0-10314 GCA_038060875.1 Acidobacteriota bacterium | reverse complement strand
ATCTCATCTCCGGTTCGCCGCCTCCGGGGAGGGAATCCCGTGCCCAATCATCAGGCGCAAAACAACTCCTCAACGTTTTTCCAACCACTTGCCTCCGAACCGCGTCTATCGGCCCTCCGCAGCATCCAACTCCTGACCAACTACTCTCCGGCCTCCCTTATCGACGGATCGGGGAAACTCAACGAGGCTTGACTTACCAGAACCGTTTGCCCCAACCAGAACTTCCAGCGGGCCGAATTCAGCCAGGTCCCTCAGGCGCAGTTTAGAGTCCTTCGAAGACCTCGGCGAGCGGGACCGACAGTTCGGGATCTTGCGTTCGCAACAGGCCGTCCTTCGCCTCGCCGATGCCCTCCGCAGTGTAGACGTAGGCTCGCCGGCTCCGGGGATTGATGAGCCAGACATAGCGGACTCCAAAGGCGAGGTACTCGTCGATCTTCTCTTGCACCTCCTCCATGCGGTCGTCCGGGGAGAGGATCTCGATGCAGACGAAGGGCGGCGTGGTAAAGATCTGCTCGTCGGGCTCGGGCCCCGCCACGATCGAGAGATCGGGGATGCGGTAGCGAGTCGCTGCCACGCGGATCGTCTGAGCGGTGTAAGCGCGGATATTCCATTGCTTCTGCCGGGCGTGCAGACACGTGCCCAGGGCGAATAGCGGCCCGGGTGAGCAGCCGGACGCCGGCATCGCGCACTCACCGCACCCTGATGGTGACTGCCCGGCGCTCCGACCGGCCGGCGGCATCGGTGGCCACCAGGCTGTAGGTTGTGGTTTGCCGCGGCGCTACCGAGAAGCAACCCTTCTCAGCAGGCTTGAATTGCGGCGGCTCCGGCTCCAGGCGCGGCGAAGCGCCGGCGGCCACCTTGTAACACAGCGTCACCGGCTGGCCCGCGACGGTCTCCTCGGCGCTGGCGACGAAGTCCACGATCAGCGGAGCGGGCGGCGGCGGCGTTGGCGCGGCGGTCTGTACGATCACCTCAACCGACTGTGACGCGCTGCTGCCGTCCGCGCCTTCCGCCTCCAGCGTGTAACGCGTGGTGCGCTTCGGCGCGACCTGGATGCACCGGCTGTAGGAAGGACGCAGCTCTTCAACCGGCGGCTCGATCCGCACCGCGCGGGCGTTCTCCACGCCGTAACACACGGTCACCGGTTCGCCTTGGACCAGCAGCGCAGGGCTGGCATAGAAGTGGGTGATCTTGACTTCCCCCGGCGTGGCTGTCCCTTTAGGGGCAGGCTTGGGCGCCGGCGCGCAACCTGCGAGCGCAACCACCAGCGCGGCCGCCAGGCTGGCGCGGGAACCGGTCACAGAAACGCCACCGACTTGATGCCCGAAACGTCGAAGCGCTTCCGGCAGCGGAGGTTCTTGCAGACCACCTTGTCGTCGAGCAGAAGCATGTAGGTTTGCGACTTCTGGAAGCGGGCGCGGTCGCGCTCGTCGGCGCGCGGCGGCAGGTGGTCCTTCTTCTTCCTCAACAGCCAGCGGAGATCGTAGTTCTCGGTGGTCCGGCAAAAGGGGCAGTTCAACGCCGCCGGGCGCGTGGTCTGCGATTCGTTGTAGAAGGCTCGCTCTTCCATGACTGGCCCCCCTCAGACCTTCGGGTACTTCCACGGCGCCCGGTACGGGCGGCGCAGCAGCTTGTTGGCTTCCGGATCGCCGATGATCGTCTCCTTCTCGCCGTCCCAGCGCACGCTGCGGCCGAGCTTGTAGGAGAGCATGCCGAGCAGGCTCATGTTGGTCGAGCGGTGGCCGTTCTCGATGTCGCACACCGGGCGCCGGCCGGTCTTTATGGACTCCAGGAAGTTGGCGAACAGCTCGCGGATGTTCTGGTCGTCGGGCTGGCCGAGCTTCGGCGGCTCGTGGATGACGTCCTTCTTCTTGTCGGCGGGATAGAACGTCCAGCCGTCCAGCCAGCCCATGTGGAAGGTGCCCTCGGCGCCGTAGAAGTAGCAGCCCAGCGGGGCCTTCTCGGCCTGGCTACCGGCGTAGGTGCGGTGCTCCCAGACGGCGGTGAAGGATTCGAACTCGAAGGTGGCCGACTGGGTGTCGGGCGCGTCAGTGGAGTCCTGCTTGATGAAGCGCCCGCCGGTGGAGAAGACCTTCCGCGGGTACTTCTCCTCGGTCCACCAGAGGATCTGGTCGAACCAGTGCACGCCCCAGTCGGCGATGGTGCCGTTGGCGTAGTCGAGGAACTGGCGGAAGCCGCGGGGGTGGATGGCCTTGTTGTAGGGCCGCTTGGGCGCCGGCCCGCACCACAGGTCCCAGTCCAGGCCCGGCGGCGGATCCGACTCCGGCGTGCGCTGGCCCGGCCCGCCGCCCGATTGCACGAAGGCGCGCACCATGCCGATCTTGCCCGCCTTGCCGGATTTCAGAAACGCCAGGCCGGAAACGTTGTGCGGCGACACGCGGCGGTGCAGCCCAACCTGGACCACGCGGTTGGCCGCCCGCGCCGCGTTCACCATGGCGCGGCCTTCCTGGATAGTGTGGCCGATCGGCTTCTCGACGTACACGTGCGCGCCGGCTTCGACGGCCGCGATCATGGGTAAGGCGTGCCAGTGATCTGGAGCGCCCACGATGACGATCTCCGGTTTCTCCTTGGCCAGCAGCTCGCGGTAGTCCTTGTACTTCTTGGGATCATCCCCGGTGAGCTGACGCACTTTGTCGGCGGCGGGATCGAGCTGGTCCTGGTCGGCGTCGCACATCGCGACCACCCTGCACTCGCCCGATTCGATCGCGCCGCAGGTGAGGATGTTCATGCCCCACCAGCCCGAGCCGATCAGGGCGGTGCGGTACGTCTTGCCTTTCTGCGCGCCGGCGATGGCGAAGGAGGAAGCGAGGAAAGCTCTGCGATCCATGGCGGTGTAAGGTAATGATACCGCAAGAAGACGCTGGCGCTACCGGACCGCGATGGTGACGCCGGGCTGGCTGCGAGCCGTGCCGGCGGTCAACTCCACCGGTACGAGGCCGGGGGACAGGAAGCCGCCCGGTACGCGGGCATTGATCTGGAGAACGCCCGTCACACCGGGCGCGGGGCCGGCGTAGAGGATCTCGGCGGGATGGACGCCGATGGAGAGCGACACCGGCGCCGCCTGGCCTTCGCCGGTGGCAAACAGAACAACAACGGAGCCGCGCGGGGCCGGGTTGTCCGGCGAATTGCGGCTGCCGTCCTCGTTGAAGGCGGCGGCCTGCCCCTTTCCGTCGTTGACGGTGAAAATGCCGGGCGCGGCTTCGGTCACCGGCAGGATCAGCTTCGCCTTCAGGGTCCCCCGGTGGAGGATCTCCAGTTGCGTCTCTTTCTGCCCGGCCACACTATGGGGAACCTGGGCGTGGAGCTTGTCCGCCAGTGCAGCCAGCAGCGGCGCCGGCCGGCTGTCAAACAGCACCTCCGTCTCGGCCGGCCCGAGGCCGGAAGCGAGGATGGAAACGATCTCGCCGGGGGCCACGGCGCCGCCCAGCAGGCTGGCGGCGTTGACCACGCTAACGGGCGGCTCTGCCGGCGCCGGCCGCCACTCGACCGATCGCGTCAGCTTCCGCACGCGATGGTTGTCCTGGTCGGCGACGTAGAGGTTGCCGGCGGCATCAACGATGAGATCGGAGGGATAGCTCAGCCGGGCTGACAGCGCCGGCCCCCCATCGCCGCCGTAACCCGGAACGCCGATGCCGGCGATGGTGTTGATCACCCCCTCGGGTGAGACCATGCGGATGACGTGGTTCTCGGTATCGGCGATGTAAAGCGCGCCGGCGCTGCCCACGGCAACAGCCGAGGGAAAGTTCAGGCCTGCCTCGGCGGCTGGGCCGCCGTCGCCGCCCGAGCCGCGCGCTCCGCCGGCCACCGTTGAAATGACCCCTCCGGCGTCCACCTTGCGGACGGCGTGGTTCCGCTGGTCGGCGATGAACAGGTTGCCTTCGCCGTCAACCGCGATGCCGGTGGGCGCATCGAGCAGCGCCGAGCTGGCCGGCCCGCCGTCCCCGGCATTGCCTCGCACGCCGCGTCCGGCGACGGTCGAAACCTCCCCGGAGGGCGTGATCTTCCGAATGAGGTGGTTGTAGGTGTCGGCGATGTAGAGATTGCCGCCGGCATCCACGGCCACGTCGCGCGACCGGTTCAATTGGGTGGCCGCCGGGAGGCCGCCATCCCCGTTGAATCCGGGTGTGCCGCTGCCGGCCGCGATGCTGATGACGCCGCCGGCGGCGACCTTTATGATCCGCCCGAGCATCGGATCGGCGATCCAGAGGTTGCCGGCGGCATCGGAGGCCAGCCCAGCCGGAGAAAGCAGCAGATGTGAACCGGACAGCGTACCGATCTGGCCGGTGGCGTTCACCTTGCGGACGCGGCTGTTCCCGGCATCGGAGATGTACAGGTTGCCGGCGGCGTCGAGCGCCAGGCCAGATGGGCTGTCCAGGCGCGCCTGCTCGGCCGGCCCGCCTTCGCCCTGGAAGCGAAACTTGGCGCCGCTGCCGGCCACCGTGGTCAGCGCGCCTGAGGCAGCCAGCCTTTTCACCTCCTGGCCGGCGGCGGCCACGAACAGGTTGCCTGCCGCATCCAGCACCAGATCCCTGGCCGCCAACGGCACGCTCACGACCGTTGCGGCCGGCGAGCGCTTGACGATGCGGGTGCGGTCGGCTATGTACAGGTTGGCCGCGCTATCGAAGGCCAGGGCGGTGGGCAGATCCAGCCACGTCGGCACGGCCACGGTGCTGATGGTCCCGCCTGCCACCCTGCGCACGCACCGGTTGGCGCTGTCGGCGATGTAGAGTGCGCCGGCGTAGTCCAGCGCCAGGCCCGCTGGGTAGCTGAGATGGGCATATTCGGGCGGCCCGCCATCGCCGGAGCGGCCCCTGGCGCCGTTGCCGGCCACCGTGTAGATGCGGCCGGCGGGCGTAACCTGGTAGACGCGGTGGTCCAGGAAGGCGGCAATGTAGAGGTTGCCGGCGCCGTCCAGAACCACGTTGCGCGGGCCCAGCAGGCGGGCGGCGGTCGCGTCACCGCCTTCGACGGCGGTTTTCGCCTGGCCGCCCCCGGCGACGGTGCGAATCACGCCGTCAGGCGACACCTTGCGGACACGCCCGTTGCCAAATTCGGCTATGTAGACGTTCCCGGCGGAGTCCACGGCCAGGCCGTAGGGCTGGCTTAGCTCCGCGGCGCTTCCCGGCCCGCCGTCCCCGCTGAAGCCGGGGTGTCCATTCCCGGCCACGGTGGAGATGATGCCCGCCGCGGTGACCTTGCGAACGCGGTGATCTACGGCGTCGGCGATATACAGGTTCCCCGCCGCATCGACGGCCACGCCTTCAACGCTGCCGAGCAGCGCGGCCGTGGCGGCGCCCCCGTCGCCCACGAGATCGCTGCCGGCCAC
Organism: Acidobacteriota bacterium; assembly: GCA_038060875.1. GTDB lineage: Bacteria > Acidobacteriota > Terriglobia > Bryobacterales > Bryobacteraceae > JBBTDS01. The sequence goes on along the minus strand of JBBTDS010000794.1, from coordinate 4,967 downwards.
TGTGCGGATGGTGTAGGTGACTACGAACTGCTGAGCCACGGCCTCCAAGCCCAGCGTCAGGCCACACAGCGCCAGCATCCATCTCATAACACGGCTCATTGAATTGGTGGCCTGGGGCCTGGAAAACTCTCCGGTGACTGCGGGGGTCCACCCCTGCTGCTCCCCGCACTTTCGCTCAAAGAAACTTAATCCGGGGCGAAAAGCCCTTTGTGAGCACGACAAAGGGTTGGCTGGCAGCGATCGTGATCGTGGCTTCCGGGGCGGCGGCAGACAGCCGGATGCACCTGAAAAGCAAGGCTGTGGCACAGTGGGACGACGCCCAGGACTACCTGGCGGCGGTTCCCAAGCGGCGGGCCTCGAGCCGGAACTCGCACGTGGTAGTTGAGTTTCGCAACACCCCCCAACCAGAGCAGATCGCAGAACTGGAACTGCGCGGGGCCAGAGTACTGGGGTACGTCCCGGACAACGCCCTGCTGGTTGCGGCCAGCGACGAGACCCGGTTCGAGGGTCTCAACCTGCGGTGGGCGGGCCGGCTGCGTCAGGCCGACAAGCTGAGCCGGCTGCTGGACACCCACGAGTTCGGCTCCAGGACCAGCACCGAGGTCCTGGTGGAGTTCTTCCCGGACGTGGATCCCCAGGAAGCGCAAGCCCTGATCCGTGAGCACCTTCTGGAGACCCGCGAGCACGCCGGCCTCCGCCCCAACGAGTTCCTGGTGGTTGGGAATGCGGAGCGCGTCCGGCGCCTGGCCGAGTGGGACGAGGTCAGTTACATCTACCCGGCCTCCCAGGAGCTGATCGAAGGCGAGGCGGTGGAAGGTTGCGCCGGAGCCGTGACGGACTACGGGACGGTTGGGCAATACATCGCAAGGGTCGGTGAGGGCTGGGACGGCCCCGGCCGCAACTCCGCAGAGCTGAGGCACTTCTTCTCCCAGCTTACCAGCCGCCTGCCGGCGGCCGAAGCGCGGGCGGAGGTCCTGCGGGCGCTGGGAGAGTGGTCCCGGCATGCGGCCTTGAATTTCACGGCCGGCGATGATGCCGCCGCGCCCCGCACCCTGAACTTCCTGTTCGCCGCCGGCTCGCACGGCGACCCGTTCGCCTTCGACGGCCGCAGCCGGGTGCTGGCCCACGCTTTCTACCCGGCCCCGCCCAATCCGGAGCCGCTGGCCGGCGACGTGCACTTCGATGACGACGAGCCCTGGACGACGGGCAGCAACCTGGATCTCTACTCGGTGGCCTTGCACGAGATCGGCCACGCGCTGGGCCTGGGGCACTCCGACAGGCCGGGCACGGTGATGTACCCCTACTACCGCAAGGTCACGGTGCTCACCGCCGACGATGCCGCCGCCATCCAGGACCTGTACGCGGCCCGCGAGGAGGCTCCGGCGGCCGCCCCGAAGGCGCCCGAGACCCCGAAGCCGAGCGCCCCGGCGCCCGCGCCGGCGACGCCCAGCGCTCCCAAGCCCGCGCAGCCCGCCAGCCCGAAGCCCGAGCAGCCCGCCAAGCCGGCCGAGACTCCGAAGCCGAAGGACACCACGGCCCCCACGCTCGCGATCACTTCGCCGGCGACGACCAGCGTGCTGAGCTCCAGCGCGAAGATCGTCGTGCGGGGCACCGCCCGCGATAACGTAGGCGTGACTGAAGTCACCTGGTCCACCAACGCTGGAGCTTCCGGCGTAGCCCAAGGTACCGCCAACTGGGTCACCACTGAGATCCCGCTCAACCAGGGGACGAACACGATCACGATTCGCGCCCGCGACGCCGCCGGCAACCAGAGCTGGCGCGCGGTGGTGGTGACGCGGCGCTAAAGCGAGTCAAGCGTCTCACATACCACTCCAGGAACTCTTCGCCCCGGATGGAGAGGGCTACGCGGGCGTTGGGTTGGCCCGGGACCTCCCGCGTGAAGCCCTGATCGTCCACCTCCAGACGAAGAGCCTCCATCCGGCAGAAGCTCTCATCGAAGCTGAGCGTGACGGCCACCGGGTCGAACAGCGTCGGCGTCGTCTTGCCCCAGAGCAAGTAGAGCGCGTGCAATGGCCCGGTGAGCGGCGTGCCGGCGGCGAAGATGCGCCGGCGGAGCGGCTCTGCGAGCTTCACGGTCGTGGTCGCATCCAGCGGCGCCACCGTCAGCGGCACGCCCGAGGCGAACACCACCTGGGCGCCCTTGATATCGGAGCGGATGTTCCACTCCCAGCTCGGCGGCGGCTGGCCGTTGTAGCCCACGCGCACGGCGCCGCCCATGATGACGATGCGCTTGATCCAGGCCCTGGCTTCGGGGTGGTCGGTGAGCAGGCGGGCGACGTTGGTCAGGTCGCCGACGGATACGATGGTCAGCCGGCCGGGTTCGGCCCGGAGCTGCTGATAGAGAAACTGGGGCGCCAGTTCCGGCACGGGGCGCTTGGAGAAGCCCGGCTGCTGGCCGTACAGGTATTGCCCTTTGGTCTCGGGCTGCGGGCGGGGCGGGCGCCCGGCGGCCACCGGCACGCCGGCGCGGCCAGCTTCATCGAGCATCCGGCAGGCAATCAACGCCCGGCCGTAAGCATCGGCGCTGACGGTGGTCACCGCGCGCAACTCCAGTTCCGGGCTGGCCAGCACCAGCGCCAGCGCGAAGGCGTCGTCGATGTCGGTGCCTATGTCGGTATCGAGGATGACCGGCGCCTTGTCGGCGGCCAGATTGACCGCTGCCAGCGTGAGCGTGATTAGAAGTCGTTGCATCCTATGCTATTCTCGCCGATGATGCATATCCCCATGCTGATCGCGGCGGCGCTGCTGCTGGCGCCGGCCTCGCGCAACGACCGCTGGCGGGTCATCGGTCCGGGCGGCGGCGGCACCATGTACGCGCCGCTCATCAGCCCGCACAACTCCAGCGACGTGCTGGTCCACTGCGACATGACCGGCACCTACCTCAGCCGGGACGGCGGCAGCTCGTGGCGGATGTTCAACCTGCGCGGGCGCACCCGCTTCTACCTGTTCGATCCCCTTGATCCCAACGTCATCTACGTGCAGACGGTCGCGTTGTGGCGCAGCACCGACCGGGGAAGAACCTGGGCGCTGGTGCACCCCGGCCCGGCCGCGGTGACCGGAATCCAGATGCCGGACGACCACGCCGGCGAGCGTATCCTCGCCCCTGGCGCCCCCGGCGGGCCCATCACCGCGCTGGCCGTCGATCCGAAGAACTCTAAGACACTGTACGCCGCCTTGCGGGACAGCCTGCATGTTTCCACCGACTGGGGCCGGACGTGGAAGAAGAGCGGCGATCTCCCGTTCGCCGCTCGCGGGATCTACGTCGATCCGGGATCGCCGAAAGCCGACCGCAGCCTTTACGTGATCGGCGCGAGCACGGTCGCCCTCCGCGAGCGCGGCGAGTGGCGCCGCGGCGAGCCGCCGCCGGGCGTGACCGCTTTCCATGACGTCTCGGCCGGATTCCCGCCGGGCGGCGGGCCGCTCATCGTCTACGCGACCGCTCCGGCCGGCGCGTTCGTATCGGAGGACGGCGGGCGCACGTGGCGCCAGATCGCGCTGCCGGATCTCAAGTTCAGGCCGAACTTCCCGGCCGTCGCCGCCAGCTTGCACCACCCCAACGTGGCCTACCTCTCTTACGACAACGGGCGGACGGCGCCGGAGCGGATGTTCGGCATCGCCAGGACTGCCGACGGCGGCCGGACGTGGACGCCGGCCTGGACGCAAGCCGACACCAACCCGCCGCGTAACCGCGAGGCCTGGATGACCGAGCGGAACGGCGCCGGCTGGGGCCGCAACCCGGACAATCTGGGTGTGGCGCCGGGCGATCCGAACCTCTGCTTCGGAACCGATTCGATGCGCACCATGCGCACTCGCGACGGCGGCCGGAACTGGGAGGCGGTCTATTCGGCCAGCGCTCCGGACGGCGGATGGGTATCGACCGGCCTGGACGTGACCACCTGCTACGGCGTCCACTTCGACCCCTTCGACCCGAAGCGGATGCTCATCTCCTACACCGACATCGGCCAGTACCGTAGCGAGAACGGCGGCCAGAGCTGGCTGCTCTCGACCCAGGGCATCCCGCGCGAGTGGAGGAACACGACCTACTGGGTGGTGTTCGATCCGGAAGTGAAGGGCCGGCTATGGGGCGTGATGAGCTACGTGCACGATCTGCCGCGGCCCAAGATGTGGCAGGGGCGATCGCCCTCCACCTACGTCGGCGGGATCTGCCGCAGCGAGGACGGCGCCAGGAGCTGGAACTGCATGCCCGGGGCCATCCCCGACACCGCCCCGACCCACATCCTGCTGGACCCGAACAGCCCGGCCAACGCCCGCGTGCTGTACGTGGCGGCGTTCGGCCGCGGCGTCTACAAGTCCACCGACGACGGCCAGACGTGGGCGCCGAAGAACAACGGCATCGCCGGAGCGGAGCCGCTGGCCTGGCGCCTGGCCCAGGATCGAAGCCGGACGCTCTACCTTGTGGCGGCGCGGCGCAGCCAGGACGGCAGCTTCGGCAACGACGGCGACGGCGCACTGTACCGCTCAACCGACGGGGCCGAGCACTGGAGCCGTATCGATCTGCCACCGGGCGTCAACGGGCCGAACGGGCTGGCCATCGATCCCGAGAACCCGAAGCGGCTGTACCTGGCCGCCTGGGGCCGGCGCACACCGGACGGCGCGGTCGATGGCGGCATCTTCGTCTCCGACAACGGCGGCGCCGGCTGGCGCAATGTCCTGGCCAAAGACCAGCACGTGTACGACGTGACAATCGACCCGCGCGACCCGCGGATCCTCTACGCTTGCGGCTTCTCCTCGTCGGCCTGGCGATCCACCGACCGCGGCGAGAGCTGGCGGCGCATCCGCGGTTACAACTTCAAGTGGGGGCACCGCGTGATCCCCGACCCGGTGGATCCGGGCAAGGTCTACATCACTACCTTCGGCGGCAGCGTCTGGCACGGACCGGCCGCGGGCGACCCGCAGGCTCCCGAGGACATCCAGACGCCGGTCGT
>JBBTDS010000793.1:0-4416 GCA_038060875.1 Acidobacteriota bacterium | reverse complement strand
CGTTCAGCGGCGCGCCGCCTTTTGGCGCGTCCGGTGCAACGCCTTGTTAGCCTTCCGCCGGGGCAGCACCGCTCTCTTCATCTCTTCCAAGGTCAGCGTCTGACCGGCGGCGAATTGCGCTCGTGATCGCGCGATCAAATTCAGGAACTCCGGATGTGCGCTGAGGGCCAGAGACTCTCGATCCACGGCTTCGAGGGGAACCACAGCGGCCACTGGCCCTCTGGGTCCCTGTACTACGAGGATCTCCTCCTTCAGCTCCCGGGCATACTCGGCCAGCGGCCGAAATGCGTTCGCGAGCTGGATCGTCTTCATAGCGTCACCTCCCTCGCCGCTATGCGCAGGATGCTGCGCTCCTTCTTGCCGACAGCGAGTATCCTCACCAAACCCGGTTCGCCCGGTACCACTTCATAGAATACACGAAGCTTGCCGATTCGCAACTCCCAGGGCGCGACTGGATTGGGGCGCCAAGGCTTTCGATTGCGCGTTTCCACGAGGGGCTCGTGACGCAACTGTCCTTCGATGGCGTCCATTGCCGCCGCTCGCTCCGGTATTGTCAGCGCCAGCAGGTGCCCCTTCACATCGTCGGCAAATCTGACTTCGTAATCCACCGGGGGAGTCTACCAAAGTTCGCCTGCCGCAAGCCGAGCGCGGAAGGCTAACGGGCGGCCGGGTGCATGCCTTCGTTAGGCAGTCCTCACGCCGAATACTGCGAGCATTTCCTGGATGTATCCGTCACGCTGCTGGTCTCGGCATCTGTCCCACAGAAGTCGACCGATCGGCGGCCACTGCTGATTCTGCCGCTTGACGCGCCAAAACGTTTGATAGCGATCATAAACGAACCCGAAGACCTGATCCCACGTCAACTGAAGAGCAACTGCCGGCAGCTTCTTCGACGGGCGGCGCCCGAAGCACAGGAGTCTTACCTCGAGCTCTGCCGATTCGAAACGACCATGTTCGTACAGGGAGCTCGAGATTCCTTTCAGTGCCGCCGGTTCGACACAACCAAGAGAGCGTAGTACGTTTCCTACATTCTCATCTTCTACGCGAGCCCATGGGCCGTTCAGTTTGCAGGGGCCGGCTGTGACCTCTCCGATGACCAAGACTGTTCGCGGCGAACCCTGAAAAGCAGCGTGGTCCGCCAGGGCGTTGCCGCCCACGATCTCTTGACGGTGGGGAAAGCGTACCCCAAGCACGTCGGCGTCGGTCCGCTGAAGGGCACCCTCTTTCGGCTCGACCGGATGCACGACGAAGTTCAGTATAGTGAAGAAGCCATTGAGCCGAAGGAACCACTCAGCTACAGAATCCAGGCTTTGGACGCACATCGCTGGTCCTTTCCTGCTCCCTAACGGGCGGCGGCTGAGCCGTGGCCCACAGGGCCATCGGTTCCAGCCGCTGGTTCGGCCGCCACAGGCGGCCGCAACCAGCGCGGCTCAGCCGCCGCCCGTTCAGCCGGCCGTCTGCGGCCGGCTGAACGACTCGAGCCCTCAGGCGCGGCCGGCTTTTGGCCGTCGCCTGGAGCGCCGCGTTAGGCGAGCCCCCGCTTGTATTTGTCAAGGGCATCCTTCAGGAGCTCCCATCCCACGTCTGTTAGCCGCAGCCAATCACCGCTGTACGTAATCCACTGATCGCGGTACAAACGGTTCGCAATCTCGCCCCAGACAACTTGGGGAATCCCGTCCTGTTCAAGAGCGGGGCCGGACACATATCCGTCCGTGACTAGACGGTCGATGACCTTAACCTCCAACTTCGAAGGGGCGTCAAACATTGTCTTCGTCGTTGGCCAGACGTACTCTTCGAACTTTTCCTCCGTTGCAAAACCCAGTGGGGCATACCGGGCTGAACCCTCGGCGAGCTTTAACGCTGCCCGGCCCGCAGGTTGTTCGAGCAGCTCATGACGGATCCCTCGCCAGGACAGATCCACGGAGTTGTATTCGTTCTTTGACTCCTGAAGACTCAAGAGCGGCTCTCCGCCCTCGGCGGTGTGCAGGCAACGGTGCATCACGTCGAGGTACTGCTTCAGCGTACCCGAGACGAAGCCCTCGATACGGGATCCCAGGGGGGAGTGCAATGCGTTCCTAACTTCAGGAAGTCCAATGCTGAGCAGAGCGTAGTTTTTGCGGGCCAGATCGAGCAGCCGGCGCCCGGGCATCGCAAGCGGCTCCTCGCGGGCCCGCAAGGCCAGTTTAACCACCACGGCCAGGAAACACAGATATTCCTTGATAACATCGGCACGTTGGGACTCACCTTGGGAAGAGATCTCAAGCTTATAGGCAGCCAGGAGAAACACTAGCAGCTTGGCCGCATTGCGCGCTGCGTACTGCCGCCAGGCGCCCTCACCCAACGCGTCTGACTCGCTCTTGCCCGCAGAGAGGTCAGATACCCCACGGATAAGGATACTCGGGGCACCGGGACACCTACTATGAAAAGCGGTCAAGGCTCCAGCAGCTTCGGTCTCCACGCCGTAGAAGTGTCGACTGAGCTTCGAAAGCTTTTGACGCATCTCTTCAGAATCGATGGTGGCACTGCCGGACGCGATGTCTCCCACACGTAGCTCCGGTAACTCTTGAGCCCTTGACTGAAGCTCTGAAGGTCTGTCTTTGGCGCAGCGGCTTTGCCACTCTTGGTAGGCTCCGGGGTCGGATTGTAAATGCCCCGCTAAGGTCACCCCCAACCAAGCGCTTGGAACCGGAGTAAGGGAATATTCCGGTTGGGCGAGTTCCTTACGCTTCGCATCCCACAGGATGACATGTCGGCCCGCTATTACGTCGCCCAGTTTAACCTTGGTGCTCACCAAGCCGGCGATGCCGATGAGGGCAAAGCACCGGGGTGACCACCTATCGAGTACCAGATGAACGGTATTAGTCGCCGAGATTTGGTCCTTCTCACGAAGCAAAACCGCAACGAGAGAGCCACCTCCGGGCCGCTGTTTGAGGTGGACACCCCGCCAAATGACACAACTGAAGTTAATCGTGACTTCCTCCGAATCCGGTTTGTCCAACTCTGCTCTCAGGGCTCGCAACTCCTCGGGCAGAGGTGTCAGAACTAAGACGTCGATCTGCTCCGTTTCCATTCCCATGACTCCCGTCACGCCATCCTGTAGCTTCGAGACGATTGGACGCCTAACTCTTGTTTCGCTAGACCGATGTAAGCATCCTCCGGGCGGCCTAACGAGAATGCTCCTGCCAGATCACTCTGCCCGCCAACTTATTGCCGGTTAACCACTTCCGCGCCACTGCCCAAGTACCTCCCGGATCTTATGCCGACCGGCCTAAGACCCCCGGTTTCGACCGGGATGGGCTTCCGGAGCCGGTCCAGCGGGCTGTGAGCCCCCAGCCCGCCACGGTTCAAGACATGCGTGTAGACCATTGTGGTCTTGACGTCCTTGCGCCCCAGGAGCTCTTGCACCGTGCGGATGTCGTAACCGTCTTCGAGCAGATGAGTCGCGAAAGAATGGCGAAACGTGTGGCTTCCCGCAGCCTTGGCCAGACCAGCCCGGCGCACTGCCTCATGTACCGCCCTCTGAATCACTGATTCGTGCAGGTGGTGACGGCGCCGGATACCGGTCCTTGGATCGAGATAGTGCGAGGAGGCGGGAAACACCCACTGCCAGGCCCACTCGCGATCCGCATTCGGACACTTCCGGGCCAGGGCATCAGGCAGCGGCGCCCGCCCCAAGCCCAGCTTTAGATCGGCCTCGTGCTGCTGGTGGACCGCCCGCAGTTGGTCCCGGAGTGGCTGGTGCACCGCGTTCGGCAGCATGGTGACGCGATCCTTCTGGCCCTTGCCGTCCCGCACGCGGTTTAGCGGTTGCTCGAGTACGTGCTCGTAGAGAAACAGCAGCCCCGCCAGGGCCTGATTCTGAGGGGAAGCGGCCACGTTCTCCTGCATCGCCAGGTGGGTCAAGAACCGGTTCACGCCGCCTTCGGCCAGCTCACGCGGATGCCTGCCTTGATGAAAGGCAAGGAACCGGCGAATCCAGTGCACATACGCTTCCTCCATTCGGCGGCTGTAATGCCGGGCTCGCAGGACTTCCACCATGCGGTCGTAAAGCCTGGGCGCCGGCTGCCCTGGGAACAATCCCAGCGGTCCCCGTGAGGACGACACCCGCCTGATTACAACATGGTCCGATAGGCTCGTCAAGCGGTTCGTGCTGACCGTCCCGCCACGCGCGGCCTGCCGCGGGGCTCCTACGAGGTCGAGGTCGAGGACACTGGTTCTAAAGCTGCCGTGGCCAGCGGCATCGAGTTGACCCCTCAATCAGGTGACGCGCGTTAACGTGACCCTCCAAATGGGCCAGGTGGGCAGTGGGTAGCGCCGGGCCCACAACCCGCTCCCCACAACCCACAGCCTACTCCTCCTTGACCACCTGCACGGTGATCTCGACAGTGACGTCATGGTGCAAGCGGATGGGAACCT
>JBBTDS010000792.1:0-1124 GCA_038060875.1 Acidobacteriota bacterium | reverse complement strand
TTCGGGGTCGGCCCCGGCCACGCAGGCGGCGGTGGCGTGGGCCAGCGCGGCGGCGGAGCCGGCGGTCACGATGGCCGATTCCGAGCCCAGCAACTGGGCCAGCCGCGCGCCTGCCTTTTCCATCAGCTCGTCGATGTTGACCGGATGATGGGATGCCTCCTCCATCGCCCGCTTGACCTCGGGCAAGGTCAGCGTGCCGCCGTTGATGGTGTAGGTGGCGGTGAGGTTGATGAACGGGCGCACACCGATGCGCGTGTAGATATTGGACTCACTCGCGTTGGCGGCGCCGATCCGGCTCGCAGCCGCTCCCACTGCGCCGGCGCGGAAGACGTCCCGCCGGGTGAGGCTTGGTTTCATGGCGTTACTCCCTGGGCCACAGCGTAGCCCCAGCGGCGGGAAAATGCAACCCTCCAGGCTTTTGGGGAAGTGATGCGCATGGCGGGTCGTTTCAGCCGACGGCTGCGGGCTTACGCGGAAGCACATGGGATCCCGGTGCAAGACTGCACGGCCAATGACGAGAAGTGGAAGATCGCCCAGGAGCACATGTCTTCGCATCCGGTTCGAACGGGCTTGTTCATGGTGTTGGTGTCGCGCGCGCCGGCGCCGGTCTGGGAGGTGAAGAAAGCCCGCCAGGGCGGCCATATCGCGACGGTGGCGCGAAAAGATCCATGGCCGTACCTGAAGCATTACTCGTTCCACAGTATGCGTCAGAGCAACCGCAGGGTTGACAGGACCGACAGGAACGGCGTAGGGGGCTAGCGGTTGCGGGCGGCCCAGGCTGCGGGGGTGAGTTCCGCCAGTCTTTGGATGCTGGCGCCGGCCAGGCCGGGCAGGACGGCGGCCAGGTAGGCGCGCACCGGAATCTTCAGGCGGCGGCAACTTTCGACGATGGACAGAATGGCCGCCACCTTCGGCCCGGCCTGCGGGCTGCCGATGTGGATCCAGTTCTTCCGTCCCAGGGCCACCGGGCGCATCGAGTTCTCGGCGAGGTTGTTGCTCAGCCGCATCGCCGGGGTTGAGCTTTGCCGCCTCGTAGAACTTCCTTCTGGCATGCGCCCAACAGGCGGCATGCACCATCTTCGGCCCGCCCACCTGGTCGTAAGCGACATAGCCGTCGGTCTGCA
>JBBTDS010000791.1:0-10112 GCA_038060875.1 Acidobacteriota bacterium | reverse complement strand
ACCGGGGCCTACGGGCTGGTCCGCCATCCGATGTACACCGCGGTGCTCGCGATGATGCTGGCCACCGGGCTGGCCTGGAGCCATTGGATCGGCCTCGCGGCGGGCCTGGCGCTGGCCTGGATCGGGACCATCATCCGCACCCGCATCGAGGACCGCCTGCTGCGCGCGGCCTTCGGCCCGGAGTTCGACGCTTACGCCCGCGGCGTGCCGGCCTTGATCCCGCGATGGGCCCCCAAGGCATCCACGAACCGCCGCCCGCCCTCCAGATCCTCCTCGTAAAGCCGCGCGACAGCCATCAGGCCGCCGCTCAACGGCCGCCCGGCGCTCGCGCGCAGCTCGCCAGGGTTCAAATGCTGCTACCGCTCAAAATCACCAGACCTTCAGTTTGAGCTCCCCCTGGCCCGCGGTCTCAAAGGGTCCAGGGGTGGGATCGGCTTCGCCTCGTTTCTTGCCTAAATAGTCGCTGTCGATGACCAGGGGCGAGCCGTCGGCATTTTCGTACGCAAGGCCCGAAATCTTCGCCTTCCCCAATAGCCCGGTATTCACGAGCCTGGTCGCGGCTTTCTGCAACTCCGCTCCTAAGTTCAGGCGAAGATACACGCTGTTCCCCTCCTCTACGATCTCGGCTTTGGGATCTGATCCGGACAGGTTGAGTGCGCCGTCCTCCTTAACATAGGCGCGAGCGCCCTTGAGATACACATTGCCGCCCGTCTGGAGCGGGAACTCCCGGTGGTTGTAGACCCACAACCCATAGCCCCCAAAGCGCAGAGGATTGGCATCGGCCTCGGCGCCGCCGGGCGGCGGCCCGCCATTCCCTGTGAAAACGTTGTTGTAGAAACGGTTGTCGCCTCCCACGATGCTGTTCAGACCGGCGAGCGCCGTCGAGTGCGCCTTGTGATACGGCGTGGAGCGCCGCGGCTCCGTCCGGCTGAGGATTCTCCCAGTCATCAGATTGTGGGCATAGGCTCCGCCCTGGGACATGTCGAGCAAGCTCAGGCCGGAGAGGAAGAGATTGTTGTCCACCACAAACGGCCCGTGGTTCACCTCGACGAACAGGTCGTCGGTGCTGTTGTCGTACAGAAGGTTGCCGGTGATGCGCGTCCCCTGGGCCATCCAATCCATCCACAGACCGCGGCCTGCGTTGTGAATGCGGTTGTTCCTGATCACGACGTCGATCGCGCCGTGCAGTTTGATGCCGCCCATCTCCGCGCCGGTGAACTGCCGCCTGGTCCAGATGTTGTAGATGTGGTTGTTCGCGATCAGGCTGTACACAGCGCCCAGGCTGCCGGCGATGCCGGCCTGCTCGCAGTTGAAGATCACGTTCTCGCGGACAATGTGCGAGCCGATCTTCTCGCGCGACCAGCCGGCCTCCAGCGCGCGCACGATTACTTCGTTGTAGTGAGTGGCGCCGTCCTTCCGCGGGTCATTGATCCAGACATTGTGGCCGGTCTTCCGCTCCTTGCCCAACGTGATGCACGAACACTTCGAGTCGCTGATCACGTTGTTTTCGATGATCCAGCCCTTGCTCCAGTGGGTCCCGATCAGGCCGATCTGCTCGGCAGTCGGCGCGGCCCATTGCGTCGCGGCCTGGCTCAAGTGGAAGCCGCGCACCGTGATGTAGTCGCGCCCCGGCTCGTCAGGGTAGAAGCAACTGTCGCGGACGTTGATCTCAACCAATTCCTGGTTGGGATTCTTGCCCTGGAAGTTGGCGTAGATGTAAGTGTACTGATCGTCGCTCTCCGTGAACCAGGTATAGGTGGAGCCCTCGCTGTCCCTGGCGCCGGCAACAGCCTGCGGATTCAGCACCCGCTCGAGCACGTGCGATTCCCAGAGGGATTTGCCGTTGAGGTATACCTCCCCGGTATGATGAGGTCTGCCCCTATTGTTGAACCAGTCCCCCACGATCAGATCCTTATAGGGATTGTAGCTGCCAAAGAAAGAATTCGGCAGTGCAACTTTCCACACGTCACCCTGGAAGGGTCTCCAGTTGCGGATCACTTCCGATCCCTTGATGACCGCCTTCTCGCCTTCGGCTGCCCGGTAGACAATCCTCCTGGCTTCGGACTCACCGCCCCGGGACGGCGTCACCCGCTCGCGGTAAGTTCCTGCGTGTACGGTGATCACATCGCCGGGTTGCGCGACGCGCGCGGCCGCAGAAATGGTCCTCAATGGCTTTGACGAGGAGCCATCGCTGCTGTCGTCTCCATTGACGGAAACGTGGAACTCTCTGGCCGGGGCGGCAAGGGTCAGCAAGGCCAGCGAAAACAGTACGACCATGATCCGGCAGGTGTTGTTCATGTTCAGAATTCCATCTTAAGGCCAAACTGCATGCTGCGTGGATCACGCGCGCTGGTGACCTGTCCAAAATTCCCGCTTCCGAGTCCCGCGCTGACGCCGGAGAAATTGGTGTGGTTCAGCGCGTTCATTACCTCCCAGCGGAATTGGACATTCATGTTTTCTCGAAAACGGAAGTTCTTGATAAGCCCGACATCCCACTTGTGGATGGCAGGGCCGCGCAAGATGTTGCGACCGGCGTTGCCATAGCGGCCGTAAGCCGGCGCGACAAAGGCTGCCGTGTTGAACCAGGCTCTTTGCGTCCGCGACCCTCTCACATCCTGTCCGGCGACCACGTCGGGCCTCCCGGCCAGTCCTCCGGTCGCGCCCGACAAGCCGGGCGAGAAGGGCGTCCCCGTCTGGTAGGCGGTGATGCCGTCGAGCTGCCATCCGCCCAGTATCCGCTGCATCAGGTTCGACGGATGCCGCCAGAAGGGCAGCTCGTAGATGTAGTTGAAGATCAACATGTGGGTACGGTCGAATCCGGCGAGGCCGCGTTCCGCCTTCATGTTATATGGGTTCTGGGGGTTCGCCCCGAAACCGTCCGCGTCGGCGAGGGTTTTCGAGAAGGTGTAGACCCCTTGAACGTGCAGCCCATTGCGAAACGCGCGGTTGAAATCAACCTGCAACGAGTGGTAAGTCGATGAGGCGGTGTTCTCCCGGACGCTGACGGACGCCCAGCCGGGATAGGGCCGCAGAGAGTCAGCCGAGACCTGCCGGGTGTTCAGACGCGGGTCGAAGTCGAGGCCTCCCGCTGGCGTGGGCTGGTTCAACTGCCGCCCGCGGTCCAGATGCGTCCCGCGCGTGCCGACGTAGCTGAGCGTGAGCGAGGTGTCCGCGGCGAGCTTCCGCTGGACACCCAGGCTGTAAGACTGGACCATGGGAATGTCGTAAACCGGATCCAGTGAGAAGATGCTCTTGGGCAGGTCCGCGCCGAGGGTGCCCCTGGTCGGGTCGTCCAACGGGGGGTTGAACACGGTCACCACGTTGGCGAAGGGCGGATTGTCCACCAGGCGGTAAACGTCATTCCCTTCGATGCGGTAGTAGCCAATGCCGTAGCCGCCGCGCAAGACCGTCTGGGCGTCTCCGCGCAGGTCATACGCGAATCCGAGTCGCGGCGCGAACTTCCAGGGATGGTTCTCGACCAGGCCTCGTCGCAGCCCGTTCTTCACCCCCGCGATGCCGTTCAGCAAGTCGCCGGAGCCCCGGAGAATCGTCCCGTCGGCGAGCACGGCCGGCGCCTTGGCCGGATTCCAGCGGTCCGCCCTGAAAACCGTCAGGCTGTCGTCCTTTTCGTAGGCGTGGGGAATGTTGAAGTAGCGCAGGCCCAGGTTGATGGCAAGCTTCCGGCTTGCTTTCCAGTCGTCCTGAATGAACATCTCTGCCTGGTGGTAGTCGTAACGGGGCTCCCGGTACACGTCGAGCTCGCCGTAGCTCGATGCCTGCCCCAGCAGAAAGTCGCCGTGGGGATGGTTGGTGAAAATGCCGCTGAAGCTGAAGGATCCCTGAACCGACGGACTCGTCTGCGACTGAACCGGCGTCGTCGAGAACTGATATTCCACCCCGAACTTCAGCGCATGTGACGCGAAGTTTTTTGTCGTGATGTTGTTCACCGTCTTGATGTCATGGTGCGCCCACCAGGGGTAGTAACCCGAGCCGATGCCGCTCCAGCCCGCCGAGAAACTGAGGTCGGGGACCTTGTTGGGGCGTCCCTCGGGCAGCGGGAAGATCTTCTTGATGTTCAGCCCCTGCGGCTGCAGGTAATTGCCGGCGGGCGCGATCGTAGGCTTGGATCGAGGACCGTAGTTGTAGGCGTAGTTAAAGGAGAATTCCGTCAGCATTGACGGATTCAGGATCTTGTTCAGCTTGCCGGCGTAGTTTCCGGCCGGCAGGTCCCATTCGGTCCAGATCGTGTCGAACGACCCCGCCTGCCGCTGGTTCCAGCTCTCGTGGATCACGCGGAACGTCGCCCTGGTGCTGTCAGTGAAGTTGTGGTCCACGCGGACCAGCTCCTGCCGCCAGTTCTGCGGCACGGAGAAGTTATAGAGAAAGTTCTGGAAGCCGGGAGCGTTCGGCATGGGAAAATCGTGGCCGAGGAGGAGCTTGGAGTTGTTATTGAGCCGGCTGGCCGGAATGCGGTTGTCCGGGAACGGCTGGCCGCTGAGCGGATCGCGCGCCGGCCTGGCGATGCGAGCCGCCTCCTCGGAGAAGTCGCCGTTGCGCATGGCGGCGGTGGGCGTGGATGCCCGGACAATCGTGGCCAGGCGCAACACCCGCCACTCCTCGGAAAAGAAGAAAAAGGTCTTGCCGCGGTTCTGGTTGTATTTTCCGGGAATGATGACGGGACCGCCCAGCCGATAGCCAAAATTGTTCAGGCGCATCATCGGCCTCGTTGCGGCGAAGAAGTTCCTGGCGTTGAGTTTGTCGTTGCGCACGTACTCGTAGACCGCCCCGTGCAACTGCTGCGTTCCGGCGCGGGTCACTACCAGTATGTTTGCGCCTCCGGCGACGCCATATTCCGCGCTGTAATTGCTGCTGAGAATTTTCACCTCCGAGATCGTCTCCAGTCCCGGGGTGGTCATCTGCGTGGTCTGGTTCCCCATATCGGTGTTCTGCACGCCGTCCAGCATCAGGCCGGAATACTTGTCGCGCTGCCCGTTTATGGCGAACCCCTTGTTTCCGCCCCAGCCCCCCACCTGCTGCTCATCGCCGACCGTCCGCGAGGCGCCGGGGATAAGCTGCTGCAGCGAGAGGTAATTCCGGTTGCTGACGGGAAGCTCGGTGATCTGCTTGGTAGCCACCAGATAGCTGACGTCGCCGGTTTCGGTTTTGACCAGGGGCGCCTCGGCCGTCACCGAGACGCTCTCGGTGATTTCGCCGACCTCGAGGCGGATCGCGACGCCGAGCCGGTCGGCGACGTTCAGTTGCAGCCCGGTGCGGCTGGCCGTCTTGAATCCAGGGGCTGTGACGTGGACCTCGTAGACGCCGACCGGCAACGCCTCGGCGAGGAAGCGACCGGAGGTATCGCTGGTCCCCCTCCTTTCGGCCCCGGTGCCGGAATTCCTGACTCGCACGTCGGCATTGGCAACCACTGCACCGCTGCTGTCCACCACCGTGCCGGCGATGGCGCCGGTGGTCTGCGCCTGGAGGAAAACACAGGCGGCGAAGAACATCAGTACAACCGAACAAAACTGACAACGGCAAGACATAGCACTCTCCCCCCTTACCTGTCTGCGCCGGAAGCTCCAGTCCCGGCTGCGGCACCAAGCCAATGTACACCCCAGTTCCCCCAGCGTCAAGCCCCACATGACGTTTCCGCGCCGGCTATGGGCGGGTTGCGCCCCGGATCTTGGACCCGGCGAGCAAGGCGTCCACAAAGCGCCGCCCGCCCTCCAGCGCCTCCCCGTAAACGCGGCGCCGCTCTTCGCGGCTGAGCCGGTAGCCCAGCCGGTAGAAACGCTCCAGACCCTGGCCGACCGTGTAGGTGCCGGCGTAGGCGACGGCGGCCTTGGGAATCACGCCGGCCCCGAAAGGGATCTTGGCCACCAGCTCCCGCGCCAGCGCGCGCCAGCCGAAGGCCCCGGCGACGATCGAAGCGATCTCCATCCGCTGCTCGCGGTAGCCGACGACGCGGTCGCTGGCGGCGGCCAGCAGGAACGCCATGCGCACCTGGTTCATGGTCAGGAACGCCGTGTCGGAGGCGAATTCGCCGATCGCCCAGGGGAACTGGCCCAGGCCGGGCACGATGTTGGGCAGCGCCGTCAGCAGCGTGAAGGCGGCATTCTCCCTGGAGACGGACTGGATGATGCCGTTGGCCACCGGCTTGCGGAACGGGAGGAAATGACGCGCCAGCGCCAGGCCGAGGTCCTCGCGGGCCTCGATAATCTCCGCCACCGTGCGCTGAGGCTCCCGCGGGTCGAACACAAACGCGCCGTCCGGGTACGGCAGCCCTTGCTCGCAAATGGTGAGGTCGAAGCGCCGCGGCCCGCCGGGCTCGCCCACCCGGTGCACAACCTTCGCCAGCTCCTGGCGACGCTGGCGCGAGAGGCCGCGTGGAGCGAAGAACTCCGCCATCGCCGCCAGGCTCGCTTCGGAGAGAGCCGCCAGGCCGATGCTGAGCGGCCGCTCGGCGCTGGCGCGCACCTGGCGCGGGTTCAGGTGCCGTATGGCGGTGCGGATCTCGTGCGCAATCTGCGGACCCACCAGCGCAATCTCCCTTCATCGGTCGGGCTTCGCGGCGCCACACGCCCGGAAGGCCACTTCGATCTCCTTCCGCCATTCTACCCCGAGGCCGATGCGCTCGATGTCCACCCCGGGCGAGAAGTATCGCAGGATCACCTCGGTGGTGGGGTGAAACTCCAGCGCCGGCGCGATCAGCAGCAGCCGCGGCGAATCCGGCCGCAGAGCGATCCCCGGGAAGTAGCCGCGCTCGGTGAACTCGCCGCGCTCCAGGTGCCACTTCACCCGCATCCAGTAATCCAGCGCCTGGAGGGGCAGGTGAATATCTTCGCCCACCTTCAACTCCAGCACCGCCAGGCGGCCGGCGCCGTCCACCGCCACCAGGTCCATGATGCCGCGCTCGCCGCCGGCCAGCACGGGCACCTGGCTGTAGACCGGCGAAGGCAGCAGGGTAGCGTCGATCCGCTCGATCGAGGCGCGCACCCGCCCCTCGATCCAGCGCTCCGGCTGGAGGCGGTAGATCGGGTTGTCGCGATCGGCGGGCTCGGCCGCCCGCAAACGGGCCATCCCCGCGGCCAGCCGCTCGATCTCCGCGAGGTTTCGCTCGCCGGCGGCGGTTCGCTTCTCCAGGCCGAAGAGCAACTGGGAACGGGTGGCGCGCGCGAACTCCAGGCCGCGCACCCGGAGGCTTACGGACCCGTCGTTGCGCGGGACCTTCTCCACCGCCGGCAGACGGGCCAGCCGCTCCACCCAGGCGTCCAGGTGCAGCGGCCGCTCCGGGCGCGGGGCGTTCAGGTTCTCCAGGTGCGTGTCCAGGTTCCAGTAGTCGCGCGGGTCCACCGCCTCCTCGTAACCCTCTGGCGAGTACACGTAGACCACGAAGCGCGCCACCGCGGGGTCGAGGAACGGCAGGCGCAGGCAGGTGCCGCGCTCCTGTCCGTCGGGCAGGAAGATGGCCAGGCCTTCCACCGTGAGCCGCCGCTCCCGCCGCCGCAGGTAGTCCAGCCAGATTAGCCCAAAGCTCAGGGCGCCGGCGGCTGCGCCTGGATCCGGCGATGAAGCCAGCGCGGCCCAGCCGGACGCACCCTGCTTGAGCAGCGCCCGCGGGTACGCCGGCGAAAGGCTCTCCTCCAGGTTCGGCTCGCTGCTGAGTTCGGCTATTTTCCATTCCGGGAACTGGCGGTGGAGAGACCGGCGAAACAGCTCGCGCAGGACCAGCCGCTCGCTGCGGCGTTCGACCGCCGGCCGCCAGGCCCGCGCCAGGTCGATCAAAAACAGCCGGCCCTCGCGCTTGCCGAACCGCTCGACTACCAGCTCCAGCCGGCCCGGCTTCTCTTCCCGCACCGCCGTCACCCGGCGGGCCAGGTTCCTGGTTTCGCTCCAGGCCTGCATCATGAGCCGCCCGGCGCGCCATTCCAGCGCGTGGGTGTCCGGCTGAAGGGGCAGGGGCTCCTCGCCGGGCTCCAGCAACGCTGGCTGCCGGCTGGCGCTCAAGAAGCGGTTGATGGCCGCCTCCGCCTCCGCCCCGCCATGGCTTCCGTCCCTCGCCTTCATTAAAATTCCTTTGCCCGGGTCGCGCCCGCCGACCGAACCTGTATACTTGCCTCAATAAACTTGTGCATCGCGGAGGACATTCATGCAGAAAGTCAATCCCAAACGCTGGTACCTGGTGATGCAGTTTTGCATCCTGCTTTCCTTCCTGACTTTCATCGTGGCGCCTCGCATCGGCTACGAGCCGGCGGCGGCGCGCGACATTGGCCTTTGGATCGGCCTGCTGGCGCCGACCATGGGGATCCTCGGGGTGCGGGCGGAGCTGCTGAGCCGCAAAGAATAGGCGCGCTGCGGGCCGCGGATTCGGCCGCCGAGGCTGCCGGAGGTCTGCCCATACTAAACTAGTAGCGGCAACCGGCCTGGAGTCTTAGATTATTGTGGAGTTTCTGCGCGAAAGGCTGGCCGAGCTGGAATCTCGCCTGGAGCGGGCGGCCCGGCGAGGCGGCCGCCGGCGGGACGAGATCACGCTGATCGCCGTCACCAAGGTGTTTCCCGCCGAGGCCATTCGGGCCGCTTATTCGTTGGGAATCCGGGACTTCGGCGAGAACTACGTCCAGGAACTGGAGCGAAAACTGCCGGAGATCGGCGGCTTGGCCGGCGCCCGTTTCCACCTCATCGGCCATTTGCAGTCCAACAAGGCCCGGCGGGCGGCTCAACTGTTTGACGTGATCCAGACGGTGGACTCGGCCCGGCTGGCGCGCCGCCTCGAAGAGGCGCTCGCCGTGCTGAAGCCCGGCGGCAGGGCCGAGCTCATGCTGGAGGTGAAGCTCTCGGCGGAGCAGGCCAAGAGCGGCGCCGCCCCGGACGAGTTGGCGGCGCTGGTCGAGGCCGTGCGAAGCTGCACGCACCTGGAGCTGACCGGCCTGATGACCATGCCGCCGTGGTCGGAGGACGCCGAGGCCTCGCGTCCTTATTTCCAGCGCCTGCGCGAGCTGGCCGCGGCCCACGGGCTGCCGCGCCTTTCGATGGGCATGTCACAAGACTTCGAGGTGGCCATCGAGGAAGGGGCGACTCACGTGCGCATCGGGACGGCGCTGTTCGGCCCGCGGATATAGGCGTGACCGTCGGCTTCTACTCGCCGCTGCCGCCCGCCCGGACCGGGGTGGCCGATTACAGCGCCGCGTTGCTGGAGGCGCTCGGCCGCTTCGGACGCGTCGAAGCGAACCCGCGGCGGGCGGAGGTCGCCCTGTACCACCTCGGCAACAACCAGCTTCATCGAGACATCTACCGGCGGGCTCTGCGCGAGCCGGGTGTGGTGGTCCTGCATGATGCCGTCCTCCATCACTTCTTCCTGGGTTCGCTCGACCGGGACTCGTACGTGGAGGAGTTCGTCTACAACTACGGCGAGTGGAGCCGCGAGCTCGCCGCCGGGCTGTGGGCGGGACGGGCGCGATCGGCGCAGGACGCCCGCTACTTCCGCTACCCCATGCTGCGGCGGGTGGCCGAGGCCGCGCGCGCCGTGGTGGTTCATAACCCGGCGGCGGCCAGGATGGTGAGCGCGCATTGTCCGGGCGCGCCGGTCGTCGAGATCCCGCATTTGTTCTGCCCGCCGGCGATGCTCGCGGCCGCGGAGGTGATTCGCTGGCGGCGCTCGCGCGGGCTCGACTCGGGCACGTTCCTGTTCGGGGTGTTCGGATACTTGCGCGAATCCAAGCGCCTGCCCGTGATTTTGCGCGCCTGGCGGAAGGTGAAGCGGGCTGGCTTGCGCGTGGCGCTGCTGGTGGCCGGGGAGTTTTCATCGCCGGACCTGGCGCGGGCGGTGACGCCGCTGACGGATGGTGTTTTGCGGGCCGGCCACCTGCCCGAGCGCGAGTTCTGGAAGCTGGCCGCGGCCACCGACGCCTGCCTGAGCCTGCGGTATCCGGCGGCCGGCGAGACCTCGGGCATTGCCGTCCGGTTCATGGGCATCGGCAAGCCGGTGCTGGTGACCGCCGGCGAGGAGACCGCGCCTTTCCCGGAGACCGCCTGCCTGCGGGTGGATCCCGGCCCGGCCGAGGGCGCGATGCTGGCCGAGTACATGACCTGGCTGGCGCGGTTTCCCGAGGCGG
>JBBTDS010000790.1:0-6387 GCA_038060875.1 Acidobacteriota bacterium | reverse complement strand
CATCCTCGTCATCAGGTACACGCCCGCCAGCGCGAAGACCACGTCAGGCGACCAGGCGGCCACCGCCGCCGGCAACTGGTTCACGTTGCCGATCTGCTCGAAAAGCTGGTTCACCGCCCAGTAGGCGATCGCAATCACGAAGCTCACTCCGACCCCGGCCATCGCCCCGCGGCTGCCGGTCAGGAAGGCGAACGGGATCGAGATCAGCGCCATGATCAGCGCGAACAGCGGCAGGGCGAACTTCTTGAAGAACTGGAGCCGCAGCCGCACCGTGTCGAAGCCGCTCTGCTGGAGCTCGGCGATGTAGGCCGCCAGCTCGCGGAAGTTCATCTGCTTGTCCTGCTTGACTTCCTTCAGGAAGTAGCCGGGCGGCTCGTCGAGCTCGGGGAAGGTCGCGGCCTGAAAACTGCGGTAATTCGCCTCGCGGATGCCCTGGATGTCCCGCGTCCAGCCGTTCTCGAAGACCCAGGCGCCGAGCGACGGCGCCCAGCGCGCCCGCTCGGCCGAGACGTGCCGTCGCAGCCGGAACGACTCCGGGTCCAGCTCGTAAACGCTCACCCCGACCATCACGCTCTCGGCCTGGTCGAAGTGCAGGTAGTAGTAAATCCGCGAGCCGCGGCCGAAGATCCACTTCCGGTCCGGCCGCAGGTAGGTCTGCACCGGGCGGCCCTTGATCTCGTTGCGGATGGCGTCCTGGATGCGGTTGGCGTGCCCGACGTAGTAGTGATCGAAGGCGAACAAGGCGCCGCTCAGCACCGCGCTGGAGAGCAACACCGGCAGCGCCAGCCGGTGCAGGCTCACCCCGCAGGCCTTGAAGGCGGTCACCTCGTTGTGCTTGGTGAGCACGCCGAAGGTCACCAGCACCGCCACCAGCACGCTCATCGGCGTGGCGTCGTAAATCAGCCTGGGCGTCAGGAAAATGTGGTACGTCAGCACCCGCCCCATCGCGATCCGGTTGCGGACAATGTCGCTAAGCAGCTCGAAGAAGGTGAAGACGTGCGTCATCAGCACGAAGCTGGCCAGCAGCAGCGCGAAATAGAAGAGGAAGGTGCTGAGGATGTAGGTGTCCAGGATCTGCGGCAGCACCGGCAGCCGGCCGAACCGCCAGCCGTTGCCGCCGGGGGCCGCGCCCCACGCCTGGCGCACGCCGCCGAACAGCGCCGCCAGCCTGGCGCGCCCGTAGGCCACCAGGTCGCGGTCACCCGGCCTCTCCATCCGCGCCAGGAACACCAGCCCCGCCACCGCAAACAGCGCGTTCGGCGTCCACACCGCCGCCTCGACCGGCAGCGCGCCCTGGCGGGCCAGCCCGATCAGGCTGATCAGGCCCATGTAGTAGAGGAACGCCAGCGCCGCCGTCAGCACCACCGCCGAGGACTTGCTGCCCTTGCGCGAAGAGACCCCCAGCGGGATAGCCGCCAGCGCCAGCAGCAGGCAGGCCAGCGGCAAGGCCATTCGCTGGTGCAGCTCGATGCGCGCGTCCACCGAGCGGCGCGCCTCCTCCGCCAGCGGCCAGGTGTCCAGCTCGCTGTAGGCGCGCGCCCGGATCTCGCCCGGGCGCGAGGCCGCCAGCGCCTGCTCGCCGCGGGGAAAAACGGTGTTGAAGTACTCGACCGGGTCCCGGCCCGCCTCGTGGGTGCTGCCGTCGAGCATCGAAATCTGGATGCGGTTGTTGGCCGCGTCGGCCACCGCGATCGCCTCGCGCGCCAGCGTGATGCGCGGTCCCTCGCCCTTTTCCTGCCCGCCGCCGCGCCGCTGCGTCGCCGGCCGCACGTCGGCCATGAAGACCTTCCGCCACCGCACCGTCGGCCCGGGAATCACGTCGGCCACGTAAAGAATCGTGTCCGGGAACTGCTCCTCGAAGACGCGCGGCTGGATCTCGGCCGTCAACTGCGAGGCGGCCAGCCGGTTCAGCACCCGGTAGGTCTCGCGGATCGACGCCGGCGTCAGCCACAGCGAACTGGCCGCCGTGCCCGCCAGCCCGAGCAGCGCGTAGATCAGCACCGGGAAGATCACCTTGCGGCTGGGCACGCCGGCGGCCCGCATCCCGGTGATCTCGCCGTCGCTCGACATACGGCTCAGCACGATCAGCGTGCCCACCAGCACGCCCACCGGCAGGGTGAAGGTCAGCACCGGCGGCATCACCAGCAGGAACAGGTAGCCCACCGTCTCCGGCGGCGCCGAGCTTCGCACCAGCAGCTCGAACAGTTTCCCGCTGCCCAGCCGCTGCAAGAACAGCACGAAGGTGAACAGGACCGTCCCCAGCAGGGCGCTGGAGACGATCTGGCGGAAGATCGAGCGGCTGAGGATCCCCATAGCTGCTAGGGGGTGAGCGGCGGAGGCGGCGCCATGGGCGGCTTGGTCAGTTCCTCCTCCACCCGTTCCATTTCCAGGTCGTCAATCAGCACCGACGGGGCGATCACGCTGCTCTCGGCCACGAAGCTGGCCGCGCCCATCAACGCGAACGGCGCGCCGTTCTCCAGGTAGTCGAACACGTGCAGCTCTTCGGAGGCGGCCAGCATGTCCTTCAGCGAGCGCGTCGTCAGGCCGCGAAAACGCAGGCCCCTTACCAGTTCCTCTTTCCCGTCGGGGTAGAGCCGGTAGACCAGCACCGGGAGGCTGATCGCCTGCCCGCCGCCGCCCGATTGCGCCCCGGCCAGCAGCCGCCGCGCCTCCTCCAGCGAAGCCGACGACGGGAACTCCATCTTCCGGACGATGACGGCGTAGGGCTTGTTGCGCTCGCGGCACAGCTCCACCAGCTTCTTCTTCAGCTCGGCCAGCGGCGCCGCCTGCGACGCCTTCACAAAGAGGTTGCCGAAGCCGGCCGCCTTGGCGCCGAAGCTGCCCGGCAGGCGGGCGCGGCCGTTCGAAACCTGGAAGCCCTTCACCGGCTGGCGGGTGAGGAGGAAGGCCTTCAGCACGCCTTTTTCCACCAGCGCCAGCGGCCCCGGCGTCACTCCCTCCAGATCGACGCGGTAATACCCGAACAGCGGCCGGCCCCGCCATTCCGTCTGCGTCGGATCATCGACCACATCCATCCACTCGGGCAGGATGCGCACGCCAAACCGCGCCTCCAGCTCGCTGGAGCGGAACGGAAAGGAGCGGCCGGGCGGCATCACCGGACGGCGCAACGCCGCCAGGTTGCGGCCCAGGACCTCGGCAAAGACCTGCGCCGCCGCCTCGCCCTCGAACAGCACCGGGCCGGCATAGGTTTCGCCGCGCGGCGCCGCCGCCAGCGCCGTCAGGTTCTCGGCCATCCGCCGGACGCTGCGCTCGAGCTCGACCTCGGCCGGCGCCCGGCTGAAGTCCAGCGTGTGGAACACGGCCGCATCTCGCAGCATCATGCCGTCGGGCGCCTGGCTCACCGCGCGCACCCGCAGGTACATCATGCTCGCCGGCTCCCGGACCCGGGTTCCTTCCGAGGTCACCAGGTACTGCGTGCCCCAGGTCGCGCTGTAATCGACCACCGAGCCGATCACTTTCGGGTAGCCGGCGAACAGCGCCGAGAGCCGGCGGACGCGCGCCCGCCAGGCGCTCTCGTCAACCGACAGCGTCCGGGCCTCGGCGATCCTTTCCAGCGGCGGCGCCTTCCAGAAATCCGGCAACTGCTCGCCGGCGGTAATGCTCCTCAGCACGGCGCGCTTGCGTCCGAAAGCCTCCACCGCCGCCTTGTAGGCGGTGTCGGTGGCCAGCCACAAATGGTGGCGCAGGGCCGCGTAGGAGTTGTCCAGCGGGAACTGCTCCACCTCATAGCGGGTACCGGAGTAGAAGTCCGTGCCGACGTAATTGGTGTTGTCGGAGCTGTAGTCGCCGACGCGCACCTGGATGCGCGGGATGCGAAACCGGCTCTGCCGCGCGCTGAGCAGCGCGCCCAGCGTGGCCGAGGCGGTGACGTTCTCGGCCTCGTCCAGCGCGTACTCGATGTAGTAGGGAATCTCGATGACCCGCAGCACGCGCGAGCGCTCCAGCTCATCCTGCATCGCCCGCAGCAGGACATCGGCTTGTGGCTGGTGGCCCGTGGCTTGTGGAAAGCCGTTCCCCGCGAGCCACAAGCTACAAGCTACGAGCCACAAGCTCCGGCGCCTCATGGCTTCTCCTCCACAGGCGGCGGCAACAGCGGCGGCCGATCCAACGACTTCTCCTTCTTCTGAATCTCGAGCTCCGAGACCAGCACCGAGGGCGCCACGGCCGCCACCGGCACGTTGCCCGACTCGGCGCCGCAGTAGCCGTTGAAGATCTCCGGCCGGTCCGAGGCGGCCAGGATGCGGGCGAAGCTGGCCAGCGGCGTGCCGACGATGTCGGCCCCGCGCACCAGCTCGTCCGGCCGGCCATCGGGATATACCCGGTAGACGACGACCGGAATGACCTTGAAGGCCTGCAGGGCCGCCCGCGCCGTCATGGTGAACCCCCCGGTCACTTCACGGAAGTACAGGCCGTGGGGTTTCTTCTGCCGCTTGACCTCTTCGATCAGCAACTCCCGCAGCCGCGCTTCGGAGACCTTCTGTGCCGCCTCGACGAACATGTTGGACTGCCGCGAGACGACCTCCGCGCCCGGTTGGCGCCGCCCGTGGCCGTTGGAGCGGTCGAAGCCGCGAACCGGCGAGCGCGACATAAGGAACGTCTTCAGCACGCCGTTCTCGACCACCGTGACCGGCTGCGCCCTGACGCCCTCGTCATCGTAGAGATAAGAGCCGTTCAGGTCGGAGCCGTTGAACTGGCGGCGGGTCGGGTCGAACACGACCGAGAGAAACTCCGGCAGCACCTTCGCGCCCACGCTCTTGGTGAAGGTCTGCCCTTCGGTCTCGTCCTTCTGGCGGTGGCCCTCGATCCGGTGCCCGAAGATCTCATGAAAGAAGACCGCCGCCGCCCGGCCCGACAGGATCGCCGGACCGGCGAATGGATCCACCAGCGGGGCCTTCAGCAGGCCGGCCAGGTCCTTGGCCACCCGCTCGATCGCCGCCCGCACCGCCGGGTCCTTGGGGAGGCCGCTAACATCCTCGGCGTCGAGGTTCTCGCTTATGACCAGGTCCATGCCGTCGCCGGCCTTGGCTCGCGCGGTGATGATGATGCGCGCGAAGCCCCGCCCGTGCTGGAGCCGCGCGCCCTCGGCGCTCACGAAGTGCTTGGTCTCCCGCTGCGCCACCACCGTGACCTGCGAGGTCAGGATGCCCTTGTGCCGGGCGAACTCCGCCGACCATTTCCGCACCCGTTCCGCCCATTCCTCCGGCCGGAAGTCGAGTTTTCCCGCCGCTTCGATGTGGACGGCCGGCTCCTGCGGCGAGAAATCGCCTGAGTCGTCCTCCTCGGCCACCTTCACCTCGCGCTGGGTGCGGATCTTGAGCAGCCGTTCGGCCGCCAGGCGGTAAGTGCGGTCGGTCTCGCGCCAGACCCGTTGCTTGATCGCGGCTGGGCTGTCTTCCAGCGGGAGCGGAACCGCGGTGGCGAACTGGGCGCGCTCGCCCGTGATCCGATGGTAGTTGTCCAGCTTCGGGCTGCCCACCCGGACGCTGACGTCTAGGTGCCGCCCCTGGCTCTGCTCGGAGGCCGTCAAGGCGCCCAGCGTGGCCGAGACCACGTAGCTGTGCCGCTCGTTGACCGCGTAGCTGATGAAGTAAGGCGCCGGGTCGGCCTTTTCCTTCAGCAGCCGGAAGTTGCGGTCCAGCTCTTCGCCCAGGATGGCCACCAGCGGAGAGGTCTGCGCGACAGCAAGCGAGGCGCCAATCAGCGCTATCGAGACAAGCCCCGTCACGCCATCAGCATAACATGGGCTGGCAGATTCCCCTCCGGCCTCGCCCCCAGGCCCGCCAGCGCCAGCCCGTAACGGCTGCGGATCCCCGTCTTCTCGAAGATGTGCTTAAGGTGGACCTTGACCGTCCCCGGCTGGATGCCCAGTTCGGCGGCGATTTCCCTGTTCTTTAGCCCCTGCCCGACCAGCTCCAGCACCTGGCGCTCGCGGGCCGTCAGTTCCGAATACCGCCGGTTCGGCGTCCCGTCCGGCTTCCCCACCGTGCCCTGCTCCAGCCAGGTCGTCCCGGCGGCCACCGCGCGCAGGCAAACCAGCAACGTATCCACGCCGGCCGTCTTCCGCACTACTCCCTTGGCGCCGGCCTGCACGAAGCGCAACGCCTCGGCATCGGTCATCGAGACACCCCAGACTACCGCGGCGGTGGGCTGGCCGGTAGTCCTCAAGAGGGACAGGCAATCCAGCACCGCCTGTGACCCGAAGGCCTTGTCCAGAATCAGCACTGCGGGCAACGAATGGCGAAGCAGCTCGACCGCGGCGGAGATCGAGCCAACCACCCGGCACAGTTCCAGGTCGGGGCACCCCGCCAGCACCGCCTTGATCCCTTCGGCGGTGAGGGGCTGGCTTTCGCAGGCGATCACACTTGT
>JBBTDS010000789.1:0-3498 GCA_038060875.1 Acidobacteriota bacterium | reverse complement strand
TGCCGCCGTTGAAAACAAAGGACAATGTGCCGCGAACTGCGAAAGTCAGGTTAGCGTCGCCGGCGGCGAGAAGAGGCTGATCAGCCCCAAGATCGAGCCAGGGTAACGCGGACCCCGTCCCCCTGATCAGGGACGCGCACGTGAACTGGAACCCGGTCTGGTCCCCCGACGGCAACCACCTCCATTTTTCCAGCGACCGTGGCGGGAGCATGAACCTCTGGCGGGTCGCCATCCACGAGAAATCGGGAAAAGCTCTCGGCCCGCCGGAGCCGGTGACGACACCCTCGCCTTACACCGGCCACCTCACTTTCTCCCGCGACGGGCGGCGCATCGCCTACGTGCAGCAGCTCCCGGCCAGGAACATCCAGAAGGTCG
This sequence comes from Acidobacteriota bacterium, assembly GCA_038060875.1. GTDB lineage: Bacteria > Acidobacteriota > Terriglobia > Bryobacterales > Bryobacteraceae > JBBTDS01. The sequence continues at coordinate 3,123 of JBBTDS010000789.1, read as the reverse complement.
GTTTCGATCCCTTCCGGCAAACCGCCGCGGGGGAACTGGTTGCCCTTACGAGAGGTTCCCGGGAAATGTTCGCTCCCGACGTCTCGCCGGACGGCGAGTGGCTGGCCTTCACGTCCTGGGGCCAACAGGAGGACGTGTTTATCGCCCGGACCGATGGGTCGGATCTGCGCCAGTTGACCAATGACGCTTATAAAGACCGTCTGCCGCGCTGGTCGCCTGACGGCGGGCGGATCGCTTTCTACTCGGTTCGAAGCGGCAGGTACGAGCTGGCGGTGCAGCATTGGCGGACTGCGGATGGGGTCACCTCCGGGTTCTCGGTTTATTCTCTCGGGTCCCGGAAATACGAGCGGCTGACCGACTTCGGAAGCCGCCCCCGCTGGCTCAAGGATAATCGCAGGCTGTTATTCCATCACGAGGGGAAAATCTGGCTGATCGACAGCCGGTCCCGAAAAGCCCGCGAGGTCCTGTCCGCGGCCCCGCACGAGATCGACGGGCGTTTTGCGATCTCTCCCGACAATCGCACGATCTATTTCGGCCTGGTCCACACCGAGGCCGACGTCTGGCTGATGGAGTTCAAGTAGCGACCCGAAACCGGGTCGAAACCGAAACCGGGGACAGCCTGAAACCGGGAAACCGGGGACAGCCTGCGTGTTTCCCGGCCGGGCTGCGGCCGCAGCCGCCCCTGAGTGATCATGAAGAGCATGCGGCGCAGAACGTTCGTGGCGAATCTCGCGGGGCCGCTGCTGCTGCGCCCCGCGCCCGCAGTCGCGATCGACGTCGGCGGGCGGAAGCAGCTCTTTATCGACGACCTGTTCTTCGCTGAAGTCCAGGGCGTGCGCCTCACCGTCAACCGCCCCAGGCTCACCGGCGAGCGGTGCCTGGTGGCCGATCAGCCCTGGGAGGGCCACCGCATCTGCGCCTACAACTCGGTGATGGAAGATGGGGGCGAGTTCCGGATGTGGTACGACGCCATCGCCAACGACCGCAGCCGCTGGCTCTGCCACGCCACCTCGCAAGATGGCGTGGTCTGGCGGAAAGCGCGGCTGGAGCTGACGCCCTTTGGCGGCCGGAAGCCAACCAGCATCGTCTTCCCGCCGGAGCCGATGCCGCACGAGCCGAGCTGCGTATTCAAGGACACCAACCCGAAGTGCCCCCCCGAGGAGCGCTACAAAATGGTGTGCAGCCTGCGCCCGCCGGGCGGCGAGCGCGGGACCTGGGTGGCGGCCTCGCCGAACGGGCTGCGCTGGAAACTGCTGGGCAGCCGCCCCGCCTTCCGCCCCAGCGACACCGCCAACATCTGCTTCTATGACGAGCGCCTCGGACGCTACGCCGCCTACGTGCGCGTCTGGCAGCCGCAGCGCAAGGTCGGCCGCTGCGAGTTCGACGACATCACCAACTGGGGCGCGGAAACCGTCGTCTTTTCCTATGACGACGAGGACCAGGTCCGGCTCGACCGCGGCCTGTTCACGGCGATGGACTTCTACACCTCGGCCGCGCTGAAGTACCGCCCGGCCGATAACGTCTACCTCCTGTTCCCGACCGCCTACTACCACTTCCGCGAGGACGTGGCCCGCGCGCGGGGCGCCGAGCGCGAGGCACGGAACGACGGCCCGATGGACATCCAGTTCGCCGTCAGCCGCGACGGCGTCCGCTGGAGGCGCCCGGACCGCGAGCCTTTCATCCGCCTCGGCAAGACCGGGGAGTTCGACAGCGGCTACGCCTACATGGCCTCGGGCGCGATCCACCGCGCGGATGAGATCTGGCTCTACTATGCAGTGGCCGAGATGACCCACGGCAACTACGACGTGGTCCGCGACAAGCTCAAGGGCGCCATCACGCGGGCCGTGCTGCGGCTCGACGGTTTCATGTCCGCCGATGCGGACTACCGTGGCGGCTGGTTCGTTACGCCGCCGCTCAAGTTTCTCGGCCGGCAGTTGACCTTGAACGTCGATACCGGCGCCGGCGGCCACCTGCGCATCGAACTTGAGGACGAATCGCGCCACGCGCTGCCGGGTTATTCGCTGGCCGATTGCGACCCTGTCAACGGCAACTCCGTTCGCCAGGTGGTCTCCTGGCGCGGGGACTCAGATGTCTCGCAACTCTCCGGCAGGCCCCTTCGCGTGCGGTTCGAGATGCGGGACGCAAAGCTCCACGCCTTCCAGTTCGCGTAGTACGTGCTCTTCGTGATGGGGCAGCATTTCCATGCTGCCGCCGGGCTTTCCGCTTGCGGACCCGTTGCCGGGCGGCCCGGCGGGGTGCCTGGGGCTTGACGCCGGGCGTGGAGGGCTATACACTTGATTTATACCGGAGCCAAAGTGGGAATCCGGGGTAATGGTGACCTACCCAACCTGGGTCTTTCGGGGGGATTGAACATGTGGATACGCTCCTTTCTTCTGCTGTCGCTCGCGGGCGCCGCGTGGGCGCAGACCCGCGACACCGCATCGGTCTTCGGGGCCGTCGACGATGCTCAAGGTGCGGCGATTGCCGGCGCCACCGTACGGCTGACCAGCGTCGCCACCGGCCAGGTTCGGACGACAACTACCGACGAAGCCGGCCGGTATATCTTCAATCTGCTTCCGGTCGGCTCTTATCAGCTTGCGGTTGAACAGCCGGCCTTCCGCCGTTACGAACGGAGCGGCATTCTGCTGCGAGCGAACGAGAACGCAAAGGTTGACGTCCGGCTGGAGGTCGGCGACGTCCGAACGGTCGTTTCGGTGGACGCCGGCGCCACCCAAATCGAAACGCAGGTGGCCACGGTGAGAGAAACGGTGGACCGCGCGCGCATAGTGGAGTTGCCGCTCAACGGACGCGACGCGGCCCAACTGGCCTTGCTGGTTCCGGGCGTGCTGGACGGGCGCGGCAGCGGAGCCGCCGGTCAGGACTCGTTCAGTATCAACGGGTCGAGAAACAACAATGTCCGCTTCACGCTCGACGGCGGGCAGAACATGGACAACCACAACAACTACAACATCCCGTTTCCGTTCCCGGACGCGGTGGAAGAATTCTCGGTCCAGACCAGCAACATGGGGCCGGACCAGGGCAACAGCTCCGCCGGGGCGATAAACATCGTTACCAAGTCGGGCAGCAACCAGGTTCACGGCAACCTGTTCTGGTTTGTCCGCA
>JBBTDS010000788.1:0-2484 GCA_038060875.1 Acidobacteriota bacterium | reverse complement strand
TGCGGATTGCGGAACCCAAGGCTACCTGATAGGCTGGAACCCCGTACTCTCAAGTCCCGCGGACAGGCGAACATTCCCATTACCATTCTGATCATTCTCTTGAAAGGTGCCCCAGAACAACTTTCACTGTTTGACGCTGAGGACTTGACGCGGCGGCTACGGAGGACGATCGCGCCCTATCCTTTGAGTTTCCGCATTCGAGTGTGGGATCGTAACTACCTCACCTCTCTAGTCCAGCAGTTTCCCCAAATCGGTTTCAAGTACTTCTCCGAAGAAGGACGGTCCCGATCGAGGTATCGCAAGACGCCCGAGGAACTGTACAGAGAGAACATCGACCTTGCTGCTCGCCTGGCAAAAACTGTGGCCGCCTTGGAAGACGAGAAGAATAGGCGTGTTCGCGCTGAACGCGACGCGGTGTGGAAGGACATTTCCTTCTCCGCAGCTCACAAGATCGGGAATCCTATTTTTGCGATCGAGACCAATCTGGGTCCGTTGCAGAAACGGGTACAGGAAGAGCGAATCGAAGAGGCGCTTGACGTGATGGCTAGCATTCGTGTCTCTGTTGAGAAGGCGAAGGGCATCGTTGAGCAGTTCAAGTCGCTCACACGGGCGCAGGAGATAAGACCACTGCCGGCGCTTCTTCGTCCAATTCTTGAGGACGCCTGTCGAACGGCTGAAATGCAAGGCGTCCGCTGCCAAATCGAGTGTCCGCCTGACATCGGCGTCAACGCGGATCCCGACCGCCTTGCGGAGTGCTTTGATGAGCTGGTATCTAACGCCTTGCACTGGTTGGACAAGGCAGACCGGGAGATCACCGTGCAGGTAACCCAGCCGGAGGCGACTTCCCTGCCCAGCTCCGCTGATTCAAGCAAACGGTACGCGTTGGTTCACTTCAAGGACAACGGGCCTGGGGTCGCCCCGGAGAACAAAAGCAAAATATTCGACGCCTTTTTCACGACGCAAAGCCACGGAACCGGTCTTGGGTTAGCCTTGGTGCGCCGCATCATCGAAGGCCATGGCGGGACAATCATTGAGACCGGACTGCCAGAGCAAGGAACCGATTTTGAGGTGTACTTGCCGCTTGTCGCAAACGGGCCTAGGGCCGCCATGAGTTCAGCAGAAGCCGCAAACGAAGGCCAAAGGAACTAAATCTGCTATGCCCCGAGTCTTGATAGTGGACGACGAACAGGAGAATCGCGAGGCGCTCCAGCGTGCTCTTGGCGATGAGAACCCAGACTGGGTTCTGTTCACGGCGAGCGGCGAAGCTGAAGCGAGGATTATTCTGGAGGGACAGTTGGCCAAGAGGGAGCCGATCGATGTTGTCCTGACTGACCTGGTGATGGCATCAGAACAGAGCGGCATGAATGTCTTGGTGCAAGCCAGGAAGCTTGACCCTCTCGTAATGGCCATCTTGTTCACGGCCAAGGAGAAGAGCCTGGATCGGTATGCCGCATTCGATTACGGCGCTTTTGATGTTGTGGAGAAAAACATCCGAGGCACGGCCGCAGTCCGGGAAATCAACATCAAAACGCGGGCGGCCTTGCGTTATCGTGAATGGTCGCAACGGATCAATTTCTTGCGCCGCTACTTCGACCCGAAGGTGTTTGACACCATCGAGAGGCAACCATCTCTGCTCTCCATGAAATCGCGAACACTCACAATCTGCTTCTGGGATATCCGAGGTTTTTCGCTGCTCTGTGAGATTCTGAAGGCTCACCCAACTCTGATCGCTGGCTTCTTGAGAGAATACTGCGAGGTTGCGGCAAAGACCATCTTTGAACAATCGGGCGTGCTGGACAAGTTCGTGGGCGACGGGGTGATGGCACTTTTTGGGGTTCTGAATGGGGGAGAAGATGAGGGGAGGATAGACGCGATTGCGGCCGTCCGAGCAGCGTTAGAGCTAAGACCACGGTTCGACGACGTCGTCGCTCAGTGGATGCAAGAATGGAAGCTATATACGCCACAGAAGATCGAGATTGGATTGGGCTGTGGCATTCACACAGGGGAAGCGCTCGTTGGTAACGTCGGCACGGATTTCCGAGATCAGTTCACAGCCTTGGGCCCGCACGTCAATTTCGCGGCACGTATTGCAGCCCGGGCCAAGCCTGGAGAAATTCTCGTTTCTCAGTCTACCGAGGCGCGGGTCAGGTCGGCAGTGATGATGTCCCAGGCAGGACAAGTCAGTGATATCAAGAACATACCTGGGACGTTTAGCCTTTTTGCGGTCTCAGACATGATGTCAGGGCAGAGGCTCTTGCCTGACGATCGGACATCAGCAGCGCGGTAGTTGCCTCCCAGTCTCTGCGTGCATGGAGGCTGGCCTGTGCCACGCACCGTGGCCCGGCGGGAGCGCCTTCTTCAGTTCCGTGTGGAACGCGGCCACGCGCTCCAGCCACGGCCGCGGCGGCCACCGCCGCGCGCCCAGCGCCTCCAGAAACGCCCGCAACGCGGCCCGCGCGTCGGCCGAGATGCCGATCTCCAGGC
>JBBTDS010000787.1:0-4154 GCA_038060875.1 Acidobacteriota bacterium | reverse complement strand
CGACTTCATCCGGGCGGGGATCCGCGCCAGCCGCTCCGGGTCCATGCCCGCCTTCCTGGCATCAGGCGGCGGCGAGGCGAGGCACCAGACGACGGCTGACCAGGCTAGCGTTGGGGCTGCAATCCGCTTCATGAGGGTAATCTTAGTGCGCTGTGGGGCAGGCGTTCCCGCCTGCCGTTTCAAGGTCACAGATTGTGACCTTAAACGGGCAGGCCGGCCTTGGCCAGGAACCCGATGCGCCGTTGCGGAGGCGGCGGCGCGGGCTTCATCAACTGGCGGATCGCATCGAAAACGACTTCAAACTGGGTGTCGTATTTTCGCTCGATCGCGTCCAGCTTGCGGGCGAGGTCTGCGTTGTCAGCCAGGAACTCGCGGAGCCTCACGAAAATCCGCATGATGGTGATGTTGACGCGGATGGCGCGTTCACTATTGAGGACGCTGGATAGCATCGCCACACCCTGCTCGGTGAACGCATAGGGCGGGTACTTCAAGTGCTGGCCTCGCTTTAAGGTCACAAATTGTGACCTTAAAGACCACAGGTGCCGGGCTTCAGCCATCGTGAGCCGGAACATGAAGTCGGGAGGAAAACGCTTCTTGTTGCGCCTGACGGCCTGGTTCAGAGCCTTCGTGGGGACGCCGTACAGCACAGCCAGGTCGCTGTCGAGGATCACCTTTTGGCCGCGGATCAGCAGGATCTTCCGCTCGACCGACTCGGCCGGCGCCAGTTGCAGCTCAACGGAGGCGCCCATGCTGAATCAGTGCGCCGGGCGCCAGACTTTTCTCACCTCTTCGCGGCCGGAACCGCCGGCTTGACGCGCGCGACGGGTTTGCCTTTTAACCGCCGCAGTTGCTCGGCCTCGTGCTTGATCTCGGTCAGGTCGCGCTGCATCTCGCTCCAGCCGTACCAGAGCGCATAGTCGGGGTTCGCATGGAAAGTACCCTGGAACGTCCGCATGCGGTGCTCGAGGAACATCACGAACAGCTTTTGCTCGATCACCGTCGGTGCGTCGTGGAACGTCAGCAGGTCGGGGAACGCGGACGCGTAGTTCTTCGGCTTGGGCAGCGCGCCGTCCTGATAAAGCGCGGCTACGACGCGGATGGCCTCGGCCATCAGCCGGTCGGCGGCCTGGATGATGCGGTCGCCCTTCTCCAGTTCCGCGCGGGCGAAGTTGACCGAGTGGCACTGGTTGCAGGTCCTGAGCATCTTGTCGCGCTCGCGCTGCCAGGCCTCCTCGGTGAGCCGGGCAACATCAGCCGCCTTGACCACCTCGAGCCGCCCCGTCGGCTTACCCGCCGGGTCCAGCACGCCCAGGGCCTGGAGGATAGTGACGCGGTCAGCCGCCCACTGCTTGTCCTCTGGCATAGGCAGCCGCACCGCCAGGAAGCCCCAGGCGGTGCGGACCTCGTGGTTGCCCTCCTGGAAATGGCAGGTCTGGCAGGTCGGGGCCGCGACCGTCTTGGGCAGCGTGCCCGTCTGCTTGAGCAGATAGCGCACGCCGTGCTTGGAGCCGGAGTACATCTCCCACTGCGGGTGATCGAAGCCCATGTGGCAGGTCTGGCAGGCCTGCGGCTGGCGGGCCTCCTCGACCGAAAAGGCGTGGCGCGTGTGGCAGGCGTCGCAGGAGGCCAGGCCGAAGCCGCGCCCCTCCTTTTGCAGCTCGCGGATCTCCGCCTCCGTCTTCAGCCCGATCTTGTGGCAGCCGCCGCAGCCCTTCATGCCCTCGGTGAGCGCCATCGGCTGCCAGTGGATGGTCGGCATGGCCTTCATGGCCGCCCAGGCGGCGGCGTGCTTGCCGGACTTGAACTGCTTGACCTGGGTCTCGTGACACGTCGCGCAAGTGTCGGGCGTGGGAATCCGGGCCTTTGCGGCGTCGGCGGCGGTGGTGTGCTGGTCGCCGTGGCAGACGGCGCAATCCACGCCGCTCTGGCTGTGCTTGCTGGCCTGCCAGTCGGCCACGATGCCGGGAGTGATCTTCTTGTGACAGTCCACGCACTGCTGGGCGAACGCGCCCGGCAGTACGAGCAGAAAGCAGATCAGCGGTACAGGTGCGCGCATAGCCCGAGTATAGCGGAGCTAAGAGTCCTTAATTTGTGACCGAAGTCACACCGGGGACGGCCTGCCCCGCCGCGGGTCGTACATGGGGTGCGCGTACCGGCCCCCGAACAAGGTATAGTCGAAGTCTGTACCCAGAGAGGGAGGCGAGGAGGCTATGGTGAAGCAACCCAAAGTGTCCACGGTCATCACGGCCCTGGCGGCATTGTTCTCGTGCGGACTCATCGTGCGGTCCGGCGAACCGAACCGGCGCAGCGACGAATTCCGCAAGACGTTCATCGAGGGATTTCAGCGGACTTCTTTGAACACGACGCCGGGCGACGCCATGATGCTGCGCATTCTGGTCGAGAGCAGGGGCGCCAAACGCGGCGTCGAGGTCGGATCCGCCAGCGGATTCGGCGCCATCAACATGGGCATAGGCTTTGAGCGGACCGGCGGGCGCCTCTACTCGTTGGAGATCGACCCGCGCAGCGCCGAGGAAACCCGGCAGAATCTGAGCAAGGTTGGCCTGGAGAAGACGGTGACGGTCGTGGAGGGAGACGCTCTCAAGACCTTGCCGGCCCTCACCGGGGAGTTCGATTACATCTTCATCGACGCGAGCAAGCGGGATTACTTGAAGTACCTGAAGGCGATCGAGCCCAAGCTGAAGCCGGGCGCGGTGGTGGTCGCCGACAACGTAATCAAGTCCGCGAAAGCGATGGCCGACTTTCTGAGCTACGTCCAGACGAGCCCTGACTACGACACGGTGATCATCCGGGCGTCGGAGGAGAAGGGCGACGGCATGTCGATCAGCTACAAGATCCGCTGAGGGGCGCGCCAGCCGCTCAGTAGGTCGCCCGGCCGCCGCTGGCGTCGTAGACCTGGCCGGTGACAAACGAGCAGTCCGGGCTGGCCAGGAAGTGCACCACGGCGGCGATCTCCTCCGGCTCGCCGGTGCGGCGCATGGGGATCCGCGAGGTCATGTACTCGACCTGGGCCGGCGTCAACTGCTCCAGGATCGGCGTGCGCACCACCGCCGGGGTGACGGCGTTCACGCAGATGCCCTCCTGCGCCACCTCCTTGGCCAGCGCCTTGGTGAATCCGATCACGCCCGCCTTGGTGGCCGAGTAGGCGGTCATGTTGGGATTGCCTTCCTTGCCGGCGATCGAGGCGATGTTGACGATGCGGCCGTACTTGCGCTCGCGCATGTGGCCGATGACGGCGCGGCAGCAATGAAACACCCCCGTCATGTTGATGGCGATGATGCGCTGCCAGTCTTCTTCGCTCTGCTCGGCGAGCGGTGCCGCCTTGCCGGCGATGCCGGCGTTGTTGACGAGGATGTCGATGCGTCCGGTGCGGGCCAGCACCTCCTGGACGGCGCTCGCAACCGAACCGACCCGGGTGACGTCGAGGAAGACCGGGAACGCCTGCCCGGCGCCCGCGCCCTGGATCGCTTCAGCCGCGCGGCGGGCGCCCTCCTGGTCGATGTCGGCGATGGCGACCGCGGCGCCGGCGCGCGCCAGCCGGCCGGCGATGGCTTGGCCGATGCCGCGGGCCGCCCCGGTCACGATGGCCGTCTGGCCGCTGAGGTCAAAGAAACCCGGCATGAAGCCATTGGACCACACGGAGAGGGTTGTGGGTTGTGGATCGTGGGTGGTGGGCGCCGGGCGGAGCTACTCCTCCTTCACCACCTGCACGGTGATCTCGACAGTGACGTCATGGTGCAAGCGGATGGGAACCTTGTACTCGCCAAGCTGCTTGATAGGATCCTCGAGATGGATCTTGCGGCGGTCGATCTCGTACTTCTGACCGGCCAGCGCCTCGGTGATGTCCTTGGCGGTGACCGAGCCGAACAGTTGATCGTGCTCGCCGGCCTTCTGGGCTAGCGTGACCGTCACGCCGGTCATCAGCTTGGCCAGATCCTGGGCGTCGGCCTGCTCCCTGGCCTCGTGGCGCAGGCCGGCCAGCCGCTCCTGCTCGATCAGCTTCTTGTTGGCGGCGGTGGCGGCCACGGCCAGGCGCTTGGGCAGCAGGTAATTGCGGGCGTAGCCGTTGGCGACGTTTACCACCTGGCCGCGGGCGCCCAGTTTCTCCACGTCTTCTCTCAAAATGACTTGCATGG
>JBBTDS010000786.1:0-1451 GCA_038060875.1 Acidobacteriota bacterium | reverse complement strand
TCTTTTCATTCTAGCCGCCGTGGTGCACTGCCCCAACGACCGCTGCTTATCAAAGAAGCCCACCATCAGCCTGTCAGCCTGGGGACAACCAGGCCGGTCCTTCGGTTGGTCGAGCGGTGCCTAACGACTCGGGCGCTCAGGCGCCGCCCGCTTTTGGCCGTCGCTTGCAGCGCCCAGTTAGGCCTCCGCTTCTGTCCATTCAACGTGCACGTTCTCCCCCTTCATGCCGCAGACCAAAACGCGACGCCGGTCCTCGGGATAGCGCTGGCGCTTCAAGAGTCGCAACTCCTCGATCAGAGCCTCGCAGTCCTCGGACCGAAGCTCGCTCCAGAGATTCGCACAGGAGCGCTCAAAAACACCGAGCACTTGCTGGTACCGATCCTGGAGCTCCCCACCGACCTCGCGATTCCATGCGACGTGGACCAGCAGCAAGGCGGCGTGGGCGGCTTCTGATGAGGGAATGCGCGATGGGTCGACGAACAGGGTGAGCGCCATGTCTTTGAAGATCGCCGATAGTTTCTCGCCGCTCCACTTCATCATCCCTTCCTGATGTCTAACGGGCGCCCGAGCTGCAACTAGACCCCGGTGACGTTGGGGCCCAACCTCGCGCCTCCCTTCCTGATCTCCTCAAGTCTGAGGATTACTGGGATCCTCAAACGAAGGGACTCCGCAAATCCTTGGAATCCGGGCAACAGCGTTTCGCGGCTGGTGCGAGTCCGGTAGAGCTTGCGAAGAACCTCGCATCGAGCGGTATTGTCCTTAGTCTGAATCGCCAACACGTTGTCGCGACTGTCTGGAAGCGCTTCAAGGGTTTCGTGAAAGGGGACGGCGACATCGTTAGCGCAGAGAAAGAGCCCCTGTTGCGCCGCCAGCCTGTCGTTGAATGCGAACGGACTGACCGGCCATACGCAACGAACGGGCGGTTTGGGGGTCAAGAAGAGCTTGTCGAATACCCACCCTTCTCGGTTTCCCCAGGCCTCCAAGAGCTTGTCAGCGTCATGTTTGCTGTAGGCAGCCGACACGACATGCATGCACTGCTTCCCAAGCCATGATTTGTTCACCGCCCATACGACTGGTTGACCTCTCTCCGCCTCGGCGGCAAAGTAGGCCGCGATAAACAAGGAGTAGGTAAAATCCAGGAAGCGGGTTGGGGCACCATAGTGGCGCATGAGTGCGACCCACGCGATGGTATCGTCGTCGCTGAGCGAGAGTGGCGTGGAGTAAGCTCGACTGAGACGTTTGAAATCGACAATTAGGGCATTTTCTATCAATCGAATCACGCTAATGTCGACTTCAAAGTCCACGAGCCCTTTCCACCCGTCAACGATTCTCATGCGCCGTCTCCGTGCGCCTAACTCAGAGGATTTTTAGCCTGCCGGTTGCGGCGCTCAGAGCCACCGCAGCCGCAGGAAAGCCTCGTCGCCGCAACCGGTGGGCCAAAAATCAGTTGG
>JBBTDS010000785.1:20543-22790 GCA_038060875.1 Acidobacteriota bacterium | reverse complement strand
CTAGCGCCGGCATCTGGTCCGCCGGGCGCTGAAGACCTTGGCGCCGCAGGACCGCCAAGTCCTTCTCATGACTCTGGTGGAAGATCTCAAGCCGGGCCAGATCGCGGAGCGGCTGCAACTGACTTCCGAGGTGGTACGGGCGCGGAAGTCCCGCGCCTGGAAAAAAGTGAGAGAGGAGGTTCGAAAGATTGTCACGAAGGGGCGTGGCGCCTTAGCGAACCGAGGTGGCGCTGGGCGGCGGCGGTGGTGGTGGTGGTCGGGGTGGCAGCCGGCCTATGGACGATCTGGCTCCGGCCCCTGCGGCCTCCCGGATCCCCGCCGCTGCACGGCCCGCCCCGCGAACCGTCTCAGACCGCCAGCACACTGCCCTTGGCGCAACCAGTACTGCTGGAGCTGGCACGCATCGAGCCGCCCCGTTACGCGCCACCGTTGCTGCGGGGCGCCGAAGAAGGCGCGGCGCGGCTGTTCAAGGCGGCCGACCCGGAAGCTCGAAGAGCGGCCGAACACGCCATTCGGATTAAGGAAACAATCCTGGGGCCGGAGCATCCCGCGGTGGCCAAGAGCCTCATTGGCGACCTCGCTGGGGCGAAGGAGTTGTTTGCCCAAGCGCTGGCCGTGCACGAGAAGGCGCTCGGTCCGGACTCGCTCTCCGTAGCCCAAGACCTCAGCGACTTGGCGGTGGCGTGCTGGCAACTGAAGGAATACGAGCAAGCCAGGCGCCTGCATGAGCGAGCGCTGGCCATCCGCGAGCGACGCCTCGGGGCGGAACATTTTCTGGTCGCGGCCTCGCTGAATAATCTGTCGCTGGTCGTTCAGGAGATGGGAGACCTCCGCGGCGCGCCTTTCAACTGGCGCGGGCACGGACGGTGGTCATGAGCCTGTGGCCGGTGCAGGACGAAGCGGCCCGGCAATGGATGCGCCGGCTGTACGAGGCCCGCTTGCTGGCGAACCGCGGATCGGCCGATTCCGTGCGGCGGGCCAGCCTCGGGCTGTTGCGGGCGAGCCGCGCACAACACCTCAGCACCCATCCGTTTTACTGGGGCGGTTTCGTCGCCGCCGGCGATAGCGAGTTCATTCTGCCGTTCACACGCGAAAGCGACGGGGAGGCTTTTCCGACGCAAGGCGCCAGCGTGGGTGTGGATGAAGCCGGGGGCGTGCACGTGGCTTACCGCGCCACCGTGGGAGACGCGAACGGGCATTTCCCGGCGTTCTACGCCTACTGCGCGGCGGATTGCGGCGGAAGCTCGAACTGGCGCTATCTCGAGCTTGGCCAACGGGTGTGGCACGTAAACCTGGCGCTGGATGCGGGGGGACGCCCGCACATCCCGCTTGCCGGGCCGTACGAGGAACTGGGCACACGTCACCAATACGCGGTGTGCGACAGCGACTGCACTAACCGCGGCAACTGGACGCTGGGGGTTCGCCGCCAGCACCAAGACCACGCTGACCGATAACAGCCGCTTCTGCGATCGCGAGTGCACTTCCGCGGCCAACTGGTCTGCGGTCCGGATCACGGACGAAACACTGAGACTGCCGTCGCTGGCAATGACCGCCGCGGGCGAACCGCGCATGGGGGTGGATGTGAAACATGGGGAAGGCGGCATCGACGAGCGGCAGCGCCTCTGCCCCGCCCGGACCAACGTCAGATTGACCGTGTTCACGGCTTTCGATCGTTGAAGCCACGTTATTTCCCGAAGATGGGGAAGATGACTTTGACTCCGGCCTTTCCTTGAGGAGTTTGGTGACGCCACCGCCGATGCCGGCGTAGAAATTGAATCCCACTGACCAGGTGCCGGAAGGATCGGTGCGGTTGACGGGATCGTTGCCCACATAGGCGTACAGGTTCGCCTGGTCGCCGGCGAACAGGAGAGGATCCTTGGCGGTCCAGCGTCCTGTTTCGGCGTCGTAGTCGCGCTCGCCGAAGCGGACCAGCTTCGTGTCGCGGTCATAGAGTCCGCCGGCGAAGCCGAAGGGCTGGAAACCCGGGTTGGTGTCGGCGATCACGTTGCCAAACACGCCGTAGTCCAGGCGCTGCGCGAGCTGACCGCTGCTGGTGTCCACCAGCAGCCGGGGGCTTCCCAGTTGGTCGGTGATGAAGCGGTAGGCCACACCGTCCTTAACCATGTAATCCGGTACGTTGCTCCGGCCGGCGTAAATGAACCGGCTGACGACGCTGTTATTGCCGTCCAGCTCGACGATGGGCTTGAGGCGGTCCTGGTAGAGGAAGGACTGCACCAGCGCGCCATT
>JBBTDS010000785.1:0-20443 GCA_038060875.1 Acidobacteriota bacterium | reverse complement strand
CAGGAGATTGCCAATGACGTCGTACCGATACTGGGTGGTTCGCTCCGCCAGGGTTTTGGACAGCAGGCCTCCGTTGGCGTAGGTTAACCGCACGGTCTCGCCATTCGGGTTGGTGATCTGGTTGAGGTTGCCGTCACTGTCCAACGCGAGGGTAGTTCGCTGCCCGTAGGGCCCGGCGATGGCGGCAGGCCGGCCGGCGCTGTCGCGCTCGATCGAGGTGGCGTTGCCGTTCCCGAAGGCCCGCGCGGTCCAGGAGGGCTGCACATCGAGGCTGCCCGGCATGCGGTCACTCTGATAGCGCAGGAAGAACGGCGGGCCCACGATCGAGACCGCCTCCCCGAGGCTCTGGTTCTGGCAGCCGATGATGGAGCCGGACTTCTTGCACGGGTCGTCCACTTTGGTGTCCTTCTTGCCCAGTAGTGGCCGGAACTCGTAAGACAGGGCGTAGGTGACGCCAGTGGTCTCAAGCGACGAGGGCAGAGTCAGGACGCCCTGTTTCTTCCCTTCGACGATCACCGAGTTCCGCGGTTGCGGGTTTTGAATCGGGAGATCGGCCTAGCAGCCTTGGGAAACGGCCGCTTGTCGAAGGGGATCCTCAAGCTGACGGTTTGCTTCAGGTCCCAGCTCCTGGTGACGCCGCCGCCGTCTCCGAGTATGATATGAATTCGCGGTAGCGAGCCATGAGCGACTCCTTTCTGGACGCCACACTGGGCCGCACCAGGCGGCCGGTATTCCGGCTGGGCCTGAGCGGTTCCTACTGGCCCGGCGACGCGACGCTGCGGGCGGGCGTCGAAGCCGGCATGAACTACTTCTTCTGGTACTACTGGGACCAGCACATGACCCGCGTGCTGCGCGACATTCTGCCCGCCCACCGCGAGAAGTACGTGGTGGCGACCGGCGTCGGCAACCTCGGCCCGTGGATGGTGAAGCGCGGCCTGGAAAGCTGCCGGCGCCGACTGCGCACCGACTACATCGACGTGTTCCAGATCCTGTGGGTCGGCGCCGGGAAGCTCTCCGAGCGCACGCTGGAGGTGCTCCAGCGCGCCAAGGAAGAGGGCAAGATCCGCGCCATCGGCATCTCGACCCACGCGCGAGGCTACGCGGCCGAGCTGATGCGCCAGGGGAAGCTCGACGTGATCATGATGCGCTACAACGCCGCCCACCGCGGCGCCAAGCAGGAGATCTTCCCGCACTTGGCGGCGTCGGAACCGGGGGTGGTCAGCTACACGGCCACCCGCTGGGGCAAGCTGCTGAAGCGGCCGCGCCGCTGGCCCGCAGGTGAGCAGCAGCCTTCCGCCGGGGACTGCTACCGGTTCGTGCTCACCAACCCCAACGTGCACGTGTGCCTGACGGCCCCGCGCAATCGCGCGCAACTGGAAGAGAACCTGGCCGCCGTCCGCCGCGGCTCGCTCGCTGGCGACGAGATGGAGTTCATGCGCCGCTTCGGCGACGCGGTCCACGCGGAGAGCAAATGGTTTCTGTAGTGGAGGAGGTTTGACATGCCGGGCCTGTTTGCCCTGAGCATCGATCCCGCTCAATACAAGGCCGAATTTCTCGAGGACCTCTTCCTCGGCACCTTCTACCATCAGCACCTCGGCGAGGAGTACTCGGGCCTGTCCACCTATGCCCGCGGACACTTCTCCATCCGCACGCACCGGGGGCTCTTTCGCGTCACGTTCAGCAGGGACCTGGAGGGGCTGTCGGGAACCGAGGGAATCGGCTACTGCGGCTCGGTCCGAGAGCCTCACTTTTCCGATTCCAGGCTCGGCAAGCTCTCCTGCTGCTTCTCCGGCAACCTCACCAACCTGCGGGGCCTGGTGGAGCGCTTCAAGAGTTTCGGCCACATCTTTACCCGCGAAGACGAGATCGAGATCATCACCACGCTGGTCGCCCAGGGCAGCGACGTTGTGGACGGGATTCAGAAGATGGCGAAAGAAGTCGAAGGCGCCTTCTCCCTGCTCCTCCTGACCGAAGAAGGGGTCTACGCCGTCCGCTGCGCCAGCGGCCATTGGCCGCTCACCATCGGCGTGAAACAGGGAGCGGTCGCCGTTGCCTCCGAGTCGGGAGGCTTCGCCAACCTGGGATTCAGGCGGGTCCGGGACCTCGATCCGGGAGAGATCGTGCTGCTGAAGAACGGCGAGTGCGTGTCCAAGGGCCGGACGCCGGCCTGCCCCGTGCAGGTGTGCAGCTTCTACTGGGTCTATACCGGCTTTCCCAACGACGTCTTCGAGAATGTTCCCGCCTCGCTGGTCCGCAAGCGGCTCGGCGCCGCCCTGGCCCGCCGCGACATTTACAAGGGCTTCATTGCCGACGTTGTGATTCCCGTCCCGGATTCGGGCCGGTTCCACGCCATCGGCTACCACCAGGAGTTCTGCCGGCAGATGATGGCCGGCAACATCGCCAGAATCCCTCTCTACGATGAGCTGCTGATCAAGTATCCTTACGCCGGAAGGAGCTTCATACCGCGCGACCCGAAGCTGCGTGACCGCGAGGCGCGAATCAAGCTGCTGGCCAGCGGCGAGGATTGCCGCGGCAAGGTGGTGGCCGTCTGTGACGACTCGATCGTCCGGGGAACGCAGGCTCAGACGGACCTGGGTCCCAAGCTGAGGCAGGCGGGCGTAAAGGAGATCCACTTCCGGATTTCCAACCCCGAGCTGCGCTCGCACTGCCGCTGGGGCAAGACAACGACGAAGGGAGAGGTGTTGGCCGGCCGGATCCCGGCCATAGAGGACAGGGTGAAGTTCTTGGGCGTCGAAGGCCTGGAGTACAACACCATCGAGGATCTGGCCGAAGCGATCGGACGTCCGAGAGACAGCCTTTGCGTGGATTGTTCTTTGGATTGAAACGGAGCATCGCAATGCCTATCACAGAGCTGAAAGCCCTCACGCTGAACGCCAGGCAGTTCATCAAGGACAAGGTCAGCGAAATAGCGGAGACCGTTGGAGACGGCTGCGCCGTCACCGCTCTCTCCGGCGGAGTCGATTCCTCCACCGTCACCATGCTCGGCCACCGGGCGCTGGGTGAGCGGTTGAAAACCTACTTCATCGACAACGGCCTGATGCGGCAGGATGAGCCCCAGGCGGTGGCCGAGTTGTTTGCCAAGTTCGGCATCACGGTGGAGATCGTGCCCGCCCAGAAGGAGTTCTTTCGGGCGCTGAAAGGACTCCTCGATCCCGAACAGAAGAGGGAAGCTATAACCCAGACGTTCTACGCCAAGGTCTTTCGCCGTCTGGTCAAGAAGAGCGGCGCGCGGTACTTGCTGCAAGGGACCATCCTCACCGACGTGGAGGAAACGGTCGCGGGCATCAAGAGGCAGCACAATGTCCTGGAGCAGTTGGGCATCGACCCGCGACGGGCGTTTGGCTACACCGTCATCGAACCGCTGGTGCAGCTTCGCAAGGATGGCGCCCGCAAGGTTGCCCGCGCGCTCGGCTTGCCAAAGTCCGTCTACAACCGGATGCCCTTCCCGGGACCGGCTCTCGCCGCCAGGGTCGTCGGCGAGGCCAATCCGGAGACCGTCGGCCTGGTGCGCCAGGCGACCGCCATCGTCGAGGCGGAGCTGAAGCGCACTCCGGCCTTCCAGTACATGGCGATCCTGCACCAGGACCGGTTTCCGGGCATGCGCGGCGGCAAGCGGGACTACGGGAGGCAGATTGAAGTCCGCTGCTGGCAGAGCGTCGATGCGCGAACCGCCACGCCGGTGTGGCTCTCCCCGCGGCTCCAGCAGAAGCTGGCCCACAGGATCACCACTGAGGTCCCCGGCGTGGTCAGCGTGACCTGCAACATCACACCGAAGCCGCCATCGACGATGGAAGCCGTCTGAGCGGGCGCACTTCAGGCGCGCAGCGCGCCGCCCTTGCGCTCGACGGCCCTCGGTCCCCACACGCCCGGCACGAAGAAGTCCTGCCACCGCAACTTGCACTCCCGCACCATCTCGATGCCATACTCGCAGCGGCGCAGGTCGTCGCGCCCGCCGTTGTTCGATCCGAACGCAAATTTGCAGCCGAAATCCCTGGCCATCCGCAGAAAGGCTGCGCTGGGCAGCCGGTACCGGTTGTTGATCTCGATGGCGACGCCGTTGCGCACCAGGGCGTCGGTCACCTTCTTCATGCGCTCCTCGGTCCAGAGGCGGTCGTAGTCCTTCGCCAGCGGGTCAGGCAGGAACGTGGGGTTCACATAGATGTCAATCGGCTCCCGCTCCAGTATCCCGACCGTCCGCGCCACCAGGGTGTCCATAAACTCCTGCGGATCGGTGATCTCGCCCACCTCGGCCGGCATCCAAAGCCGCATGCGCCGCCCCTTGTTGTCGGTCCAGGTCATCGAATCGGTAAAGACGTAGTCGAAGAGGGCGACCGTCTGGCGCGAGAACATCTCTACCCACTCGCGCCCCTCGGCCTGCATGGCCACAAAGACCGGCTGCCCCTTGAGACTCTCGACAAATTTCCGCGCGCCCTCGTCGTCCTGCACCGGGAAGCCCTTGCCGCAGTTCACCGCGATCCCGTACTGAATGCCGTCGCGCCGCGACCGGGCCAGCGCCTCCTCCAGGGTGAATGCGCCCCTCACGTGAACGTGATAATCCACCATCGGGTAATTCCGCGCGCCCAGGGTGAGTATCTGGCGGTACACATCGTCCACCGCCGGCGCTGCGGCCCCGGCGTCAGGGAGCTCGTCCGGCAGCGGCCGGACGCGGATGCGGCGGAAGCGCGCCTTCGAGCCGGCGTCGTGGCCCTGAAGCGCGAAGGTGCCGCGGTCGAGGAACCGCCCGCGCTCGCTGCCCTCGGCGATGACCGGCGGCGCCGGCTCGTGGAAGTCTACCAGCAGCATTCCGTTCAACCGCACCTGCACGTTCTTGCCGCGCACCGCGACCTGGATCTTGAACCACTCGCCGTCGGCAACCAGTTGCTTGTAAACGTTGCGGACCCCATACAGCGAGCCTGTCTTCCTCCGCTCGCGGTAGTCCCCTTCCCCGGTGGCCGTGTTGTTGATCTGGACCTCGAAGCCCTTCTGCGGCCAGCCCTTCTCCTGAAAGGCGGTGTGGAAGTAGATCCCGGAATTGCAGGCCGGCTGCGCCATGGCTTCCACTTCCAGCTCGAAGTTGCGGAAGTTGGCGCCACGCACGGGCCCGGAGTAGAACAGGTGCGACCGCGGCCCGTCGGCCGAGATCTGGCCGTCCACGACTTTCCACGAGCCCTTGTTCTCGCCGGCGCGCCAGCCCTCCAGGTTCCGCCCGTTGAACAGCTCCACCCAGCCGTCATCGGCGGCGTGGAGAACGGTCGCGGCCAGCGAACCCGTGAAGGCCCGCCGGGTGATGTCACATGATCGCATCTCTACAACCTCCGTGGGGCAGCCCTTTCGGGCTGCCGCCGGGCTTCGGCCCGGCGCCGGTCCCACTCAGCCCGTAGCCGTCGTCGCCGGCGGCGGGGCCACGCCGACGGCGGCCGAAGTGATCTCGATCCGCCACTTCCGCAGCGTGCCGGTGTCCGCGGCTTCCAGGTCGGAGACACGGAGTGTCCAGTTGCCTTGCATCGGCTGGCCTGCCATCGAGCGCAGACCGCCGGGCGAGGCTGAGTCGTAGCTGGCGATGAGATCGTCCTGAGCGCCGCCGCGCCGGGCGTGGAGCAGTGCGCGGCGGCCGCTGGGCGAGAGCAGCTCGACGCGCAGATCGCCGACGTAGGTGTGGGTGATCTCGACGTCCACCTTGATGCGGCTGACGATCCCCGAGGCGGCGATGGCCAGCGTGCTGGCTACGCCGGCGGGCGAGTTGTCGGGGATGGCAAGCATCGGCGCGGCTTCGGCCGCGACCGAGCGCGAGGCGGCGGCCTGACCCGCCTTGAACTTGATGACCGGGTCGGGCGCCTCGATGTCCGAGATCACCAGGCCCGACTCGCGGCCGTCCCACTCGCGGGTGTTCGGAGTGGACTCGCTGGAGAGCGCCAGCCCCTGGACGGCGCCGAACAGGTCGCTGCCGTCGCCGAGATTCCCGTTCATCTCCAGGTCCCGGTGGCCGTCGGCCTGCAACAGTGCGCACTGGTAGTGCCGCCTGGCCGAGCCCTCCTGCCACTCGTTGGAGCCGAAGATGTCGCAGTGGTAGATGGCCAGCCCGCTCGCAGGCAGACCGCGATCGAGGTCCATCTTGGCCCTGTTCTCGACGACGAAGTACTCATTGGGCTTGCTGGTGGGATACCGGATCAGGGTGGCGTAGTCGCCGTGGCGGGCTTCGCACTCGCGGGGAGCATTCAGATCAATGACGTTGTCGCACCAACCGGCCAGGTCGCGGAGGTACCCGCACACCGGCGAGGGGCTGCGGCCGGAGTCAAGATGGTTGCCTGAGCCCATCAGACAGTAGACGCCGATGCCAGCGCTGCGGACGTTGTCGCCGTCGCGCTGGCCGTAGTCGTACAGATCGGGGAAGCGGCACAACAGGTGGCCGCTCTCGTGGCAGAAGGTGCCGATGCTCAGATCGGCGGCGGTGCGTCCCAGGCTGGTGAGCATGTAGAGCTCAGTGCGCAGGTTGCCCACCTGGAGCCCCAGGAAGGAGTTGTGGGGCCACAGCTCGCCCAGATACTGGGTCCGCCCCGCGTACATGATGCTGAGCGCGTCGATGATGCCTTCCTGGCGCGAATCGAACTGGGTCAGGTCGATGCCGGCGGCGACCGCAAGCTGAAGCGCTTCCCCGACCAGCAGGTTCTGCGCGTAGTAGTGGAGGTTGCGGCTCAGCCGGTAGGGACCGACGACCACGTTGGCGTAGTCGAGTTTTCCGCTGGAGACGCGGCGGTAATACTCACGCACCGAGCAGATGTTCCCGTTGCCGGTGTAGTTGTCGCCGTTGAGCATCTCGCTCACATCGGCGGCAGTGACGCTGGTCGCCACGTCCTGAAACTCCACGAGGATGGTCAGCCCGCGCACTTGACCGGTGCTGAGCTGGCGCCCCTCCAGCAGTCCCTGGTTGGGGCCGAGGGTGCGGACGACCGTGTCGGCGCTCGCCGCACCTGGCGGCAGGCCGGCCAGCCGGCGCCCTTCGGTCCTGGCGCTGCGCATCGCCTCCGATTCCTGCAAGTGCCGGACGAGGCCGGCCGGCGAAGGCTGGTCCAGCGAAACGCCGGTCGATCGCAGGCGTGTGCCTTCGAGCCGGGCGTAACAGAACTCGCCGAGCGAGTAGTCATAAACGGCCGTGTAGCCGGCCGGATCTTCGTAGCGGGCGCAGAACTCGTCGCCGGAGACTTTGAGCTTCACCTCGGAGCCTTTTTCCTGGATGAATGTCAAGATCTCGCCAAAGATTACGCTCATTGGTTGTCCTCCCTGTGCTGGTGTCAGGTATCGACACCGGTTGGGCCGCGAGAAGCTCGTCTCGCCTCCAGCTCGGTCACTTTGGCCATTCGGACCGCGTCGGATTCGCGGGCATGGGCTTCGGCGCCGGCCGGGGGAGACTCGCTGACCGCGACCTTGGTGGATTCGAACTGGCCCCCCGCCACGCGGGCGTAGCAGAACAGGCCCAGCTCATCGTCGTAAACTGCCGAGTAGCCGGAAAGGGTCTCGTAGGTGGCGTACCACTCGTCGCCCCAGACCACCAGTTCCACCCCGGGGCCGTTGGCCTGAGCCAGCGTCACTTTTTCGCCGAAGAGCGCGCTCATGGGGATCACCTCCAGTCGCCCCTCCCAGTTACGCGCCAACAATTATACACCGCCCCGCCCCCACCTGGGGTAGCATACGACCATGAACTTGCGATTCAGACACTGGGGAAGGGTTCAGGCGGTGCGCGGGTGCGGTTGAACGCAGCAGAGCCGGAATTGGGGAGAAGAGGCTGGAGCGGTTTGGCGTGTGGGCGGGTTCGGATAGCAGGGCGAAGAAAGGGGCCGGACGGATCAGAGGAGGGCCGGTCAAAGTAGGTGAAGAGACAAGCGGGGCCGGTTCCGCAGGAGTGCGGGGCGGCGGAGACCGGGGATGGCAGGCAAACAGTAGGATAGCGCTCGGCCAGGCGGTTCAGGACGTCGCGCCGGATGAGGTGGCGGAAGAAGTCGGCCTCGGCGGCCGCGGAGACGTGCTCCAGATAGTCGAGCTCGCCGTGGCGCAGGGCGTCCAACAGGAAGCCGCGGTCGTATTGGAAGGCCAGCAGGTCCATCATTTCCTCCGCTGGCGGGCGGCTGGGGGCGGCGGCAGTCGCAGTGCCTTTTCCAGTTGGTCGATGGTGGCGAGCATGCGCCGCTGAAGCTTGACCAGGGCAGCGCGGGCCTGGCGGAAGCGGCGATAGTTTTCCGTCCAGCGGCGGAAGCGGGCGCGCTCGCCGGCCGGCAACGAGCGCAGCCGGGTCTTTCCCTGCCCGGACCAGGACAGCACGGTGGAGACGTGCCGCGGCCTTCCGTTGCCCCGCCCTGAGCTGGGGGGGCCTACCAGCCGCGGTGGGCTATGCTGGGCATCGACAAGGCCCTCGGCCACGCATTCGCCGGCCAACTCGCCTTGTGGCAGGTCCTGGCTCGGGTGCTGGATCAGGGTTCTGGCTTGTCCGGCGTGCGGCTGGCGCAAGTCCATGCCGCCTGCGATGTGCTCGGCATCCGGCGCGGTTTCGACGAGAACGATCTCTACGCCAATCTCACCTGGCTGAGCGACCACCAGCCGGCGATCGAGCAGCGGCTGTTTGCCGCACGGCGAGGGCAGCACAAACCGGAGTTGTTTCTCTACGACGTGACCAGCAGTTACCTGGAAGGGGAACAGAATGCCTGCGGCGCCTACGGCTACGACCGGGACGGCAAGAAAGGCAAGAAACAGATCGTCATCGGCTTGTTGCTCGAAGCCGGCGTGCTGCAGATGGATTTGTTTGATGCCGCGGTGTGCGAGGTCCAGCAGGAAGGCCTGCGTTATGTCCTGCGGCGGAATCCACTCCGGGCCGAACAACTCGCCGCCTCACGCACGGACAAACAGGCGCGCCTCGAGCGGCTGCGAGCGGATCGGAACCGCTATCTGGCCGAGCATCCCCGCGCTAAGGTGGAAGGGGGCGGCAGTTGCTTGCGGATCCCCACGCCAGCCGCTGGCTCCCGCGCTTTGCTCAAAGCTCTGGACATCTTGTCCAGTTATTTGTTGAACACTACACTACGCCGCGAGATGAAAAAATGTCGAATCGGTGACATTTCCACAGCGTAACTCCATGAAAACATGATGTGGCAAAAATGGTTTGGTGCATTTTTTCACACCTTCTGAGGCATTACGCTGGCCGTTATGGATCGAGGTACACCCGCACGCGGTTGCTCTGCCTGCGCTCGCTCTCCAGGTAAAGCTCGGCGGGGCCGGAGTTGACGATCTCCGGCAACTGCACCTCGATGAGGTAGAAGCCGACGTAGCCGGGGGCCAGCGTGGCGCGGGTTACCTCGACGGGAACGCGGTCCAGGTAGGCGCGGACCGGGGCGATCACTTGGGGCGGGTCCTCGAGCGGCGCCGGCAGGCCGGTGGGCCAGGCCGGGCGGACGCGACCCAACCCGGCGGCCAGGATCTGAAGCCGGCCGTTGGAGCGGGCCGGACTCATCGCGTCCAGCAGCACTCCGCTATCGGCGTTCAGCAGCAGGGGCGTGCCATCGCGGTCGATGAAGATGGCCGGTGAAACGCTCTCCAGCGGCAAGCCGAGGGTGACGCTGACCTGGCCGGCGTTCAGCGCCAGCGACAGCGAATCGCCGCCGACCTCGAATGGGACCTGGATCTGGGATTCGGTGGCGGAGGCGGCCAGCACGGGAACATTGAGTTCGCCGGCCCGTGCCGTGCGGAGCCGGCCACCCAGCACGCTGAGCAGCGAGCCGGGCGCGGCCGGACGCTGGCTGAAATCGGCGGCGTTGACCAGCCTGAAACTTCCCAGCCGGTGCGGGGCCATGGCGGCGTAAACGCCGTAGCCTTCCAGCGCGACAAACAGTTGGTTGCCGTCCGCGTCCAGCCTCACGTCCCTGGCCGGGGCCGCGGGCAGGTTGTCGCTCAGGGGCGTCCAGCTTGTGGCCGGGCCCGGCGCGTTCAGATCGGTGCGGGTAAAGAAGACGCCGCGATCGGTGGCCACGTAGACGGCGCCGCTGGCCCGGTCGGCGGTGATGCCGCTGGCGGCGGCGTCGCCGAGGTTGGCGGTCAAGTCATCCCAGAACAGGCCCGCATTGGTGGTCCGCAGCACGCGAGCGCCACCGGCCCGGCGCGGATCGGCGCCCAGGGCCGCCAGCGCCAGCCGGGGCTCCTGCGCATCCACATAGATGGCTTCCACCGGACCGCGGGCCGCCTCATCCCGGCGCCAGCTCCGCCCGCGATCGGGTGAGACCCACAACTGCCCGCCGGCCGCGCCCGCGTAAATGAACTCGCCCGCCATCGCCACCGCCGTTATCTCGACGCCGAGCAGAGCCGACAGCCCGCGCCGGGCGGCTGTCTCCTGCTCGAGCTGGGATTCCCGGACCGGCTTCCAGGCCTGCTTCTCTCCCGGGGACCACTCCAGCGCGCCGGCGCCACCCGCCAGGATCCGGACTCCGCGGCTGCCGCCCGGCAGGCCCACCAGCCGCCGGATGGCCAGGTTGGGCAGCGCATCGTTCAACCCGGTCCAGGACAGACCGCCATCGAGCGACCGCCATATGCCGAAGTCGTTGGCGACAACTACCTCGTCGGGGTTCCGCGGTGAGACGGCCAGATCCCTGATTCCCCCGCCGATGATCGATTCGCGCTCCCAGGCCGTCAGGTTGGCCCAGGTAACCCCGCCGTCGTCAGAGCGGTAGACCTGCCGCCCGAAGGCGTATAACCGGCTGGAATTGAGGGGGTTAGCTCTGATTCTGGCGTCGGCTTCGGGCAGCGGAGCCTCGGCGGCGCCTGGATCGGGAGGCGCCGCGGCGACCGCGGCCCAGCCTTCACCGTCCTGGGTCTCGAAGACGCGGCCCGAGCGCGTGCGGACCACCAGCGACCCGGTATCGGCGGAGAACCAGACCCGCTCCACCGGCCCGGAGGCAGGCGAAGCCAGGGCCAGATCCACGGCCGAGTTCCCGATGTGCCTCCAGTCGGGCCGCAAGCCCGACGGCGCCTGCGCCGAAGCAATCGCGCCCAGGCAAAGGGCGGCCACCAGGAGGGTGGCTGGCATCGAGGTTAACCGTACTGTGGCGCCCTGACACATCCTCTGAGTCCATTGTATATCGTCCGGGGCCGCTGTCGCTCGGGTAATCGCCTGCATTTTCTTAGAAAATCTTTCTTGGCGTGGAACTTGCAATGCAATTTTGGTGTAGACTTAGGTGTTGGACTCAGTGTCCGGGCGCCGAGGTGTCCGTTAGGATCGGCGGCAAAGGGTTGAGTATGCCCAAGGGCAAGGTTACGAGCATGGCGGTTTGGCTGCTGGCAGTGGCCATGCTGGGAGTGTGTTCGGCCCAGACCCTGCCACTGGATAGCTCGGGCGGCGCCAAGGTCATCGCCCTGACCGGCCAGGTGTCGGTCATGCGCGACTCTGTCCCTTGGGCGTTGCAGGCAGGCGATCAGGTCCAACCCCGGCAGATGGTCACCACCGGACCCGACGGGTTCGCCAGCTTCCAGCTCTCCGACGGCAGCACTTTCGAGGTCTACCCGAACTCGCGGGCCACGTTCCGCGACAACCCTGGCGATTGGAAGCACCTGGTGGACGTGTGGCTGGGCCGGATCAAGTTCCGGATCCAGAAGCTGAACGGCCAGCCCAACAACAAGCGGGTGGATACGCCGACCGCGGTGATCTCGGTGCGCGGCACGGTCTTCGATGTTGAGGTCGATGGCGACAACGAAGCCACGCTGGTGGTGGTGGACGAAGGCCAAGTGGCCGTCCAGCACAAGTGGCTGCCGCGCGGAGAAGGCAGGCTGCTGAACCCGGGTGAATGGGTGCGTGTGTTCAAGGACCAGCCGCTGGCGCAGAAGAAGCTGGACCGTGAATCGGTGGTTCGCTCGGCCCTGCGAGCGGTGGCCGATGCGCTGTACACCGTCGTCTACCAGTCGCCGCGCGGGACGCCGGGCGGCGGCCCCGCTCCGCCCGCCGGCGGGACCGGAGGCGGTATGCCGGGCGACACCGGGCCCTCGACGCCTCCACCACCGCCGCCACCGCCGGATGGCCCGCCCCCGCCGCCGGGTCCGTAAGGCGGCTCCACACCCGTCCGTGCGACACTGAATCTGAAAGGTGTACCCATCCATGCGCTCAATCCTCGGCCGGTTCGCCGCCTCGCTGCTGCTGCTGTCACTGCGACTCGGCGCCCAGGCCGGTGGCGTGGCGCCGGAGTGGGAGATCCGCAAGAACATCAGCGCGCTGGCCGGGAGCGTAGAGCGGCTGAAGCCGCTGCTGGAGCAGGTCCGGCCAGAGGAGTGGGTGAGCCAGGGGGCGCCCGATGCCTACATCGGCCAGTGGAAGACGATCCGCACCGAGATCGGCTACCTGGGGATCTCCACCGGCACTTTGTTGCGCCAGCCGGACAGGCTGACGGCCGCGCTGGACACGTTCTTCCGCATCGACCGGTTGCAGGCGCTGCTGGACTCGCTGGAAGCCGGCATCCGGCGCTATCAGAATCCCGCGTTGGCCGACCTGCTCCGCGGCGTGGTGTCGGAGGGCGCGGGCAGCCGCGAGCGGTTGCGCCAATACGTGCTCGATCTGGCGGCCATCAAAGAACAGGAGTGCAAAGTAGCCGACCAGGAGGCCCAGCGCTGCCGCCTGATCCTCTCGCGCCAGCCGCCCAAGAAGGCCGGGGGCAACAAGGAGGAACAGCGATGACCGAAGCGCGCGAGTTTTCATGCAGCATCTGCGGCGAGACCTCGGCCGAGATCTGCGTCCGGTGCGCCAAGGATGCCTGCCCGAACCATCTCTGTCCGAAGTGCCGCCGGTGCAGCGACTGCTGCGAATGCAAAGTCCCGCTGGTTACCCCGGAGCCTGCCCGGCCTTCCTCGCTGTAGAGAACGGCCCGCCCCTACCGCGGCCCCGTGGTCAGCCACAGGTACATATTGACAAACGAAAGGGCCGTTAGCGCGATGCACACGTACGCGGCCGCGCGCCAGAGGCGCTCGCCGGTGCTCTTCCGTACGCCGGGGGTACCGGCCAGGTAGCCGACTCCGAAGCCAGCGGCCAGCCCGCCCAGGTGCGCGGCGTTGTCCACGTGCAGGCCGGGCAACAGCCCCAGGATCAGGCCGTAAATCGCCCAGCGGACGTACAAGCCCCTGGGCGCCGAACGCAGCGCGATCATCGCGCCGATCAGGCCGAACAGCCCGGCCGAAGCGCCCACCGACAGGCCCGTCAGCCACCAGGCGCTGGCCGCGAACCCCAGCACGGTGGCGACGAAGTAGATCACCACCATCCGCGCGGCCCCGTACGTCTCCTCAACCACCGCGCCCAGGTCGAACAGGCACCAGGAATTCATGAGGATGTGCAGCAGCCCGCCGTGCAGGAAGCCCGCCGTTATCAGCCGCCACCACTGCCCGAGCAGGATCGCCTCGCGGTGCTTGGCGCCGAAGGCGAATAGCGTGTGGAGGTCGATGTCGGTCACCAGCGCGCCCTCGCCGGCCCGCATGCTGGAAAGCATCAGGGCCGCATAGAGGCCGAAGTTGACCAGCAGGATGATGGTGGTAGTGAAGCGGGCGTGCGGGATTATGCCGGCGATGACCTCCTGGCGGCGCCGCCAGTCCACCGCCCGCGGGCCGACTTCAGTCTCGCAGTACGGGCAGACGCGGTCGCTCTTCTTGATGAACGCCCGGCACTGGGGGCACATGCGGCGGGTTTCCATGGCTCTTCTTCATTCTAACTGGCGCGCGGTCACGTAAGCCGCGCCGGCCAGCCCCCAACATAGAAATTTCTAATCGCCGCCATAAAAACATTGCGCTTGGCGGCCCGACGCGCGCGCCGCATCATAAGAGAGAGACTGTTCCGGCGAGGGGACGATGAAGCCCGGCATTCGTGTTGTTTTCGGTTTGTTGTCTTTGTGCAGCCTGGCCACAGCGGCCGCTTCCGACGGCGACCCGCGGTTCGCGGCGCTGGAATCGACCGTCAAGGCGGCCCAGTCGGCCGGCGATAACGCCTGGATGCTGGTCAGCTCGGCGCTGGTGTTGCTGATGACCGGGCCGGGGCTGGCCCTGTTCTACGGCGGCCTGGTGCGCAAGAAGAACGTGCTGGGCACGATGATGCAGAGCTTCGTGCTGATGGCGGTGGTGACGGTGCTCTGGGCCGTCGTGGGTTACAGCCTGGCCTTCGGCGAGGGGACGCCGTACTTCGGCGGTCTCAGCCACATGTTCCTGGAGGGCGTCGGCAGCGCCCCCAGCGATTACGCGCCAACCGTTCCCCATCAGACCTTCATGATCTACCAGTTGATGTTCGCCATCATTACCCCGGCGCTGATCTGCGGCGCCTTCGCCGAGCGCATGAAGTTCAGCGCCATGCTGCTGTTCATGACCCTGTGGTCGCTGGTGGTCTACTTCCCGATGGCGCACATGGTGTGGGGCAAGGGCGGGCTGCTGAACGCGTTTCTCGGCGGCAAGGTCCCCTGTTTTGACTTCGCCGGCGGCACGGTGGTGCATATCACCTCGGGCGTTTCGGCCCTGGTCTGCGCCCTGT
This sequence comes from Acidobacteriota bacterium, assembly GCA_038060875.1. Classification (GTDB taxonomy): domain Bacteria; phylum Acidobacteriota; class Terriglobia; order Bryobacterales; family Bryobacteraceae; genus JBBTDS01. The sequence continues at coordinate 5,901 of JBBTDS010000785.1, read as the reverse complement.
ACCTGGGTAAGCGGAGAGGCTTCCCGAGCGAACCGATCAGGCCCCACAACCTGGTGCTGAGCTTCATCGGGGCCTGCCTGCTGTGGGTCGGCTGGTTCGGTTTCAACGCCGGCAGCGCGCTGGCTTCTTCGTCGCTGGCGACCAGCGCCTTCGTGGCCACCCACTTCGGAGCGGCCGCGGCCACGCTCGGCTGGATCGTGGCCGAGTGGCTGCGCACCGGCAAGCCCAGCGTGCTGGGGGCCATCTCCGGATCGGTAGCCGGGCTGGTAGCCATAACGCCAGCCTCCGGTTTCGTCAAGCCCTTTCCCGCCCTGGTGATCGGCTTCTCGGCCGGCGTCGTCTGCTACCTCATGTGCACCTCGGTCAAGCGGCGGTTCGGCTACGACGACTCGCTCGACGCCTTCGGGGTTCACGGGGCCGGCGGCACACTGGGCGCGCTGCTGACCGGCGTGTTTGCCACCAACGCCGTCAACGACGCGCTGAAGGATTCCGCCGGGCGGCCGCTGCCGCTCGGCCTGGCGGACGGCAACGCCGCCCAGGTGCTCAACCAGGCCGTCGGCGTTGCGATCGCGTGGGCGCTGGCCGCGCTCGCCACACTCATCATCCTTAAGCTTTGCGACCTGCTGGTCGGCGTTCGTGTCCAGCCCGAGCACGAAGTAGAAGGCCTGGACCTGAGCCTGCACGGCGAAGAGGCGTACAACTTCGAGGCCTGACGGATCCCGCCATGAAGAAGATCGAAGCCATCATCCAACCCTTCAAGCTGGAGGAGGTCAAAGAAGCGCTGAAAGCCATCGGCATCGACGGCATGACCGTGATCGAGGTTCGCGGCCACGGCCGCCAGAAGGGCCACCGGGAGATTTACCGCGGCCAGGAGTACCAGGTCGATCTTCTTCCCAAGGTGAAGCTCGAGCTGGTGGTGCCGGACGGGCGGATGCAGGAGGTCATCCGGGCGGTGGTCGCCTCCGCGCGCACCGGCAAGATCGGCGACGGCAAGCTGTTCGTCTCCGAGGTCAGCGAGGCCATTCGTATTCGCAATGACGACCGCGGGGACACGGCACTATGATTTTTCGGCCGCGCCCGGCGCCTTGAGACCGCTCGAGGCCCGCAGTACCCTGGTGGAGACCGCCGTCCGCCGGGCTTTCCAGCGGTTCCTCGAGGCGGCCTTCCCCGAAGGACTGGCGCTGATGGCCGTCGGCGGGTTCGGGCGTCAGGAGCTGTTTCCCCACTCCGACGTCGATCTGCTGCTGCTGGTGGAGCGGGCGGTGCTGGCCGAGCGCCAGCGCGGGCGCGTTTCCGCCTTCCTGCAAGAGCTCTGGGACGCGGGCTTGCGGGTGAGCCACTCGGTGCGCGCGCCCGCCGAGTGCTGCGAGCTGGACGAGCGCAACATCGAGCTCAGCGTCAGCCTGCTGGACCAGCGCTTCCTGGCCGGCGACCGCGGTCTGCACGCGAAGTTCGTCCTGCAATTGTGCCGCTTCCTGCACCGCCAGCGCCAGCGGCTGGCCTTTCATCTGGGCCGGCTGGTCCGCGCCCGCCATGCGCGGCACCGCGAAGCCATCTACGAGCTGGAGCCGAACATCAAGGAGTCGCCCGGCGGCCTGCGCGACCTCCAGTTGGTGCGCTGGCTGAGCCAGTTCCGCGCGGCCGCGCCGGACCGGCTGCCGCGCCTCGATCTGCCGCCGGAACTGGAGCCGGCCCGCGCCTTTCTGTTCGGGCTGCGCTCGTGGCTCCACGCCCGCGCCGGCCGCGACAACAACCTGCTCACCTTCGATCTGCAAGAGGAGGCCGCCGCCGACCCGGCTGAGTTCATGCGCGGCTACTACCACCACGCCCGCGGCGTTCACCGCGCCGCGGTCCGGGAACTGGAGACGGTCGAGAGCCACGCCAGCCCGTTGCTGGCGCAGTTCCAGGACTGGCGGGCGCGGCTGGCCAACGCCGAGTTCTCGGTCTCCCGCGAACAGGTGTTCCTCCGCGTTCCGCACCAGCTTCCGCACGATGCGCCGCTGATATTGCGCCTGTTCGAGTACGTCGCCCGGCACGGCATGCGCCTGGCGGCGGAAACCGAGCGGCACGTGGCCGCCGCCTTGCCCCGGCTGGCGGAGTTCGCGGCCGCGCCGCGTCCGTTCTGGCCGGCGCTGCGCCCGGTGCTGTCGCTTCCGCACGCGGCCCTCGCCCTGCGGGCTATGCATGAGACCGGCGTGCTGAAGACCGTGTTCCCGGAGTGGGGACGGATCGAGTGCCTGGTCATCCGCGACTTCTACCACCGCTACACCGTGGACGAGCACACCCTGCGGGCGATCGAAAGCCTGTGGAGCCTGCGCGCGGCGGACGATCCCGCGGCGCGATCGTTCGCCGAGCTGTTCGCCGAGGTCGACGATCCGGCGTTGCTCACCTTCGCGCTGCTGTTCCACGACCTGGGCAAGGTGGGCGGCGGCGCCGGCCACATCCCCGAGTCGCTCGGCGCCGCCGAGGCGGCCATGGAACGGATCCAGATGCCCGCCCCGGCGCGGCACACGGTTCGCGCGCTCATCGAGCATCACCTGGACCTCTCGGCGGTGATGAACTCGCGAGACCTCGACGATCCGGCCACCGCCGCCGCGCTGGCCGAGAGGGTGGGGACGCTGGAGATCCTGAAGCAACTGACGCTCGTTACTTACGCCGACATCAGCGCGGTGAACCCCACCGCGCTGACGCCCTGGCGGCGACACCTGCTCTGGCGCGTCTACCTGCTCGGCTGCCGCCAACTGACGCGGGCGCTGGAGAGCGAGCGCATCACGGCCGGCCCGGCCGATTCGCACGAACGGGCCGCGTTTCTGGAAGGGTTTCCCGCCCGCTATCTGCGCACCCATGAGAAGGCTGAGATTGAAGCTCACCGCGAGCTTGAGCGGCGGGCGCGCGAGCGCGGCGTGGCCGTCGATCTGCGCAAGCAGGACGATACCTACCGGCTGACGCTGGTCGCGCCGGACCGGCCCTTCCTGCTGGCCGCGGCGGCCGGGGCGCTCGCCAGTTTCGGCATGAACATCCTCAAGGCCGAAGGTTTTTCCAACCGCGCCGGCACGGTGCTGGACGAGTTCGTGTTCGCCGATCCGCTGCGCACTCTGGAGCTGAACCCGCCCGAGGCGGACCGGCTGCGCGCCACAGTGGAACGGGTGGTGCTGGGCAAGGTGGACGTGAAGACGCTGCTGGCAAGGCGCCCGCCGCCGCAGCCGCCGAGCCGCCGCTCGCGCCTGCGTCCGGCGGTCTCCTTCGATGCCGGGGCCTCCGAGGCGGCCACGCTGATCCAGATCATCGCCGAGGACCGCCCGGGGCTGCTCTACGATCTGGCCCGGACGATCTCCTCAGCCGGCTGCAACATCGAGCTGATCCTGATCGATACGCAGGCCCACAAGGCGATTGATGTGTTCTACGTCACGGCGGAGGGCCGCAAGCTCGACGCCGCCCGCGAAGCCGCGCTCGGCGAGAGCCTGCTGGCGGTTTGCCAGCCGGCGGGGTGAGGGGGCGGCCCGGCAACCGGCCGCAGGGTCGTCATGGCTGCGCGCACAATGGTTGACAGCGAATGCTATAATTGAGGTGGAGGCTTTGTGGCTCCGGCTGCATTGCCTTTTTTATTCCTCTACGTTGTCCTCGCCCGGCTCCAAGTCACGTTCCGATTGCGACCTGAGATCTGTAATGAAGGCGAAGCTCCAAATGGTGAATTGCGGATTGCCAGCCACCTCGCGAATAGCCCGGTGTCTGAGCTGACAGACCTGCGAGGCGTAGCCTGCGAGTTCCGGCCGCCCTGGCCTGACCATCGGCCCGAAGCGTAACCCCCAGGACAGAATATAAGCGACAAGGTCCGCGATCTGGATGCCGGTCGTCAGGTCGCTGTGTACGAAGAAAGGCTCTGGCAAGATGCGCGCGGCGCGCTGGCGTCTGCGGGCCGTCCGTTTGAAGTAGCTGTCCATTTGGCTGACGAGCAAGTGGCTCTGGATTTTCTCCAGCTCGTCGAAGACGGCCACGCCGAAGGCGCTCGGGCCCAGATCTTCCAGCTAGTAGACGAACCGCTTGAAGAGGTAGGCGTAGTCCTTCCGAAGGTGATCCGAGGCTGGCGATGGAGATCCCTTGTCCACAACGCTGGCGAAGGCGCGGCATCGGAATCCCGTACAGATCTCCAGGACCTCCCGCACGTATTCCAGCTTCGCCTGGGCCAGCGCCGAAACAGCGCGCATCGAGGCGCCGGAACCGTGGTCGAGGCACTCCTTTGCCAGTTCGGCTCATTCCGGATGTGGGATCTCCTCGGCCAAACGAGCCTGGCGGAAAATCTGTGCCGAGATCAGTTTCTTGGCCTTGAGTTCACTTCGGCCAGCAGAGTATCGGGTTCCGAAGTGGCGAAGCTCGGCCGCCTGCATCGTCTGAACAAGATTCCAGACATCACGGTCTTCGATTGCGATGCCGCCCAGGACACCGTACGGAGAAGAGCCACTGTCGTATCCGCTCTCGTCAATGAACAGGAAATGGGCCACTTCCTCCCATACTACGCCGATGACCGCATCGAGCTGGTCCTGATCGACACGCAGGCCCACAAGGCGATTGATGTGTTCTACGTCACGGCGGAGGGGTGCAAGCTCGACGCCGCCCGCGAAGCCGCGCTCGGCGAGAGCCTGCTGGCGGTTTGCCAGCCGGCGGGGTGAGGGGGCGGCCCGGCAGTCCCTCATGCAACTGTCAACGCTGGTACACTGAGGAAGCGGGGCCAGAACAGCAATGCAGATCATTTCCATCCGCAAGGCGCGTGACCTCCGCGACACCTCCCGCGCGGCCGTCGAGAACCTGCTGGGGCGCAAGGTCGGTGATGAAGAGCAGGTCGCGGTCATGGCTTTCCCGGCCACCACTGCTCCAGTGGGGGAAGAGCGTGACAAAGCCGTCAGGAAGCTCATCGAGGACTTAGATGCCCTGGCTGCCAGCGCCAGTCACGTCCCGCCCGAGGAGCTCGACACTCTCATCGACGAGGCCATCGAGCACGTCCGGCGCCGGCGACCTTGATGCGCATCGTTCTGGACACCAACATCCTGGTCAGGGCGGGCGCCAATCCGGATGGTCTCGCACGGCGCGTACTGGAAGAGATTGTTCGTGGCCCGCACACGTTGATCATCTCCCCTTTTATCCTGGGAGAGCTCGCACGGGTGCTCGGTTACCCTCGCCTGCGACAGCGCTGGGGACTGGGTGAAGAGCGGATCGAGGCCCATGTGAATCTGATCGCTGCGGCCGCGGAAGTTGTTCACCCCGGTCCTTCTCGTGAGGTCGTCACCGGTGACCCGGACGATGACCCGGTCGTGGAGACGGCGGTGGCTGGAAGAGCCGATGTCCTTTGCACACGGGATGCCCATCTGCTTGGGCCGCGCGTGGTCGAGTACTGCGCTGGCCATGGCGTCCGCGTAATGGATGACCTCGCGCTGCACCGTCTGCTGGCGTCCCTGCAAACGACCACCGAGTGACCGGGGAACACCCGAGCCCTTTCGTCCGCCCACACGGGCTGAGCGTCCTCGCTTGCCTCCCTTGCCCCCCGCGCTCCCCCCGCCGAGAACGGCAGTAGAATAGGAGACGCCCCGAAATGAGGCGGCTTTACCTTTCGGCGCTCGCACTGTTGCTGGGCGCCATTGTGCTCATCGCCGAGCAAGGCGTGCTCGTGCTCCACGTCAAGGACCCGCGAGAGCGCCCGCTGCCCGGTGTTGTGCTGGCCACTGAGGGGGATGGTTCCACCGGCCCGCCCACCGACCGCGCCGGCAAGACCCGCATCCGCCTGGCTCCCGCCACTCGCCCTGGCGCCCGGGTCTCCCTCCAGATCGTCGGGGCTCCCAAAGACCTGGTCTTCCTCTCCCCGTGGGATGCCCGCGCCACGGTTCCGCCCTTCGAGAACGAATCGGAGAA
>JBBTDS010000784.1:0-21279 GCA_038060875.1 Acidobacteriota bacterium | reverse complement strand
GTGCACACCGGGGAACGTTCCGTCTGTCCCCGGTTTTCCGCCTCCCCCTATACTGGTTAAATATGGGCTTCCGCCTGGTCATTGACTACCAGCCGCGCGGCGATCAGCAGCAGGCCATCGACCAGCTCCTGCGCGGCGTCGTGGACGGCGAGCCGCACCAGGTCCTGCTGGGCGTGACCGGCTCCGGCAAGACCTTCACCATGGCCAAGGTGATCGAGCAGGTGGACCGCCCCGCGCTGGTGCTGGCCCACAACAAGACGCTGGCCGCCCAGCTCTATCACGAATTCCGCAGCTTTTTCCCCTCCAACGCCGTCGAGTACTTCGTCAGCTACTACGATTACTACCAGCCCGAAGCCTACCTGCCCGCCAGCGACACCTACATCGAAAAGGAAGCCACCATCAACGACGAGCTGGACAAGCTGCGGCTCTCGGCCACCCGCTCGCTGTTCGAGCGCCGCGACGCGATCATCGTCGCCAGCGTGAGCTGCATCTACGGGCTGGGCTCGCCCGAGGCCTACTACGGCATGCTGCTGATGCTGGAGAAGGGGCAGAAGATCTCGCGCCAGCAGATCCTTCAGCGGCTGGTCGAGATCCTCTATGAGCGCAACGACGACGACTTCCGCCGTGGCACTTTCCGCGTGCGCGGCGACGTGATCGAGCTGTTCCCCACTTACGACGACTACGCCTACCGGATCGAGCTCTGGGGCGACGAGATCGACAGCCTGGCCCAGATCGATCCGCTGCTGGGCCAGGTGCGGCAGACCTACCAGCGGCTGCCCATCTACCCGAAGACCCACTATGTGATGAGCGACGAGACGCGCGAGCAGGCGCTGGCCAGCATCGAAGCCGAGCTGAAGTGGTGGGTCCCGGAGTTGGAAAAGCAGGGCAAGACGGTGGAGGCGCAGCGCCTCTTTCAGCGCACGATGTTCGACCTGGAGATGATCCGCCAGATCGGCTACTGCCACGGCATCGAGAACTACTCGCGGCACTTCTCGGGACGCCTGCCCGGCGAGGCGCCGCCGACGCTGCTCGACTACCTGCCCCACGACGCGATGATCTTCATCGACGAGAGTCACCAGACAGTCCCGCAGCTCCACGGGATGTACCTTGGCGACCGCTCGCGGAAGGAGACGCTGGTCCAATTCGGCTTCCGCCTGCCTAGCGCGCTGGACAACCGTCCGCTCACCTTCGAGGAGTTCGAAAACCGGGTGACTCAGGTGATCTACCTCTCGGCGACGCCCGGCCCGTACGAGCTGACCAAGTCCGCCGGCGTGGTGGTGGAGCAGATCATCCGGCCGACCGGGCTGGTCGACCCTCAGGTGGAGGTTCGTCCGGTCAAAGGCCAGGTGGACAACCTGCTGCACGAGATCCGTTTGCGGGCCGGGCAAAACGAGCGCGTGCTGGTCACCACCTTGACCAAGCGCATGGCCGAGGACCTGGCCGAGTATTATTCCGAGGTCGGCGTCCGCTGCCGCTACCTGCATTCGGAAGTGGCCACCCTGGACCGGATCAGGCTCCTGCGCGATCTGCGCCGCGGCGAGTACGACGTGCTGGTCGGCATCAACCTGCTGCGCGAGGGCCTGGACCTGCCCGAGGTTTCGCTGGTGGCCATCCTGGACGCCGACAAGGAGGGCTTCCTGCGCTCCGGCGGCTCGTTGATCCAGACCATCGGCCGCGCCGCGCGCAACATCAACGGCAAGGCGCTGCTGTACGCCGACACCATGACCAACAGCATGCGCACCGCCATCGAAGAGACCAACCGGCGGCGCAGCATCCAGCGCCTTTACAACGAGGAGCACCAGATCACCCCGCAATCGATCATCAAGCCGATCGACATGAGCCTGGTGGCGATTGCCGAAGCCGACTACGTGACTGTCTCGGTGGAACCCGAGGAGCCGGTCGAGGAAATGACGCGGGAGCAGGCCGGGCGCCGCATCGCCGAACTGGAGGAGCGCATGCGCGAGGCCGCCAGAAATTTCGAGTTTGAGAAAGCCGCCGCGATCCGCGACCGGATCAAGGCGCTGAAGTCACACCTGGTTTATGAGGAAATCCCGACCGGTAGCACTGATCGGAGCCGGCCAGCTTAGCCGGTCCTTCGTCACCAAGCTTCCGGGGCTGCCCGGGCAACTGGGGCCTGTCATCGCCCCGTCGTTTCGCCTGGCCAGCCGCCTCGTCAATTCGATCCGGGCCGGCCACCCGGCCCAGAAGTACGAAGATCTGCACGGCTGCCGCAGTGTGCTGATCGCCGTTCCCGAGGCGCTGCTGCCGGAAGTGGTGAGCCGGATGGCCGCCGCCGGGATGGAATGGCGGCGCAAAGTGGTACTGCTTTGCGACAGCCCGCTCGACAGCTCGGAACTGGCGCCGCTGGCGGCCCGCGGGGCGAACACCGGCTCGCTGACCCCGATGCACGGCTTCGCTCAGCGTTTCGTCGTCGAAGGCCACCGCGAAGCGGTCAAGGAGGCGCGGCGCCTGATCCACGACCCGCAAGCGCGCCTGTTCGAGATCCAGCGCGCGCGCAAGGGCCTCTACCTGGCCGCGCTGTCGTTCGCCACCGGCCTGTTCACGCCGCTGGCCGACGCGGCCCTCCAGTGCCTGCGCGCGGCCGGCCTGAGCCGGGCCGCCGCCGAGTCGGTCGCCGAAGACCTGTTCCACAAGACACTCCGCGCCTACCTGCACGCCGGGCGCAAAGCCTGGAGCGGCCCGCTGGCGGTGCAGCGGGAACTGGAAGCCCTGGAAGACCTCGAACGGCCGCTGGCGCAATACTACCGGGCGTGCGTTGCCGCCGCCTTCCAGCGGTTCGCCGCCCCACGCCGATCTGGAAGAACGCCCGACAGTCTACACTAGATGAATGATCACAAACCCTCAGTCGGGTACCACCATTGACGAGATCGCCGACGGCATCTATCGCATCAGCACCCCGGTAACGGTTCTTCCCGGGGGCTTCACGTTCAACCAGTACTTGATCGCGGACGAGGCGCCACTCTTGTTTCACACCGGCCTCCGCCGCATGTTTCCCCTGGTTCGGGAGGCCGTTTCCAAAGTGGCGCCGGTGGAGCGGCTCCGCTACGTCGCTTTCTCCCACTTCGAGGCCGACGAATGCGGCGCCCTTAATGAATGGCTGGCCGTTGCTCCGGAGGCGGTCCCGGTCTGCGGCACGATCGCGGCCATGGTGTCGATCAACGACGTAGCTGATCGCCCCGCCCGCGCTTTGGCTGACGGGGAGGAACTCTGTATTGGCCGGCGCCGGCTCCTGTGGCTGGACGCGCCGCACCTCCCGCACGGCTGGGATTGTGGATACTTCTTCGACACGCACACCCGCACCTTGCTCTGTGGCGACCTGTTTACCCAAGGCGGAGCGGATCACCCGCCGGTGACCGAGTCGGACATCCTCGGGCCGAGCGAGGCGCTCCGCGCTTCCTTAGATTACTATGCGCACGCGGTCAACACCCGAGCCCTGCTCGAGCGTCTGGCCGCCCAGGATCCCTCGACTCTGGCCTGCATGCACGGGAGCGCCTGGCGGGGCGATGCCGGGGCGCTGCTCCGGTCTCTCGCCGGAGTGCTCGAACCCGGGAACACGATAAAGTAGGGTCTTCTGAGGCACAACCATGTCTGACTTCGACAAGGCACGCGAGCTGCTCCGGCAGTTCAAGGGAGACACGTATCTCTACGGCTTCGGCGTCCTGGACCGGACCGGCGGGATAGCCGCCGCGCTGGGCCGCCGGGCAGCATTAGTTCGAGACTCCTTCGCCGGCGCCGGCGCCTTCGCCAACATCATCCAGGAGTCGCTGTCATCGGCGGGGCTTGAGATCGCCGGGGTTGTGGATGGCGCGAGGCCCAACGCGCCGCGCGAAGACCTGGCCCGCATCACCGCCAGCTTGCGCGATCTGGAACCCGATGTGAGCGTCAGCTTCGGCGGCGGCAGCACCATCGATGCCGTCAAGGCGGCCGACGTCTTGTGCTCGCTGGGCGGCGGCATCGACGACTACTTCGGCGTGGGGCAGGTCACGAGGGCGCTAGCCGCTGCCGGCAAGGCGTTGCGGCCACACGTCGCCATCCAGACGGCGGCCAGCTCGGCCGCACACCTCACCAAATACTCGAACATTACTGACCTAAGTACCGGACAGAAAAAGCTAATAGTCGATCCGGCAATCGTGCCGCCACGGGCCGTCTTCGACTACCAGGCGACGCTCGGCGCCCCGGCCTCGCTGACGGCCGACGGCGGGCTGGACGGCATCGCCCATTGCCTGGAGGTGCTCTATGGAGCCGTCGGCAAGCCTTACTACGCCACTATGGAGCAGGTGGCCCGCGAGGGCATCCGCCTGGTGATGAACTACCTGCCCGGAGTGCTGGCCGACCCCAACTACGCCGGGGGCCGGGAGGCGCTGGCGCTGGCCACCGACCTGGGCGGATACGCCATCATGATCGGCGGCACCAACGGAGCGCACCTCACGAGCTTCTCGCTGATCGACGTGCTCAGCCATGGCCGCGCCTGCGCCATCATGAACCCCTACTACACGGTCTTCTTCGCCCCGGCAGTCCAGGAGCCGCTCAGAGTGGTGGCAGGCATCTGTCGCGAGCTGAGTTACGCGCCGGCCGCGATTGAGAACCTGAGCGGGCGCGAGTTAGGGCTGGCCGTGGCCGAAGCGCTCATCTCGTTCCAGCGCGGCCTGGGCGTTCCCGTGCGCCTGAGCGACGTGCCGGGCTTCACCGGGGGCCACATCGAGCGCGCCCTGGCCGCCGCCAAGGACCCGCAGCTCAAGATGAAACTCGAGAACATGCCGGTGCCGCTGACCGCCGCGATGGTAGACGAGTACATGGGCCCCGTCCTGGAGGCTGCCCGCACCGGCGATCTTCAGGTCATCAAGAACGTAGCGGCTTAAACCGGGGACAGACGGAACCGTCCCCGGTTTAGCGCCGGAGTTTCACCGGCCCCGCCGCCGCGATGTCTTCCCACCGGTAGACGAGGAAGTTCTTCGGACCGCTGTTCATGGCCACCATCAGGCCGTGAGGGAAACCCCAGCCCAGCGGCGCTGAGGTCACCTCGATTCCGTCGGTCCCGTCGGCGCCGCCGTAGAATGCCTTCAGCAGCTCCGAGTGGTCGTGCGGCCGGCCCGGCGCGCCTTCGCGCCGGTAGACGTGATACTTGGTGTTGCCCGGGAGTTGATCGGTGCAGACGATGTAGCCGGTCCCGTCCGGCAGGGTATAGATGGCGATGCCCTCCCGGTCGGCCTGGAAGCCCTCCCTGCCAAAGTGCGCCAGCTCCCGCGCCGCTTCCGGATGGTCGGGATCGGCGTGGTACTTGTGGATGCCGTCTCCCTCGTCGGCGTAATAGACGTAGCCCAACTGGTCGTCCACGGCCACGGCCTCGATCTCGGCCAGGCCGCTGAAGCGGCCGAACTGGCGCACCTTCACCGCCCTGACTTTGCCGCTGCCGTCATCGAGCAGGCGGTACTGCCAAAGATAACCGTCGCGGGGTCCCGTCTTTCGGCCCACGACGGCAAAGATCGCGCCGTCGCGAGGACGGCGGTACAGCGCGATCCCCATCGGGGCCGCCTCTTCCCCCTGACAACCCTCGAAGACCGCCAGGCCGGTGCCGGAGGAGACGTCCACGAGCTTGCCCTCCGGCAGGATCCGGAAAACGCGCAGGCGCGTCTTCAGCCGCTCGGTCAGCACCGCGATGTCCGCGGGCCGGCCGCCGAGCGGCAGGCCGTACTCGATGTCCACGTTGTTCGGGCGATCCAGGTTGGGAATCGCCTGGCGAATTTGACCGTCCAGACCGTACACGACCAGCGCGCCGCCCGGCGCCATCACCTTATTGGTGCCGACAATGAGGCTTCTCGCCGGGTCGGTGGGATGGACCCAGATGGCGGGATCATCCGGGTCGTCGGGCACCGGCACCGTAGCCAGCGCCGCCCGGACATCCACCCGCAGAGGCGCCTGGGGCGGGAGGCTGCAACCGAGAATCCACAGCCCCACCAGCAGCAAGCTCCGGCGGGTCATCGCGCTCAGAAGTTGAGGCGCATCGCGAGCTGCAACTGCCGCGACGTGCCGGTGCCGATGGTGCGGTTCAGCCCGCTGTTGACGAGGCCAAAACTCGCCGGCGAAGTGAAGGTCGTGCCGGGGTTGCCCGCCAGAGTGCGATTGAGCAGGTTGAAGGATTCGATGCGGAAGACCAGCGCCTTGCCTTCGGCTAAGCGTGTATTCTTCTGCAAAGCCCAGTCCACCTGCACCAGGCCGGGACCGGTAGCGATGGCGCGCCCGGCGTTCCCCCAGGTGCCCCGGGCCGGAATGGCGAAAGCGGCGGGGTTGAACCATTGAGCGAACGTGGGACCGCCCGCCGGGTAGATCGAAACGCCAGGTACGAGGTTGGGGCGCTGTGCGGAGGTGTTGCCGTCGGGCACGTCAGCGCTGCTGCGCGAAATCCCGATGGTCAGCATGCGTCCCGTGCGCGCCGTCCAGATGCCGCTCGTTTCCCAGCCGCCGAGGATCTTCGAAGCCGCCCCGGAATTCAGGAACTGCTGGCCGGGCCCGAAGGGGAGCTGGTACATCCAGTTGCTGGTGATGGTGTGGCGGACGTCCGTGTTGCTGTTGCCGCGGTCGCAAGCCCGGCAGAAATTGTTCTGCGGTTGCGACCCTTCGCCGCCGCCGGTGCTGTTGTCGTTGATGGAGTGCGACCACATGTACTCAGTCCCCAAGGTCAGGCCGCGCGCGACGCGCCGGTGCAGGGAGACCTGCAACGCGTTGAAGTTGCTGTTGCCGTCGTTGTTCTTCTCGTCCATGCGGCCGAAGGTCGGCAGCGGGCGCACCTTGGTGACCGGGTCGAGGTTGTTGATGTACTTGCGCGTGGTAACCTTGCTGGCCGAGCTGCCCACGTAGCCGATCTGGGTAATGAAGGCGGCCGGCAATTCCTGCTGGATCGACAAGCCCCACTGAGCGCTATAGAGGTCGCGGCGGTCGCGTTGCAAGGAGCGGGGCGTAGTGCCGACCGCCCGGGCCAGGGCCAGGAACGGCACCACCGGGTAGGAGAGGCCCGGCGCTTCCACCGCGGTCAGCGAGTAGTTGTCGGACATGTTGTCCAGCGCGGCGTTCTGGTCGTCAATCTGGCCGGGTCCGTGATAGATGCCGGCGCCGCTGCGGATGACGGTCTTGCCCTTCAGCGCCTTGGGCGCCCAGGCAAAGCCGATGCGCGGATCGAAGTTGTTGCGATCGTGGATATACCAGGGGGTGCCATGCGGGCAGAAACCCCGGCACTCGTACATGTCGAATACCTTGTAGCGGTCGTGGGCTTCGCTGTTCACCCCGTAATACTCGTAGCGCAGGCCGAGGTTCAGGGTGAACTCGGGCTTCACCTTGATGTCATCCTGCACGTAGGCGAAGTAGTACCACTTGCGCGTGCCCAGCACATCGTTGCCGCCGGTGATGGAAACGCGGTCCACCTTGTTTGCGAGCAGGTCGTTGCGGTTCGCGTAGGTCACCCCTATGGAGTCGAAAGCCGGGTCGGCCACGTTGACGTGAGCGCGGCGAACCTCGCCGCCGATCTTGATCGTATGGCTGCCGCGCGCCATCACCAGGTTGTCGATGAGCGAATAAGAAGTGCCGGTCTCGACCAGCAGGTTCGAGTTGTTCAGCGTAGTGAAACCGGACACCGAAATCGACTCCTTGAACGGGGCGTAGCTGAAGCGATTGAGCGCCGAACGGTTGAAGCCCGCCTTCGTTTCGTTCACCACCGTGGGCGAGAAGAGCCGCTGGTACTGCAATACCATGTTCGAGGGCCGGAAGAAGCTGTCCTGCCGGTCGCCCAGGATCACCGTGCGCGGTGCAATGATCGTGCCGTCGTCTATGTTGTACCGCGCGAAGAAGGTGTTGCTGTCGTTGAAGCGATGGTCAACGCGCAGCGTGCCGGCATCTTCCCGCCACGCCTGGCTGACGTTTCCCAGGGCCCGGTCAACGTCGGCGGCGGATGTCCGTTCCGTGCCGACCGGAAAGGCGTCCACGATCTGCCGGACGGCCGGAATAGTCGCCCGGGCGCGGAACGCCGCGCTGGGTACCTCGTTGCGAAACGTCTGGCTCACGCGCTGCCGCAGCCCCTCGTAGTTGGCGAAGAAGAACGTGCGGTTCTTCACGATCGGCCCGCCCACGTTGCCGCCAAACTGGTTCAGGCGGAACGGCTGCTTCGAGGTGTCGAACGGGTTCCGCGCGTCCATGTGGTCGTTGCGCAAAAACTCAAAGACGCTGCCATGAAACTCGTTCGATCCCGACTTCGACACCAGGTTCACCTGCGCGCCGGCGCCGCCGCCCGATTCCGCCGAATACAGCGTGGAGTTGACCCGGAATTCGGCGATCGTGTCGGTCGAGATGACCAGGCGCAGGGCCGCTTCCTGACGCGGGTCCTTCACGCCGGTGGCGTCCAGGCCGTCGAAGGTCCAGTTGTTGTCGTCGCGGGCGCGGCCCACGAAGCGGATCGACTGCTGGTTGCCTTCCCCGGTGTTAATCGCTCCGGGCGCCAGGGCCATCAGGCTGGCCCAGTGGCGGCCGTTGAGCGGAATCTCCCGCATGTGCTGCGAGGCAATTACAGTGCCCACGGTCGCGCTGGTTCGATCCAGAGGCGCGACTATGTCCCGCACTTCGACCTCGGCGCGAATGGTGGCCACCTCGAGTTGAGCGTCCACGGTGCGGGTATCCCCGACCTGGAGCACGATCTTTTCGAAGCGAACCGGCCGGAACCCCTGCGCCTCGATCGACACCTGGTAGGAGCCGATAGGCAGTTGCGGGAAAACGTAGCCGCCGCTGGCCGAAGTGCTGGCTTCCCTTCGCAAGCCGGTGCCTTCATGTTGGGCCACAACCTTCGCGCTCGCCACCACAGCCCCACTCGGGTCGGTCACCGTTCCGGTGAGCGTCGCCAGGTTAACCTGGGCCAGCGTCAAACCCGCCAGGAGCAGGAAACTGGCCAATCGGACGAACAGCTTCCAAGTCATAAGACTCCTCTCTTGAACCCTTCTATTAAGGTAGATCGTTCTGCACACGATTGCAAATTAGAATTCTTAAATCCAAGCTTCCCGTGTGTTGAGTCTAACCGTGACGGTGTTCAGCCTCTGTCTTCAGAAACTCAGCTTCAGCGCGAACTGAATCACGCGCGCGGGCTGCGTGCCGCGGATGGTGCCGAAACCGGAGCTGCTGCGGCTGCTGTTCGGAGCGCCGAAATTGGTCTCGTTGAGCAGGTTGAAAAACTCGCCGCGGAACTCCAGCTTCCAGCCCTCTTTCCACAGGGGGAAGTCCTTGTGCAAGCCCAGGTCCGCCTGGTAGAAGGCGTAGCCGCGCACGATATTGCGCCCGGCGTTGCCGAACGGGAACAGGGGATTGGTCGGCGCCTGCACGTTGGCTTTGTTGAAGTAGTTGTCGATGTTGCGTTCACCGGCCGGAGCCATGGGGTCGCCCAGCAGGTTCGGGCGGGGACTCACCGCGCCGCTCACCTGGAACTGCGCGGTGGGGCCGTAGGTCAGGTTGACCGGCTGCCCGCTAGTCATGGTGTTGATGAGCGTAACTCGCCAGCCGCCCGCCAGGCCGTTCCACCAGGCCGGGGCAGCAGCGCCAAACCTCCGGCCCTTCCCGTAGGGCAGGTCGTAGACCAGCGTGCTGGTGTTGTTGAAGGGTTGGTTGTAGCTGCCCACGCCCTTGTCGTTTCTGAGGTCGCGGTAGTTCACGCGCGAGTTGTCGCCGTTGAACACTTCCAGGTGGCCGGGGGCGTTGTCGAGCACCTTGGACCAGGTGAACGAGTTCAGCAGATATAGGCCGCTCGAGAATCTCCGCTCCAGCTTGGCCTGCAAGCTGTTGTAGCTAGAGAAGCCGCCGCCCCAGGAAATCTGGATGTAGCTGAAGTTGGGGATGGGGCGCCGCGCCTGGAGCACCAGATTCTCGTTCGAGTTGTTTGGCCGCGCCTGGTTGTAGTCGCCCAGGATCATCAGCTTCACGCCCCGGTTGCCCACGTAAGCCACATCCAGCACCAGGTCGCGCGCCAATTCCCGCTGCACGGTGAAGTGCCAGCTCTGGACGTATGCGGTGCGGTTGTCCGCCGGAGTGTAGTTGGTGCGCGCGGTCAGTGGGCTGTACCTCTCGGGAGTGATCAGGTTCTGCGGAACGCCCATCATCGCCGGCCGGAAACAGTTGGGCGACGCTTCCTCCGCCGCGCAGATCCGGTTCGACGGCAACTGGCTGATGTTCACCTCGATCACCGTCGGCCCGTTGTAGGAGAGGATGTTCTCGCCGCCCATCCGGTTGAAGTGGATGTAGCTGACGCCGTAGCCGCTGCGCAGCACCGTCTTCCTGGTCAGGTTGAAGGCGAAACCCACGCGCGGCGCCCAGTTGTTGCGGTCCGGCCGGACCAGGGCGCGGTCGTAAATGCCGCCGCCCCTGGCCAGGGTCATTTTCACTCCCGCCGCGTCGAAGTTGCTCAGCCGGTTGTCGGCTTCCCACTGCGGCGTGGCGTACTCGTAGCGCGCGCCCAGGTTCAGGGTCAGCCGTGGCGACACCTTGAAATCGTCCTGGAAGTACAGAAAGTTCATGCGTTGCCGGTAGTTCACCACCACAAAGGTGGTCAGGCCGTAGGAGCTGCGCCCGCCGAATACGAAGTCCGCCACGTTGTAGATGTCGTTGGAGCGGGCCCCCGCCGGGCGGCTGAACTGGCCGCCGTAAGTGTCGGACCCATACTGCGGGCTGAAATCGTTGATCTCGGTGCGGATGGTCTGGAACTCGTAGCCGAACTTCATGGTGTGCCGCGAGAGGATCTTCGAGTAGTTGACCTTGGGGTTGACGAGCAACGGGTTCTGGAACTGCGGCACGCTGCCGCGGCGCCCCAGGCTGGCGTAGCCGCCGATGTTCTGAGTGTGGAGGCCGCCGGTGATGCTCTTGTCGGTGGGCAGGCCGGGTATGCCGTAGAGTTCCTGCGCGCTGGGCATGCCAAGCTGAAGCGGCCACTTGCCGCCGATGGTCTTGGTAACGCCCAACCGGAACTCGACGAGCGAGCTGGGACTCAGGGTATAGGTGACCCCGCCCGCGCCCTGCTTGTTTACGATGTGGACGTTGCCCTGGCTGGTGCTGATGCCCAGCGGCAGGGGAATCAGTGGATTGTCGATCTGGTTGTACTCCCGGTGACTGTAGCGGAAGAAGCCCGTCAGCCGGCTCGAGAAGTACTGGTCCAGCTTGCCGTCGCCCTTGTCGTCAGCGGTGGGCACGCGCGGCAGGTTGTCGTAGTTGTTGGAGAGCCCGGCGCGGGTGGGCGGCGGCAGGTCCTTGAACACTTTTTGCGCGAAGCCGGTAATGGCCGATGGCGGAATGACGCCGTCAGAGTAAACCTGGCCCGTGTAGGGGTTCTGGATGGGCGTCCCGAAGACGCCCTGGCGCTGGTCCATTGTGGGGACGGTGGCGAAGCCGAGTTGCCGCTGCACCCGCCGCAGGCCCTCGTAGTCGGCGAAGAAGAACGTCTTGTTGCGCTTCACCGGCCCGCCCAGGGCGCCCCCGAACTGGTTCTGTTGAAAGACCGGCTTGCCCAGGCTCGGCTTGAAGAAGCCGATGGCGTTGAGCCGCGTATTGCGCAGGAACTCCCACAGCGCGCCGTGGAACTCGTTGGTGCCGCTGCGCACGCTGGCGTTGATGATGGCGCCCCCGGCGCGCCCAAACTCCGCGCTGTAGTTGTTGGTCTGCACCTTGAACTCGGCCACCGCGTCGGGGTTGAGTTGCACCACCTGGTTGGAGTACCCCTGGTTGCTGGTGCCGTAGGCGTTGTTGTCCACGCCGTCAACCTGGAAATTGTTGAGCGAGCTGCGCAGGCCGTTGACGTTGAACGCCGACTCCCGGTCCGCGATGGACGACTTGCGCACGCCCGGCGCCAGCAGCGCCAGGTCGGCGTAAGCGCGGCCGTTCAGCGGCAGGTTGACGATAGTCTGGCGGCCCACGATCTGCCCGCGGTCGCTCGAATCCGTCTCCAGCGCCGCGGCTGCATCCCGGACTTCCACCGTCTCCGTCACGGCGCCCACCGTCAGCGTCAGATCCACTCTCTGCCGGGCGTTCACTCTGACCGTAAACTCCTCGGCGACGGCGGCTTTGAACCCGGGCGCCTCCGCCTTCACCCGGTAGGTCCCGATGCGGACGTTCAGGAACTGGTAGTTCCCAACCTCGTCCGTCCGGGTCTCAGCGGAGATGCCGGTCTTGAGATTCTCCAGCGTGACCTTGCCGGCGGTGATCACCGAGCCGGAAGGATCCAGGACCGTTCCCAGCACGGTGGCCGTCTCGAATTGCGCCAGGGCGGGCGTCACCAGCAGACAGCAGGCTGCCGCCACAATGCAAACACTCAGCACCCGATCCATCACGACTCACCTCCCACAACCTGCCCTATTATACGCCGGCTGCACACGGTTGCAAGCGCAATGGCGTTCGAGCGTCAGCTCGCTTGACTGACAGCTCAATTGGAAATACAGTGGTAGAGCCCGTCAGTCGATGTGAACGTGTTCAAGACGCCGCCCAGACCCGCCTCCATCAAGGATATCGCCGTCGCCACCGGGGTCTCGCATTCCACCGTCTCGCGCGCGCTCCAGGACAGCCCCCTGGTCAACCGCGAGACCGCCGAAAAGATCCGGCGTGCGGCCCAGCATATGGGTTACCGGGCCAGCGCGGTAGCCCGCGGGCTCGCCACCAGTAAGACCAGAACGATCGGCGTCGTGGTGACCACCATCGCCGACCCGTTCGTCGCCGAAGTCGTCAGCGGCATCGAGGAAGCGGCCAACGACCACGGCTATTCGGTCTTCCTGGCCAACTCCAACGCCGAGCCCGAGCGAGAGATCAAAGTCGTTCATTCGTTCGGCGAACGCCGCGTGGACGGCATCGTGGTCACCGCCTCGCGGGTCGGCGCGCTTTATGTGCCGATACTCTCCGAGATGCGGGTCCCAATCGTCCTGATCAACAATCAGCACCCCGGCGAGTTCCTCCATTCGGTGATGATTGCCAACGTCGAGGCCAGCCGCGAAGCCGTCAACCATCTCATCAAGCTGGGACACCGGCTGATCGCTTACCTGGGCGACCGGTTTGGCCACCAGTCCGACACCGAGCGCTTCGCCGGCTACCGCCAGGCGCTGGAGCAGGCGGACCTGCCCTTTCTACCCGAACTCATCGCTCACGGCGACGGCCGGCCCGAGGGTGCCGAGCGGGCGACCCAGAAGCTGCTGGCGCTGCCCGAGCCGCCGACGGCGGTTTTCTGTTACAACGACATGTCGGCGCTGGGCGCCCTCAAGCGGATCCGCGCCGCCGGCTTGCGCGTTCCCGAGGACATCTCCCTGGTGGGCTTCGACGATCTGTTCGTGGCCGAGTACACCGATCCCCCCCTCACCACCGTACGCCAGCCCAAACGGCACATGGGTCGCCTGGCGATGGAAACTCTGCTCAAGCTGATGGCTGGCTCCCAGTCCGCGGAGCACATCCGGGTTCCGGGGGAGTTGATCGTGCGGGCATCGACCGCGCCGCCCCCGAGCGAGAGATGCCGATGACGCCTCTTCTCCGTCTGGAGCACATCTCCAAGGCGTTCAGCGGAGTGCCGGCGCTCGATGACGTGACGTTCGAGGTGCTGCCCGGGGAGGTGCATGCGCTGGTGGGCGAGAACGGCGCCGGAAAGTCCACGCTCATGAATATCGCCAGCGGCGTGCTGCCCGCCGATTCGGGCCGGACCTGTTGGGAGGGACAGCCGGTGACGCTGCGCAGCCCGCGGCAGGCGCAGGAACTCGGCATCAGCTTCGTCCACCAGGAACTAGCGCTGGTCCCGCAGTTGAGCGCCGGGGAGAACGTCTTCCTAGGCCGGCACCCTTGCCGCCGGGCCGGATTCGATTGGGTGCGGTGGGAAGAGATCCACCAGCGGGCAGGCGACCTGCTGGAGGAACTCGGCCACCGGATGGACTCGCGGCGAACGGTGGCAGAATTGAGCGTGGGCGAGCAGCAGCTTGTGGAGATCGCACGCGCGCTGGCCTTCCGCGCCCGTCTGGTGATTATGGACGAGGCGACGGCGCCGCTGTCGGAGCGCGAAACGGCCCGCCTGTTCGAGGTCATCGGCAAGCTGAAGCAGCGCGGCGTGGGCGTCATCTACATCACCCACCGGCTGAAGGAGATCTACCAGGGCCCCGACCGCGTAACGGTGCTGCGCGACGGCCGCTGCGTCGCAACCGCACCGGTGGCCGAGATGCCGCTGGAGACACTGGTGCGCCACATGGTGGGCCGCCCGGCCAGGGAGCAGTTCCCCGCCCCTGAATCGCAGGTGCAACCCATGGCGGCGCTGCGGGTGGAGGGGTTGTCGGTGCGGGGCAAGATTCAGGACATAAGTTTTCAGGTAAACCGCGGCGAGATCCTCGGCCTGGCCGGCCTGGCGGGCGCGGGCCGCACGGAATTGCTCGAAACGCTGTTCGGCGCCACCGCACACGGCCCCGGCCGGGTGTTCATCAATGGACGCCCGGTGAACATCCGTACCCCGGCCGACGCTGTCAGCCACGGCCTGGCCCTAGTCCCCGACGATCGCAAGGCCAAGGGGCTCATCCCCGAGGCGTCGGTGCGTTGGAACATGGTGCTGGCGTCGGAGCGGCAGCCTCGCATCCACGCCGCCCGCGAGCGAGAAAAGACCGACCGCATGGTGCGCGAGCTGCGCTTGCGCACGTCCGGCCCCGATCAACCGGTGGCCCAATTGAGCGGCGGCAACCAGCAGAAGGTTGTGCTGGCCCGCTGGCTGCTCGCCGATGCGAAGATCTTCCTGATGGACGAGCCTACGCGCGGCATCGACGTGGGCGCCAAGGCCGAGATATACGAGATCATCCGGCGCCTGGCGGCGCGCGGCGCGGCCATCGTGCTGGTCTCCTCCGAACTCGAGGAGATCCTGCGCCTGGCCGACCGTGTGCTGGTGATGCACCGCGGGCGCATCGCCGGCGAACTGGCCCGTGCGGACGCAAGCGAGGAGAGCATCATGCGCCTGGCGACGGGAGGAGACGGCCGGTGAAGACGGCGGCGCGAAGTCTCTGGGCGCGGACACTGTCGGAGGCGCTGCGGCGCTTCGGGCCGCTGGCCGCGCTGCTGCTGATGTGCGCCGCCCTGAGCCTGCTTTCCGAGCATTTCCTGGCCTTGGACAACCTGCTCAACGTCTTCCGGCAGTCGGCGGTGAACGCGCTGCTGTCGCTCGGCCAGTTGCTGGTGATCATCACGGCCGGCATCGATCTCTCGGTCGGGTCGATTCTCGGCCTGTGCTGCGTTTTGGCCGCGCTGGTGTTGAAGGCGGGCGCGCCCTGGTGGCTGGCCATCCTGGCGGCGCTGGCCGCCGGCGCGGCCCTGGGCGCGATCAATGGCCTTCTGTTCACCAAGCTGCGGCTGCCGCATCCGTTCATTCCCACCCTGGGCATGATGAACGTGGCCCGCGGGCTGGCACTGGTGATCACCGGCGGCTTCCCGATCTCGGAGCTTCCCGGCGGCTTCCGCTATTGGGGCGCCGGCGCCGTAGTCCGGATTCCGGCCCCGGTCCTGGTTGTGGTTTGCGCCTGCGTGCTGCTCCACCTGTTTCTGACGCGCACCACGCTGGGGCGGGACATCTACGCCATCGGGGGGAACCGGCAGGCAGCGCTGCTTTCGGGCGTCCCGGTGGACCGGCGGCTGATCATGGTGTACGCCATCAGCGGGGCGCTGGCCGCCGCCGGCGCGGTCGTGCTGGCCGGGCGCATGAATTCGGGCTTTCCGCTGGCCGGCGTGGGGGCGGAGCTGGATTCCATCGCCGCCGTCATCATCGGCGGGGCCAGTTTCTTCGGCGGCGTCGGGACGGTGCTGGGCACGCTGGTCGGCGCGCTGATCATGGGCGTGCTGCGCAACGGCTTGAACCTGATGAACGTATCGGCGTACTGGCAGACGGTGGTGATCGGCGCGGTGATCGTGGCCGCCGTCTGGGTGGACGTGGTGCGGCAGCGGGCCATGAGGAGGTAGGGAATGGACTTGAGACGTCGAGCCGCTCTACTGGCGGCGGCGGCCTTGGTCGCCGGCGGTTGCTCACGGAACGGGGGCGCCAAGAAGCTGGAGGTCGTGCTGGTGGTCAAGGCGCTGGACAGCGAATGGTGGCAGCGCGTCAAGGCCGGCGCCGAGACCGCGGCGCGTGCCAATCCTGACGTCAACTTCGCGGTGCTGGCGCCGGAGCGGGAGATCAACATCGATCAGCAGGTGGGCATCCTCGAAGACCAGATCCTGAAGAAGGTCTCGGCGCTGGCGGTGGCCCCGGCCGGCGTCTCCGAAGTGGTTCCGGTGCTGGAGAAGGCCAAGGCGGCGGGAATCCCGGTGCTGATCATGGACACCGACGTGCCGTGGCCGGGCAAGCTCGGCTTCGTCGGCATCGACAACCGGCTCGGCGGGCGGCTGGCGTGCGAGTACATTGTGCGCGCCATCGGCGGCAAGGGCAAGGTCGCGGTGATCCGCGGCGTGCTAGGCGTCGCCACTCAGGACGATCGCCTCGCGGGCTGCCGCGAAGTCCTGGCCCAAACACCCGGTGTGCAGTACCTGCCGGCGCAGCCGGCCAACAGCGAGCGGGCGCTCGGCATGACCGTGATGGAGAACCTGCTCACCTCGCATCCCGACCTGCGGGCCGTGTTCGCCACCAACGACCAGATGGCGCTGGGGGCGGTGGAGGCGATCGCCGCCCGCAACCTGGCGGGCAAGATCGTGCTGGTCGGCTTCGACGCCACCCGCGAGGCGGTGCGCGCCGTCGTGGCCGGGCAGATGAGCGCCACCATGGCCGGCCACCCGGAACGGCTGGGCCGGCGCTCCATCGAGGAGACCATCAAGGCGGCCAGAGGGCAGCCGGTGGAGAAATACGTGGACATCGGCACCGTGCTGGTGACCAAAGAGAACGCCAACGAATACTTGCATTGATACAAGGAGAATCCAACATGAAGACTATCGTTTTATCGGCTGAGTGGTCCCCCAAGCCGGGCTTCCGGCTGGGGTCCAAGGACATTGACGGGAAGCTTACCTACCTCGGCAGTCAAGTATGGCGCTACCCCAAGCTCTCGATCACCGAGCAGGACATCCCGAAGATCGGTCCGACCGAGTGCCTCGTACAGGTGAAGGCCTGCGGGATCTGCGGCAGCGACGTGCACATGGCACAGGCCGATCAGGAGGGCTACACCTGGTATCCCGGCCTCACGGCATTCCCCGTCGTGCTGGGCCACGAGATGGCCGGCGTGGTGGTCGAGGCGGGCGAAAAGGCGATGAACAAGCGCACCAGCCGGCGGTATGAGGCCGGCGAGCCGGTCTGTACCGAAGAGATGTTCTGGTGCGCCTACTGCCGGCCGTGTGCCGAAGGCCACCCCAACCAGTGCGAGCAGTTGCAGGAAATGGGCTTCAGCGTCGACGGCGGCTTCGAAGGCTACGTGGCGCTGGATTCCAGGTACCTCTGGAGCCTGGCGGAATTGCGGGACGCCTATACGGGAATCGACCTGTTCCTGGCTGGCAGCCTGGTGGAGCCGACCTCGGTCGCTTACAACGCGGTGATCGAGTGCGCCGGCGGCATCCGGCCCGGCGACCACGCCGTCATCTGCGGCGGCGGGCCAATTGGCCTGGCGGCGGTGGCCATCATGAAGCGCGCCGGGGCTGCCAAGGTCATCCTGGTCGAACCGGCCGAGAGCCGCGCCAACATCGGCCGGCGGCTGGGGGCCGACCTGGTCATCGATCCCATGAAAGAGGACTGGCCCCGCAAGGTCCTGGATTACACCGGCGGCCTGGGCGCGGGCTTGTACCTGGAAGCCACCGGCCTCCCCGACAAGATCATGCCGGCCATCGAAGCCGCCATCTGGGACGGCAAGTTCATCGGCGCCAAGGTGGCGCTGGTGGCCCGCGCCGACATGCGCGCGCCGCTCAACTGCGAGGTCTTCGAAGTCAAGAAGGCGAAGATCGCCGGCGCCCAGGGGCACTCCGGCTACGGGACCTTCCCCAGGGTCATAAGCTGCATGGCCTCCGGCATGGACATGACACCGCTGATCACCAGGAAAATCGGCCTCGACGAGGTGCCCGATCACATCCGGCTGCTCCAGACCGACAAGACCAACTGCAAGATCACCTGCGTGATGTGACGGAGTGCTTATGACTCAGACCTGGCTATCTACCAATCAACCCGATCTGAATTTCGAGAACACGGCCGTTGGCCGCATGAAGAAGGAGATCTGGGAGGCGGACGAGGCGAAGCTCGACGCCATTCTGGCCGAGTACGGCGTGCCCGCGCCGGGCGGCTGCGAATGGGCCAAGGCCGGCAGCTATATCCAGACGACGGTCCGTCACGAGCTCGAGCGGCAGCGGAAGAAGAATGACATCGTCATCATTCCGGTGGGCTCGACCGAGCTGCACGGCGACCACACCGTCTCGGCCATGGACACGCTGTTCGTCAGCCAGATCGCCGAGGGCGTCCGGCGCTACACCGCCAGCCGGGCCGCCCCGGTGGCGCTGGCGCTTCCGCCTTACATGTACGGCTGCCATCCGGCCCATCACATCGGCATGCCCGGCACCGTCATCATTCGCGAGGAGGTCGCCAAGGAGCTGCTCATCGACGTCATGCTCGGCTTGTGGAACGACGGCTTCCGCAAGCAGATCATCTTGAACAACCACGGGCAGCTCTGGGTGCTGGAAGCGGCCTTGCAGCAGTTCTGCAAGCGCTACCAGTTGCCGGGAATCTATCGCGTGATCGACTGGCACCGGGCCACGCGCGAGATGTGGCGGACCAAGGACCGCGGCGGCGACTGGGACACCAACTTCATCCACGCCGACGAGGCCGAGACCTCGGTCGGCCTGCTGCTGTTCCCCGAAATGGTGGCCATGCAGTACGCGGTGGAGACGGAACCGAAAGGGCTGCTTCCCGGCGGGCACATGGACACGGCGGTGGACGCCTTCAGCCGGCCGAGCCGCTGGTCGGAGTCCGAGGGGCACGCGGCCTTCGAGATCGCCGGCACGCCGGAAGGCGTGGTCGGCAAGCCGACCCTCGGCGAGGCGCGCAAGGCCAAGCGGCCGCTGGCCGCGATCCTGCGGTACCTGACGCTGCTGTGCGACGAGTGGCTGGAGGCGTTTCCGGCGGGCAAGGTTCCGCCCACGGAGATGATGAGCCTGCGCGATCCCGCGGCCCTGGAACCGTATCTCCGCGAACCCCTGAGCCCGGGCTGGAAGTCGGTGTACGGCCTGCCACCTGTTGACGCGTGAGCGGCCCACTTAAGATCGCCATCACGGCGACGCCCAGCCCGGCGCCGGGCGCTCCGCTGTTGCTGCGCGGCGACATCGCCGCCGCGTTCCGGCAAGCGGCCGAGTTGGGCTGCCAGGGCGTCGAGATCCATCTGCGGCGAGCCGAGGACGTCGATGTCACGACGGTGAAGCGGCTGGCCGCCGAATACGGTTTGGGGGTGCCCACGCTGGGCACCGGCATGGCCGCCGCCATCGATGGGCTGACCTTCTCGGATCCCGACGCGGAGGTCCGTGCGCGGTCTGTCGAGAGGGTGCGGGGACACATAGAACTTGCCGCTGAACTCGGCTCGGCCGTCACCATAGGCAGTCTGAGCGGCAAGGTCGGGAGCAGCGGCGCACGGCGTTCCCAGGCGCTCGGGTGCCTTGACGAAGTGTGCCGGACGGCCGGGCCGCTCGGCGTCACGGTGCTGCTCGAACCGCTGAACCGCTACGAGTGCGACTACATCAACACGCTGGCTGACGGCGCGGGCGTGCTGGCCGAGATCGGCGCGCCCAACCTCAAGCTGCTGGCGGACACTTTCCACATGAACATCGAAGAGGTGGACCTGGCGGCGAGTCTGATGGCCGCCGGCTCCCGCCTCGGGCACGTGCACCTGGCCGACACCAACCGCCAGGCGCCGGGGCATGGCCACCTCAACGTGGCCGGTGTCCTCCAGGCGCTGGCCGCAATCGGCTACCATGGCTATCTCTCGTTTGAGGTTCTTCCGCTCCCGGATCCCTGCCGGGCCATCCGGGACGGCATCGAGGCCATCCGCGCGGCCGTGAGAAAGGAACCAAGAGCATGACCGATCGAAAACTTCGCTTTGGCGTTTTGGGTGTGGGCCGGATCGGAAAGATCCATGCCGCCAACCTGGCGAATCGGATTCCAGGGACGGAAGTGGCCGCGCTGGCCGATGTCTTCCCCGAAGAACTGGCCGCCGTGGCGGCCAGGCTCAACGTCCCGCTGACGTTTTCGGATTACAGGCGGGTGCTGGAACTGGCGGACGTGGATGCCGTCGCCATCTGCACGCCCACCAACACGCACTACCAGATGATCCTGGACGCCGCCGCCGCCGGCAAGCACATCTTCTGCGAAAAGCCGGTGGATCTGTCTATCGACAGGATCGCGGAGATAAACGACCGGGTGGCCAAGTGCGGCGTCGAGCTCATGGTGGGTTTCAACCGCCGGTTCGACCCCAATTTTCTCAAGGTGCGTGAAATGGTCGAGTCTGGCGCCGTCGGCGTGCCGCACATTCTGCGAATCACCAGCCGCGATCCGGCGCCGCCGCCGGAACACTACATCCGCGCCTCGGGTGGGTTGTTCCTGGACATGACCATCCACGATTTCGACATGGCGCGTTACCTGATGGCGAGCGAGGTTGTCGAGGTGTACGCGCGGGCGACGGTGCTGGTCGATCCGGTGTTCGAGCGGGCCGGTGATTGGGACACGGCGGTGGTCACGCTGACCTTCGCCAGCGGGGCCGTGGGAGTGATCGACAACAGCCGGAAGGCCGTCTACGGGTACGATCAGCGGGTCGAGGTGTTTGGGTCCGGGGGCATGGTCACGGTCAAGAACAACACGCCGGACAGCCACATCCATTTGGACCGGACGGGCACTCACTCGTCGCTGCCGCTGAACTTCTTCATGGACCGGTACACCGAGTCCTATCTCAACGAGATGCGGGCCTTTGTGGACTCAGTCCGGGGCAACACGCCGGCGCCGGTGACCGGCAACGATGGGCTCATGGCCGTGGTGATGGGGTTGGCCGCCGCTAAATCGGTGCGAGAGAACCGGCCGGTCAAGCTGAGTGAGATCTTATGAAAAGTCGGCTGAACGTCGGAGTAATTGGCTTGGGGCGGATGGGCCGGGTCTATGCGGAGGGCCTGGCGCATCGCGTCCCCAACGCGCGGTTGGTGGCGGTGGCCGTCATCAGCTCCACCAGCACGCACGGGGAAGTTGTCATCGCTGCCGTCAGCGGCGGGTTGATTGCCGACATGGGCGCTCATGACTTCGACGTGGCCCGG
>JBBTDS010000783.1:0-4554 GCA_038060875.1 Acidobacteriota bacterium | reverse complement strand
TCAAGCCGCGCTGGTTGCCGAGGAGAGGGCGACAAGTCGGGAGACTTATCCTACGCATCTATTGAACCGTAACCACCACCTGCGGCGGCTCGGCGGCGACCACCTGCAACTGCGAATCGCGCAGTGTCAGATCCGGGAAAGTGACGGTGGCGACGCCGCGCCCGATCACCTCGAAGCTCAGCACCGCCAGCGGTCCCGATCCGCTGACGCCGCCGACGCCGGGCATCCGGTTCAGGTTTACCGAGGCGTCGCCGGTGTCGTTCAAGATGTTCCGGGTGAAGACGACCTGCTTGCCGTCGCCGGAGAGCAGGTTGCCGGCCCGGATTTCGCTGAGCCGGAGCACCTGGGGATCGAACTTCACCCGGAACGGCGCCGAGAACAGGCTCTGCGCGTTCTCGATTTCAAGCTGGATGGTGAACGTTCCGCCTGTCTTCGTCTCCACCTTGGCGGGGCGGACGAGCAGGCGAGTCGCGCTCGCGGGCGGTGGAGCGGGGACGACGGGCTTCGCTTCCGGGGCTGCTGGCGCCGGCTCGGGAGCGGCGGGGGCGGGCTTGGCCGGTTCGGCAACCGGCGCAGCCTCGCGCGGCGCGTAACTGAGCTTCACCACCGTGTCCGTTCCGGCGGCCACCGCCTTCAGGTTAGTCTCGCTGATGCCGGAGGTGCGCACGACGTGCGGGATCAGCGCGATCAGCAGCTCGCTCTGGCTCCGCTCGATGCTCTCGCTGCTGAACAGGCGCCGCAAGCCGGGGATGCTGGACAGGCCCGGCACGCCGGAGACCAACTTGGTGTCCTGGTCCTGCATCAGGCCCCCCAGGATGTTTACCTCCCCCTCCCTGATGCGAAGGTCCAGCACCGCCTTTCGCTGGCCGATCACCGGCTGGGCGATGCCGCCGATGTCGATCCGATCACGGACGGTCGAAATCTCCAGCTCGACGTGCAGCGTGACCTCGTCAGTCCCGTGCACCCGCGGCGTCACGTCCAAGTTTACGCCGACGTCCTTGTACTGGAACTGGGTGTTGACCAATGGGCTGATGCCGACGCCGCCCATGCCGGGCTGGAAACTGCCGGTGGCGATGGGGACCTGGTCGCCGATGCGCAGCGAGGCCTTCATGCCGTCGGCCACGCGGATCTGGGGCGATTGCAGGACCTTGGTGTTGCGGTCGGTCATCAGCGCCTCCAGCAAGGCGCCGGGCAGGGTGATCGAGAAATCGTTGGTGGAGATGCGGGCGATGCGCGCCAGCGACACGAGCTGGTTGGTCTGGCTGGCGCCCAGGCCCGTCCCCACCCCGTACCCGCCGGAGCCGCCATAGCCATAGGGGTTGTAGCCGCCGTAGCCGTACTGGTTGGGGTAGCCATACGGCGGGATCTGGGGGGTCGTGCCAGTGGTATCGCCGGTGGTCGTGCCCGTGGTGGTCCCGGTCTGCCCGCCCAGCAGGACGGGGTTACGAGGACTGAACGTGATCGGCGCGCTCAGCCCGGACGTCGCGCCGGAAGCGATTGAAGCAGCAAGGTCGCGGGTCTTGGACTTGTTGGCCTCCATCACCAGCACGTCGATGACGACTTCGGCCCTGGGGCGGTCCAGGTCATTGACCAGCTTCTCGGCCAGCGCCACCTGGTCGGTGGTTCCCCGCACGATGACCGCGTTCTGCGAGGTGGAGGTGAACACGCGGCGGATGTCGGTGAGGGCGCGGATGTTGGTGGCTACCTCCTGGAGGTCCTGCGGCTGGGTGACGTTCTGGAGGTAGAAGACCTTCACCACGTAGTCCTCGTAGTCGCGGCGCTTGGTCTGGTTGTCGTTGGTGACGAAAATGGCGTTGGCGGAGAGCGGCTTCCAGAACGACTTGGTCATCACCGCGAGGTAGTCGAGCGCCTGGTCGAGGGTGGCGTTGCTCAGCTCGATGTTCTGGTCCCGGCTGGCGATGGCGTCCTGGCGGAAGTCGGGGTCGAAGATGAGGTTGATGCCGGCCAGCTTGCCGACCGTCTCAAACAGCACCTTGGCGGGCTGCTTGGTCATACGGAGGTTGATGCGCTGGCGCGAGAGGGGCCGCAGCTCCGGCGGGGATTCCATGCTCTCCATCCGCGCCTGCGTTTCACGGCGGGCCAGCTCGGCCGGGGTCATCCCGCGCTCTTCGGGTTTGGCGGGTTGGGTCTTCTTTCGCTCGCGCTCGATCATCTCCCGCGTGCGCTGGATCTCCTGCTGCGCGATGGCGGAGGCGGGGTCGGTGGCGAAGGCCTTCTCGAAGGCGGCCAGGGCTTCCTGGAGGTTGCCTTGTTCGCGGATCTTCTGGCCGCGATCGACATGGGCCTGGCCGGCCTGGAAGCGGACACGCCGGACGGCGATCAGGTAGGCCGAGTCGCCCGCGTCTTCCGCCAGCGCCTGCTCGTACAACTCCAGGGCCTTGTCCCATTCCTTCTTCTGCTCGAACTTGCGCCCCTCGGCGAGCAGCTTGTCGCCTTTCCTGCTGCGGGCTTCGAGCGCCGCGGGCGCAGCCGCCAGCAGCGCGAGCGAAGCCAGCAGAAAACCGATGCGGTTATGGACGCGCATATTATTGGTTTCCAAGGGTTTGTGCTAAGCTAGACGTTCGGCGGAGCAGTTCCACCACATCAGGGATTGACGCTGACCGGCGCCGCCGCGTGCAGGGTAAAGTGCGAGAACGCGGGCAAACCAGGCTCCTTATCGAGAACCGGCAGGCGCGCCATAACTACTTCCTCCTGGACCGCTTCGACGCCGGCCTGGTGCTCACCGGGACCGAAGTCAAGGCGGCCCGCGACGGCAAGGTGCAGCTCAAGGACGCCTACGCGCAAGTGGTGAACGGCGAGGCCTGGCTCATGCACGCGCACATCAGCCCCTACTCGCACGGCAACCGCGCCAACCACGACCCGTTGCGCAGCCGCAAGCTGCTGCTGCACCGCCGCGAGATCGACAAGCTGCTGGGCAAGACGCGCGAAGGGGGCCTGACGCTGATCCCGACCAAGGTGTATCTGAAGGATGGCCTGGTCAAGTGCGAGCTGGCGCTGGCGCGCGCCAAGAAGCTGTACGACAAGCGGGCCGCCGAGCGCGCCCGCACCAGCGAGGCCGAGGCGCGCGAGGCGCTCCGCAGCGCGAAACACGGATCCCATGGAGATCAAACTTAACCCCCTTCCTCCCGACCAGATCGAGACCGAAGCCCTCGTGATCGTGACCTTCGATAAAGACAGCCCCGAGGGCGGGCTGGCTTCCGGCGTCGCCAAGAAGATCAACGCGCTGACCGGAGGCTGGCTGGAGGATCTGTATGCCAGCGGCGAATTCTCCGGTAAGGCGTTCGAGACGGCCATGCTCCACCGGCCCGGCGGCCTGAAGGCGAAGCGGCTGCTGGTTATCGGGGCGGGGAAGAGCGACGCGTTCTCTGCCGCGGAGCTGCGCCGGGTGGCGGGCGCGGCCGCGCGGTCGCTTCGCTCGAAGTCGGTTTCGGAGATCACGCTGGCGCTGGACGCCGGCGCCGGCGCAGCGGCGGCGGTCGAGGGCGCGATCCTCGGCGACTACGAGCCGGACCGTTACAAGACCGACAAGAAGAACGGCAAAGCGATCGAACGCTTTGCGGTGGCGCTGGAAGGCGGCGGCGCCGAGCTGGAGCAGGCGCTGGAACGGGGCCGGATCATCGCCGAGTGCCAGAACTTCACCCGCGACCTGGTTGGAGAACCGGCCAACCGCATGAGCCCCACGGCGCTGGCCGAGCGGGCCAGGGAGATGGCCGCCGAACAGGGCCTGGAGTGCGAAGTGCTCGATCGCGACCGCATGGCCCAGCTCGGCATGGGCGCGCTGCTCGGCGTGGCCCAGGGCAGCGCCGAGCCGCCGGTCTTGATTGTGCTGCGGTACCGGCCTAATGAGGACGCGGGCGCGGTGCATTTGGGCCTGGTGGGCAAAGGGGTGACCTTCGACTCCGGCGGCATCTCGATCAAACCCTCCGAGGGCATGGAGAAGATGAAATACGACATGGCCGGCGGGGCGGCGGTGATCGGGGCCATGCGCGCCATCGCGCAGTTGCGCCCGGCGATCACGGTGACCGGCGTCATCCCGGCGGTCGAGAACATGCCCGGCAGCCGCGCCCAGCGGCCGGGCGACATCGTCACCACGCTCTCCGGCAAGACCATCGAGGTGCTCAACACCGACGCCGAGGGCCGACTGATCCTGGCCGATGCGCTCAGCTACGCGCGGCGGCTGGGCTCGACGCACCTGGTGGACGCAGCCACGCTCACCGGGGCCATCGTCGTCGCCCTCGGGCACGTGAACGTGGGCGTGTTCACCAACGACCAGGCGCTCCTGGACAAGGTCCTGGCCGCGGCCAAGGCCGAGGGCGAAAAGCTCTGGCCGATGCCGCTCGACGAGGACTACAAGGAGCAGCTCAAGAGCCCGTTCGCCGACCTCGCAAACGTCGGCAACCGCTGGGGCGGGGCCGTCACCGCGGCGATGTTCCTGAAGGAGTTCGTCGAGACGACGCCCTGGGTCCACCTGGACATCGCCGGCACCGCCTGGCTGGAGGAGGCCAAGCCGTTCATGGCCAAAGGCCCCTCGGG
>JBBTDS010000782.1:0-1993 GCA_038060875.1 Acidobacteriota bacterium | reverse complement strand
GCTGTGGCGAACGGGCGAGATTTTCTTGGAGCAGCCAGATGTGGAGAGCGAGGTCCGGAATGCGCTGTATTATCTCCAGTCGGTGTTTCCGGACGTGGTGGAGCTCCTCGACCTGCGATTCCAACACTCGTGGCGAGCGGCGTTCGGCACGGAGCCGCCTCGGTTGCCCCGGTTGGCGTTCGGGAGCTGGGTCGGAGGCGACAGGGATGGCCATCCGTTCGTCACGCCGGAGGTCACAGTTCGAACGCTGGGTCTGCTGCGGGAGGGCGCGCTGTCGGTTCTGCGGGAACGGTTGAAAGAGCTCGCTGCGCGGCTGAGCCTTGCCGAGTCAGCGCAACCCGCGCCGAACCTGCTGCGGGAGCGCCTCCGCGAGCTGTCTTCACTTCTGGGAGAGGCATCCCGTGCCGCCCTGGACCGAAATCCAGGCGAGCCGTGGCGACAACTGATCAACCTCATGCTGCTGCGGCTCGAGAGGGCCAACGAAAACGCCACCGCAGCGGGAGGTTACGTTTCCCCGCAAGACCTGATTGAAGACCTCGAAGTGCTTGAAGGGTCATTAAGAGAGGCTGGCGCACGCCACATCGCCGAGCTGGACGTTCGCCCCCTCGCAGCCCAGGTGCGCGTATTCGGATTCCACTTGGCTACCCTCGATACTCGCCAGAACAGCGCCTATCATGACCGCGCTGTCGCCGGCCTGCTGCGCGCGGCAGGCTTCTCGCGGACCGATTATCCGAGATGGAGCGAGGAAGAGAAGCTCGACTTTCTCAATCGCGAACTTCAATCACTCCGGCCTTTCACCGGTCCTCACATGCGCCTGGAGGACGAGGCCGAGCATGTTGTAGGGCTCTTCCGGGCGCTACGGGCGCACTTGATGCGGTATGGACCTGAAGGGATTGGCCCGCTGATCGTGAGCATGACGCGAAGCGTGGCTGACCTTTTGGCTGTCTACCTACTGGCCAGGGAAGGAGGCCTGCTGGTCGAAGCGCCGGGCGGCTTGGCCTGTGAACTCCCCATTGTTCCGCTGTTCGAAACGATCAATGATCTGGAACGGAGCGAGGCAGTCACGGACGCCTTTCTCGCTCATCCGATCACAGAGCGGACGCTTTCCTATCTCCAGCACCGGGACAGGCAAGCCGAACGCGAACTAATCGTGATGCTGGGCTACAGCGACAGTAACAAGGATGGAGGCATCCTGGCAAGCCATTGGGGCCTTCATCGGGCCGAGCGACGGTTAGCGCGGCTGGCCCGGGAGCGGGGCACGCGACTTGCTTTCTTCCACGGCCGGGGCGGCACCATCGGCCGCGGTGCTGGCCCGACCCACGTTTTCTTCGATGCCCTGCCTGCTGGGTCGCTCATGGGGCGGATGCGGGTCACCGAGCAGGGAGAGGTGATCGCCCAGAAGTACGCAAACCGGGTCACAGC
The DNA here is from genome assembly GCA_038060875.1 of Acidobacteriota bacterium. Taxonomy (GTDB): domain Bacteria; phylum Acidobacteriota; class Terriglobia; order Bryobacterales; family Bryobacteraceae; genus JBBTDS01. The sequence goes on along the minus strand of JBBTDS010000782.1, from coordinate 571 downwards.
CGCCTTTCACCTCGAGCGATTGCTGGCTGGGGTCACCTGCACTTCCTTGCTGCACGAGGCCGGCGAGGCCCCGCCCCATCCGTTGGAAGGCGTCTGGTCGTTGGTCGTCGAGCGGAGCTTTCAAGCTTACCGCAGCCTGGTCGAGACAGACGGATTCGTCATGTTCTTCCGCCAAGCCACTCCAATCGATGCGATCGAGCAGACTCGAATTGGCTCCCGGCCTTCCCGGCGTACCGGGAAACAGACCCTCGAAGATCTGCGAGCCATTCCATGGGTATTCAGTTGGAGTCAGGCGCGCTTCCATCTGCCGGCCTGGTATGGCGTGGGCACGGCACTCGACTGGTTGCGCAGCGAGCGTCCCTCGGACTGGAAGGCCCTCCGTGATGAAATCCGAAACTGGCCCTTCCTCGCATACCTGCTCCACAACGTCGAAGCCGGTCTCATGATGGCCGACACTGAAATCATGCAGCTTTATGCGTCGCTGGTCGCTGACGCAGACCTGCGCCGGTCACTGCTCGACACAATCTTGGCCGAATACCGGCTTGCCGATGCACGGATAAATGAACTGTTC
>JBBTDS010000781.1:0-2226 GCA_038060875.1 Acidobacteriota bacterium | reverse complement strand
GGCGCCGAATGGATCTGGAATCTTGCCGCAGAACACTTCCCTGGCGCGATTCAGATTGTCGACCTCTACCACGCGCGCCGGGCAGCTTGACCTCCACTTCTACGTCGCGCACCCGCCGTGCTACCATACACAAGGAACGGCGAAGGCCTTCCCCGGAGCTCCGCATGCACGCGTTTGAGACTTGGGGCATCTCCGACCCTGGGCTGGTCCGGCAGAATAACGAGGACTGCTGGCTGATCGATCCGTCTTTGTGCCTGGCCATCGTGGCCGATGGCATGGGCGGCGCCTCCTGCGGCGAGATCGCGTCGGCGCTGGCGATCGAGACGGTGGTGGAATACCTGCGAGACCCGCTGGTCATGCGGCCGCTGGAGGAGCGGATAGAAGAGGCGGTCCGCGAGGCCAACCGCCGCGTGCTCGCCCACGCGCAAACCGAGGAGGGTTGCCACGGCATGGGATCCACCATCGTGGCCGCGCTGTGGGACCTCCCGCGCGTCATCGTCGCCAACGTCGGCGACAGCCGCGCCTACCTGTGCCGCGAGGGCCGGCTCACTCAGCTCTCCTACGACCAGACCCTGGTCAACGAGCTGCGCGTCAAGTTCGGCCTCACCCCGGAGGAGGTAAGCAACTTCCCCCACAAGAACGTGCTGACTATGGCGGTGGGCACGTCCGCCGACATAACCATCCGCACCCGCGAGGAGACGCTGCTCGCCGGCGATCTGTTGCTGCTCTGCTCCGACGGCCTCTCCGGCCCCGTCCCCGACGAGGAAATCGCCGCCATCCTCGCCGCCGCCGACCCGCTGTCGGCTAAAGCCGACCGGCTGGTGGAGGCCGCCAAGGCCGCCGGCGGCCCCGACAACATCACCGCCGTTCTGCTTCGCTGCGAGTAAGGTAGGCCTCCTGGCCTGCCTGCCCGCGACCAACCACACCAGTCGGCGGCTTCAAACTCGATCTCGGCACTTGCGATCGCGTCCGACGGCCACCCCGTTATCGCAGGCTCTACGACTTCGAAAAACCTGCTGCCCCGCCTCGGCGGTTATCGAACAACTCCCGCGAGCCTCTTCAGCGCTAAGCTGAGTGCCGATGGCAAGCTGCTCCTGGCAATGCACGTTCCTTTGCTTGGATGGGACTGCTGTCATCTACTCGACCGAGATCAGATCATTCCCCGCCGGGGGTCCGTTAGTGGTCGACTCGGAGGGTAATGCCTGCCTGTCCAGCTCGCAGCCCCGGTGGCCCATTCCAGGTCCAGACAGTATGACGTGGAAAGTGAACCCGCAGGGCGCCGTGCTTTGGGGGCAGCCGATCCGCGGGACGGTAACATCCATGGCATTGAACTCGCGAGGCGAACTTGTCGTCACTGGCGTGGCCCTGGACCTCTGGCTGCGGCCGACGGCCGGCGCTCCGCGTCCCTGTGTGTCGCATCTGGCCTTCAGGCCTGTAACGGCCTATGTGGCGCGCTGGAATGCTTCGAGCGGGTGATCACGTTCTCCGGGTTCCTAAACGCCAGGCAAGCATGGCTGGCTGGGCCGGATCAGGCGCTGGCAGACTCGGCGTACGTCGGCCTTCCACAGTTCTCGTTGTTGCCAGTGGCGAATCCGCCGCCGTGCACGGTCACTTGCATCGCGAATGCGGCCGGATACGATAATACGGCGATCGCGCCGGGTGAGATCCTGACGATTTTCTGAACCAGGACGGCTCCGTGAACAGCGCCTCTAATCCGGCTTCCCGGGAGGGCGAGCGGATCGGTCCGGGCAGGGACGGGGTGCTCGGTTTGAGCGGCGGGGGTGTTCGGGTCAATCTTCGTCGGGCTCGGCATTCCTTTACCGCTTCTGATTCCAGCGCAACGGCCGGCTGCCGCGCCCGCAGACACGGCGCAAGCATCACCCCAGCCCGATAGAATGAAGAGATGCGCGTGCTACTGTGCCTGCCGGCCGCCAAGGGGCGCGACGGCAACCTGAGTTTTTCGCTCCAGGACCCGGACGGCAACCGGCTGGTCTTCGTCCAGTACCAGCGCGGCTCGCTGCACTCGAAGACGCGCGGGAAGCCGCTGGGCGAGCGGCGGCTCTCCGATCACCTCTGGCACGCCGGCGTCACCGTGGCCGACCTGGACCGGGCCAACGCCTTCTACCGCGACAAGCTCGGCTTCAAGGAGACCTGGCGCGGCGGCGCCACCGACACCGATCTCCGCTGGGTCAACATGCAGATGTCCGGGCCGCGCGGCGACTACAT
>JBBTDS010000780.1:0-2630 GCA_038060875.1 Acidobacteriota bacterium | reverse complement strand
GACCCCTCCGCCCCGCCCCTCGGAGCACCATGCGAAAATTGGGACAGACTCTAGATATTGTTGGTGGCATATCCTTGGATTCTCGCCACTATCCCAGCAGGCTTGCCGCGCATCTGCGCATGTCTCGAGGCAAGGCTCGGGGTCTGGTTGCGGGGTCGCCTTGACCGTGCAAGTGTTCCTGTCCCCCGTGACTAGTGTGATGGTGCCGTCGGCTTGGCATTCCCCTCCGATTTCAATTGTGTAACCGAAAGCATCCAGGACCGAGACTCGATGAACACCAACCTGCATTGGAACCGGAACGCTCCACGGCCTTTGGATCCCGTCGATTCTGAGGAGAAGCCGTGGAGGCCGCCCCGGGGGGGCGTCAAGTTTCACGGTGAGTGTCGCGGGGATCGGACCGGTGTTCCGAATGTGGCAGACCTTGTCGTCATTCGGCGAGAGCGTTATGGTTCCATCCGGCGCACAAGCACCGCCGATCCTTGTCTGATACTGCGAAAGATCGGTGCCTGTAGCGGCTGTCTGGCTTACTCGATGCACTCCTTCCGCTAGTGTCTGGGAACCCGTTGAGCCTCCGTCGCCAACGTCAGTAGCTACGGTGAGGCCATCGATTTGCAGGTTGAATCTTCCCCGATCCCACTCGGGCTGTACAGCCACACCCAGGCTGAGGCGCGGCGGCTGCGGCTGTGACCAGCGAAGACGATACCTCGCGCGAAACTTGCCGTTGTAGGCCCCCTCCCCAAAGATCTCTTCCCCCTTGCCTCGGACTTTGACGTAGACGTTGACGCCTGCACCGTCCGCTGACTTTTCAACCCTCTTTTCAACAATGCTCTTATAAACCGTGAACCGGCCGTCAATATCCTCTTCCACGATCACCGAGGAACCACTGGGGCGTGGAGCGGCTGGCGTCAGGACACTGTGTAGTTCTTTGAAAGCCTCTCCGAACAAGGGGTGCTGTACGCAGACACTCATTGTCACGACGGTTTCGGCATCTGGGGGGAGCGGAGGAATCACCTCGATCCGGTCGATCGGATGAATCTCGGTATGACCCTGAGGACGGGAGCGAAACGCCGCCGACGTACTTCCTGTGTCCCAGCACCCTTTGACCAGGTTTTCGTGATCATACCGGAGCCGGCCGACCATCCGGATGTGGTCCCCTTTCTTGAGATCCCTGCCAGAGGAATCCTTGCGTGGGTCCCAAGCCCAGTACACTCCCGGTGTTCCGCAATCCTCAATCCGCCCCTCCAAAGGGATCCAGCCGTTTGGCGGCGTGCGTTTACCTCCTGCGCCTGCGTCGAGCCTGCAGGCGTCGTAGGAGCGAGGATGCAGACCCCAATCCCGCTGGTGGCCAGGCGCCGGGTCAAGGTCACGGTTGTAGCCTCCGTTGTTCCAGGCCACTTCACAATCAGAGACGTATCCATCCTGTTCCGGCGCGACCTCTCCCTCGTGTCCCTCGTGTGTCTCCGAGGTGCCCAATGTGTCCACCAGATCGGCGAACTGGGCGTCCGCGATGAATTTATAGTGACAATCCGGATCGACCGAGTTGTACCCGCATCCGTCCTCCGTCAGCACTCCTGTGATTTCGATGATTGTGCCGGGGTCGTTGTAGTTGGGAAAGACATCCGACGGCTTCGGCGCCGGTTGGGCGAAGGCAAAGAAGAGACTGGCCAGGGCCACCCTGGGATATCGATTACTCATGGAAAACTCCTGCTTCTCCCAAACAATACCACTCTTGCCCAAATTCGCGCTGGAAAATCGCCCCGCGCCCAAGCTTGAGCGAGCTGGACCTCTGATAGGTTGGATTGGGTTCCTCTGGGAACCAATGCCAAATCTATCGAGACTCAACCATCAATCGAGTATGCAGCATCTTCCCTCAGCCAGGATTTCCATTTTGGACTCCCGCCCAAGTGGAATATACACCGCACGCCCCCGGTGTCACCCGGGCAGCAGGGCCTTCGGTAGCGGGGGCTTCTCGATTGGCCGCATCGCGCCACCCCGCCGCCTGCCAGCGCCTTGAGCGCCGAAAACTGCGCCTGCCGCAAGCGAGTTCTCAGACACTTGGCCGCCCACTGTTTCGTGGTTCACCCAGTCACCGGCTACGCTTGCACCAACTGCCACTGGATGAAGGCCAACATGTTCACCCGCCCGGAGATCGCCGCGGCCTTGAAGGAGTTCGTGCTGGTGGAACTCTACACCGACGCCCCCGACGGCGCTTCCGAAGAGAACCAGAAGCCCCGGGAGAGCCGGTTCCAGACCGTGGCCATCCCCTGCGGCTGTCGCCGGCGCTGGCCGCCAGGCAGCGCTTCAGTAAGTCAGCCGGACGCCGAACTGCACCACGCGGTTACTGCCGCCGCCCAGGATGCGGCGTCAATGTTTACCACGCGTCGAGGGACACGACGGCGTTGGGGGAGACGGTTGAACTAAAGGAAGAGGCCAAGCTAAAGAACTATCCGATCCCGCGATGGATACTTAGGGTTTCCGGAGCGAGAGCAGGGTGAAGCAACTCAGGGCGACTGTGCGGCCGGAACGATCTCCAGCAAGACGGGACCGGGGGAACGCAGCAGATTGACCAACTGCGTCACTCTTGTCCAACTTAGCTTCGTAAGTGCTGCCCGCCGCGAAGCCCGGCCCCA
>JBBTDS010000779.1:0-1729 GCA_038060875.1 Acidobacteriota bacterium | reverse complement strand
CCACCGACGTGGGCGTTGCCCGCAGCCTGTATGCCCGATATATTGGGGGCTGAGGCTATGACAAGCTCTTCCCGAGGTCGCAGTCTAACGACCTGGGCATCACCCCCCGCCCCGCCTTTTGCGGCGGGCGGGTGCATACCCTCATTAGACGGTCCCTCATATCACGCGAGGATCAAGCGACGACCCTTGGGATCTGGAATCGGATCGCCAAACTCTTTCGCCGTGTCGACCCAGAGACGAATAGCTTCCTGGGCACTGGCGAGCGCTGCTTCCTGCGTGGGACCGTGAGCGGCGCACCCGGGGAGCTCGGGCACCTCGGCCACGAAAGCATCGTCCTCTTCGCTCCAGTAAATGATGACCTCGTACTTGTTCATTCGACTTCACCAAGCTTGTATTTCAAGACGACAGCCCGAACCTGTTTCACTTGGTACGGCTTCGCGTTGTTGCCTTCCCTTTGCAGGTTGATTCGTTCCTCCACGCCGGCTTTCCGAAACAGATGATGGCTGCCTTTCACCCGCTTGTCGAAGCCCAGGCTTTCCAGCAAAGAGCATAAATCGTCAAACCGGATCGCCGCATCGGAAGTTCCGCTCAGAAGCCGGCGAAGGGTCCTGGGGACGCCCACCGCATCATTGTACCTTGACCATGCGGGTGCCTTCGGTGTACCTCACGGGCGGCGGCTGAGCCCTGGTCCGCAGGGCCATCGGTTCCAGCCGCTGGTTCGGCCGCCGCAGGCGGCCGCCGCGAGCCCAGCTCAGCCCCGGTTAGACGCGTCGGAATTCCAGGCGAAACGCATTCTCACCGAAACTCTCATAGACGCGGCCCCGCAGCTCGTACTCGCTCCCACCCACGGCCATGCGTTGCCTCCGCCGCGCGACGCTCCGCAGCTCATCGCGCAGCGACACTGCCTCTGGGCTGGAACTCGCCAACCTGGCTATCCCGTAACCAATTCCGTTCTTGACGGCGAACACTTCCTCGCAGCCGCCTTTGTACTCAACCTCCAAGGCATCCGCGCCAAGGCGAATCGCCTCCGAGGCCAACCTCTCAAGAACGCTCTTGTGCTTGACGACCATTTCTACTCCGAGCGTCTAACGATCGGGCGGTCGACCGCCAGCGGCGCCGGTCTGACCTCTCAAACCCGCACTGCGCGCCCCGGCAGCGCTCGCCGGTTGCAGGGCCGCGTTCGGCCGGCGGGCCCGCGTGCCAGAGCGGGCGCTCAGGGTCTTGGCCAGGGCCTCAGGCACCTCCAACAAGAAAAAACGCTCCGCCGAATACCCGTAGTCTTCACCGCTCTCATCAATCACTCGAATGTAGCCATGTCTGGTCGCTTCCGCGTCGGGTATGACTGGGTACAGCTTCCCGACCTCCAGGGACGCAGGGTATCCTCTGTTGTCCGTGCAAACTCCAAACTGCGTCGGTCGTGTGGCTCTGGTTCTCATGCCTCAACCCGGCAACGGAAGTTTCAGTTCGAATTCCTTCCGTCCCAATCCACGCGCATCGCACCAGCGCACCTCTGCTGTGCGCATCGTACCATCGAACAAGCGTACGGTGGCGCCCCCCCTCAGCTTTCTCCATCGGCCCTTGCCATAGAGCCTTTGCAGCCGCCTGCTATCCCGAATACTGCGGCCCGAGGCTATCGGCTCGATCCCGCTGATGTTGCCGATGATCTCAAAGTCCATGGAACTGACATCTGGGCAACCACCATCCACTCTACCGCGATTGCCGGCCTAGC
>JBBTDS010000778.1:0-2646 GCA_038060875.1 Acidobacteriota bacterium | reverse complement strand
GCGCTCAATACCGGAAGTGGAAGCGGCGGATCGGCAGCGGCATCTTGCTCTTCGCTCCCCGCACGCTCTTCCAGATGATCTCGTTGAGCTCGAACTCGGGCGTGCGGTCGTAGTCGGAGAAGTCCATCGCCAGGGATTCCCGCGCGCCCCAGGCCAGCGCGGTGTTGCGGGCGTTGACGTCCACCTCGGGCGGCAAATGCGTGTAGGGCGCCAGGTCGGCCTCGGTGGTGAACGACGCGTACATGGGCATGGCGGCCGCGTCGTACTGCGTCATCGGCGGCAGTCCGAGCAGCAGCTCCATCGTCCGCACCATCGACGAGGTGGTGTAGAGCGTCGAATCCACCGCGCGCCGCCGGGCGTAGGGGCTGATCACCAGCCCGATGGTGCGCCGGGCGTCCACATGGTCGGGCCCGTTCTGGGCGTCATCCTCGATCACGAAGATGGCCGTCTGGGGCCAGTAGCGCGAGTGGGTGACGCGGTCCACCAGCTCTCCGAGCGCCCAGTCGTTATTGGCCACGCAGGCCGTCGGCGTGTGCGCGCCCGGCGTCGTGCCGCGGGTGTGGTTCTCGCCCAGGCTCATCACGATGAAATTCGGCAGGCGCCTGGCCGGGTCCGGCGAATCGTAGTTCTTCTCGTACTCGTCGAACTCCTCGATGAACACCTTCACGTTGTCGGTATCGCGCATGCCCGGCAGGCGGAACTTGGGGCTGACGTGCCCGAGCAGCCCGGCGATGCCCACCCGCGCCTCCATTTGCGAGCCTTCGCTGACGCGGTCGGCGTACTCGCCGTAGGAGCGGTACGTCAGACCCTTGCGCGCCGCCAGGTCCCAGAGGTGCCCCGAGGAGGGCGTGTCCTCCGGCCCGCGCACCGGGGCGCTGTTGCCGCCGTACTGGGGCGGCCAGCGCTTCTCGTTGAAGTCGGTCGCGTAGGCCGAGTTCGACCACGAGTGCCCGTCCACCGACACTTCGCCGTCGCAATAGAGGTTATCGAGCAGCACCCACTCCGCGGCGATCTTGTGGTGGTTGGGAGTGACCTGCCGCCCGAAGATGCACAGCCGCGAGTCGCCGTTGCCGCGCGGCATGTCGCCGAAGACCTGGTCGTAGGTGCGGTTCTCCTTGATGATGTAGATGACGTGCCTGATGGACGAGCCGGCGCCGACCTCGCGCGGCACCACCGACGGCCCCGACTCGGACGCGCGGGCCTTGGCCAGCATGTCGTCGTTGTACGGGCAGTTGGCCATGGCCTCGCGGGTGTAGCCGCGGATGGCGGTCTTCAAGTCGCCCAACGGCACCACGCTCACGCTGCCGCGCTGGAGCGCGCCGATGTGGTTGCGCGGGCCGCCCTTCTCGGCCAGCGGGCTGGTCGGGCCCTTCACGTTGGCGTAGCCGCCGAGGCCCTTGGCCGAGCCGACGTACAGCGACCGGCCGTCGGGGGAGACCGCCAGCGACGCCGGGTACCACGCCGCCGGGATGAAGCCCACCACGTTGGACACCTCGCGGTCGGCGACGTTGATGACGGCCACGTTGTTGTTGTCGGCGTTGGCCACGAACAGCATCTTGCCGGCGGGGTCCAGCGCCAGCGCATTGGGCGTCGAGCCCAGCGGCGCCATCCTGTACATGGCCGTGGAAATCACCTCCAGCGGCCGCATCGTCCGGGTGTCGATGACGTAGACGGAGTTCTCGTTCGAGCAGGCGACGAACAGCCGCCCGTCCTTCGCGAGCGCCATGTCGTTGGGATTGTGGCCGACGCGCACGGTGGCGCGCGTCTTCAGCGTGCTGGTGTCGATGGCCGCCACCGACTGGCTGCCCCAGTTCGATACGTAAAGGGTGTCGCCCGCAGCGTCGAGCACGAGGTCGTAGGGGTGGATCTCGGTGGCGATCTCCGCGACCCGGTCGCCCGTCCGCGTGTCGAATACCACGATGTGCCCCGGCGTGGCTAACGTGCCGCGGTTGGCCGCGTAGAGCAGCGGCTTGCCGGGATGGTGCGCCAGGCCCGACCACCAGATGCGGTTGGCCGGCAGCCGGTGGGGGAACTCGCGCGACGGCTGATCGGCGAGCCGGCCGTTCTCGAACGGGATCTCGTAGACGGGCGCGGCCGTCGGGTTGGTCCGGCTCTCGGCGTTGCCGCCGGAGACATAGAGCTTCTTGCCGTCGGGCGCCCACGCCAGCCCGAGCCACGCCGACTTCAACCGCACCTTCTGCCGGATTTCCATCGTGCCCGGCTCGACGACCACCAGCCCGTGCGGGTTGTAGCCGCAGTGCATGGCCACCACGTTCTTCCCGTCCGGGGTGGGCGCCAGGTTGAGCACGTAGTCGTCCATGGCCACGTGGCGCCCGGCCGGCGTGAGCCGCCAGCCGTTGGGGAGGAAGTAGCCATCCCCGGTTGCTCTCGGCGTCTGGCCAGCCAGGGCGGCCGCGCCGACTACGAACATCGCTGCGCAGATTGACTTCACGGTAGCTCCTCGCAACCAGTCAGTATACAGCCGGCGGCCTACCCTCACGTTTTCCGCTCCGGCGGCCGATCAATTCCTTAGTCGTGCAGCACAAAGGAAGTCGAAGAGCAGCGTGCGCCCTGGGCCTGGCCCTGCTCATCGGCAGCGCCCCGCCCATGCAGGCGGAAACAAAGCGGCGGTCCAAGAAACTTTGG
>JBBTDS010000777.1:3377-11385 GCA_038060875.1 Acidobacteriota bacterium | reverse complement strand
CAGCGCGGGCACGAGGTCCAGCACTCGCGGCACAGGCAGTGCATCTTCTCGCACAGAAAGAGGGGATGGGCCTGGCCCAGGCAGTGCTCGCACATCGCCGGCTCCAGCAGGCGGAGCACGGCGTTCCAATGAAATGACCGGAGGCGTTCCTCTTTCTTCCGGACGAGCCGGACCGCGATGTGGCGCACCGGCAGGTTCACCGCCAGCACGGCGGCCGGCTCCAGCTTGATGCGCAGCGAGTACTTGCGCCGCAAGTCCTCCAGCTTGGCGTCGCGGTCCAGCTCGGTGGCCCGCGCGCGGCTGCGCTCCTTCTCGGCGGCGGCGGGATCGGCGGCGCGGCGGGCGACCCGCTTTTCGATCTGCGCCAGCAGCGCCTGGTAGTAGGCCTGCACTCGCTCGGTATCCCGCGCCAGGCGGCGCCGGGAGGTCTCTTCCAGACCGCTGATCAGCTTGCGGGCCTCGATCTCGGCGGCGCGGGCGGCCGCCGGATAGACCCCGGTCAGGGCTTCGGCGGGGAGCTGAAACGAGGGGGCCTGCTCGAGATCCGCCGCGACGGCTCGCAGCAACGTCTCCGGCTGCGGGACCAACGACCGGGCCGAGGAATTCACGCCCACCGTCACCGCGCCCAGGCTGCGCTCATCGGACTCGACGGCGTATTGGAAGGTGAACAGAAAATAGGAAGCCCGGCCGGGCGAGTCTTCCACCACCCGGTAGATGCCGTTCTGAATGACCAGCTCCCGCTCGAGCAGCGCCGGCACATCCAGCGGCGGCAGCGGCAGCAGGCGGCGCAGGCGGGCGCCGGTCACGATCGCCTGCGGCGGCAGCAGGTGAGCCAGCCGGTCCAGCCACTCGCCCGGGTCGTCGGCGCCGAGTCCAGGACTGAACTTCAGCGAGAGCCACTCGGCCGCGCCGAGCGTGGCCGCCACCTCCGGCGGCAGCAGCGCCCGCACCGCGCCCGCCGGACCGGTCTCGACAAGCGCACCGCGGCTCACCAACAAGTCGCGGGCCCAGCCGGTAAGCTCGAGCAACTCCTACACCTCGAAATCGCGATGGAACAGCGCTTCGTCGAGCTGCTTGGTCTCGGCATAGCGCTCCTTGGCGGTAAGCAGGCGCTCGGCCAGCTCGTCGAAGGCCTCGCCCACCCGTTCGGCGCGCCGGGCGGACACCCACAGCTCCAGCACCAACTCGGCAAAATCCTGGCCCTCGTCGAGGTTCCCCAGGATGCCGTCGATCTCCCCGACCACCAGCTCGAACATGTTGATCTTGTCGTGCAGCAGGCGGAGCAGGTGCTCCTCGATAGCGCCGGCCTGGCAAAAGTTGAACACGAAGACGTCGCGGCTCTGGCCGATGCGGTGGACGCGGCCGACGCGTTGCTCCAGCCGCATGGGGTTCCACGGCAGGTCGAAGTTGACCACCGTGTTCGCGAATTGAAGATTACGGCCCTCGCCGCCGGAGCCGGTGGAGATCAGCACGTCCACTTCGTCGCGGAAACGGGCGATGGCCGCGTCCTTCTCGGCCCGCGAGAGTTCGCCGCTGAAGAGGCTGTAAGGCGCCGCGTGACGTTGGCAGACCTGGGCCAGGTACTCCAGCGTTGGAACAAACTCGGTGAAGACCACGAGCTTGCCGGTGCGGGCGTCGAGCATCTGCCCGAGGCGGCGGCCCTTGCCGCTTTCGGCGACCTGCGCGGCCAGCTCCTGGATGGCCTCCAATTCCCGCCGGTCGGTCTCGCGGAGGCCATTCGCGCCGGCCAGCAGGCGCCCCAAGGCGCGGTTCAGGGCCTGTGGGCTGCTGCCGGCCTGGCGCTGGAGCCACTCCAGCCCGGTCCTGGCGCCGGCCTGGCGCCCGGCGGGGTAGCGTGCGGCCACATAGGCGGACACCGCTTCGTAGAGCTGCGCCTCCACCGCCGAGGGCGCCACTGTCACCGTGGTTGCCAGGCGGCGAGGCAGCCGCACGTCGGCCGCCGCGCGCGTGTTGCGGATCATCACCTCGGAGAGCAACGCGTGCAGCCGGTCCGGGTTGCGCGGCGACTTGGACTTTCCGGGCGCCACGAACTCCTTGCGGAACTCCGTCTCGGTGGCCAGCAGGCCGGGCTTGAGCAGCGTGATCAGGTTGTAGAGCTCGATCAGGTTGTTCTCTACCGGCGTGGCGGTGAGCATCAGCAGGAATCTCCGCTGGAGGGAGTTCACCAGCTTCCAGTTGGCGCTGGCGCGGTTCTTCAGGCAGTGCGCCTCGTCCACGATCACCATGTCCCAGGGCGCCGCGGCCAACGCGCTGGCGTGCGGCTCCAGACGGGCCATCGCCAGTGAAGCGACCACGAGCGGCTCGCGCTTCCAGAACTGCTCCGGATCGCGGCGGAATTCCGGCCCGTCCGGCGACGCCGGCGCGAAGCCGAACTTCTCGGCCAGTTCCCCTTTCCACTGCGCCACCAGCGACGGCGGAACCAGCACCAGCGCCTTGCCAACCATCCCACGCACCCAGTATTCCTTGAGCACCAGGCAGGCTTCGATCGTCTTGCCCAGGCCGACTTCATCCGCCAGCAACGCCCGCCCCTTGAAGTGCCGCAATACCCTGCGCACGGTCTCCTGCTGATAGACGTAACTATCCACTCCCTGGAGCGACGAAAGGCAAAGCAGATCCTCGAAGTTCTGCGCCAGCTTCAGGTCAAGGAACTGGCGGCGGAGAAAATAGTCGGTGAGTGTCCCGATAGTGCCGAAGCCGGGCGGCGGCGGAGGGGAGAAATCGACGGCGATCTCGGGCGGCGCCAGCGGCGTGGGCGCAGCGGGTTCCGGCGGCGCCGGGGCGGGCTGCGGGGCAGGCCGGGCTTCGGCGGGGCGCGCTGTCGGTTCGGCCTCCAGTTCCTGGCACAACCGGAGCACTGTTTCGCGCTGCGCCAGCAAGCGGGCGTTGGCCGGGAACTTGGTCAGCTCGAGATACTGGCGGAAATCGGCCAGCGCTTCGCGCCCCCGCCCCAACTTGACGCGGGCGAGGCCCGAATTGTAGAGCCAGCCGGGATTCCCCGGCTCCAGCTTCCGCAACAGGCCGAGGTAGTACAGCGCGTCGGCGTAGCGTTGCGCGTCGAAGTAAATGTCGGCAAGCAGGTCGAGCGCAGGAACGTGTTTGGGATCGATGCCGAGGGCCTTCTTGGCGTCACGCACCGCGGCCGCTGCACCGCCCCGCGCGTGAGCCCGCCGCGCCTGCCGGTAGAAGGCCGCGGCCTCCGCCTGATTGACCATGCGCTGCTCCGCTTCGCGGTGCAGCTTGCGCTCCTTGCGGCGGCGTTCCAGCTTTCTGGCGTCGGACACGGCGGATCAACTCGCCGTCGGCGGCCGCAGGAGCTGCTCCTTGCGGTAGATCAGCGTGGAAGTGTCGTAGCTGGCGAGCTCGAAGCCGTGGCCGTGGGTGATGGCGTCGGTGGGGCAGGCCTCCACGCAGTAGCCGCAGAAGATGCAGCGGCTGTAGTCGATGTTGAAGACCTTGGCGTAGCGCTCGCCGCCGCTGATGCGGACCGCTTCGGTGTTCTCGGCCGCTTCGATGTAAATGCAGTTGGCGGGACAGGCCACCGCGCAAAGGAAACAGGCGACACACTTCTCCAGCCCGTTCTCGTCGCGCTCCAGCGCGTGCAGGCCGCGGTAGCGCTCCTGGAACTTGGGCGGCTCTTCAGGGTAGGTCTCGGTCACCGTCGGCGACATCATCTCGCGGAAGGTGACACCGAGCCCCTTGGCGATGGCCGCGGCCGATTCGACGAGTTCGTTGATGTTCGGCATCGGAATCCGATAGCGCTCCCGCCGGGAGCCTAGTTCTTCGACCCTCAACCCGGCTTGAAGTCGGGGATGCGCTCGCCGTGCTGGAACGGCGAGGCGCCCACGCGCCGGCCCAGCGCCTCCAGGTCGTCGCGGGAGAAGCCATCCGAGGTCCAGGCGATCTTGCCATCCGGCTCGACCAGGATCAGCGACGGGACCACCGATATGCCGAAGCCGTTGCTGGCCGGGTAGCCTTGCGCGGCCTCATCCAGCAGCGTGGGGAACGTCACGCCGCAGTCACGGTTGAACTCGCGCGTGTCGCGGACGCTGTCCTGGGAGACCCCGACGAACTGCACCGCGCTGCCCGCCTGGTGCAGGCGCTCCAGAAATGGAAAGGTGTACTGGCAGACCGGGCAGGTGATCTTAAAGAAGGCCAGCACCGCCGGGCCGCGAGCCAGTAATTCCTGGAGCGGCCGCGGCTGCCCGTCCAGGTCGCGCAACTGGAAGTCCGGCGCATGGCTGCCGGCCTTCAGCATCCCGCCCTGTTTCGAGGAGGCCATACGCTCTCAGTCTAGCAACTTGGCAAGCTGCTGGGCCGCCACGAGCAAAGGGTCCCAAACTGGCGCAAACGGCGGAGCGTAGGCCAGGTCGAGCTGCTCGAACTGATCGACCCGCATGGCGGCGCCAAGGGCGGCGGCGATCACGTTGAGGCGGCCGGCCACGCCGTCTTCGCCGATCACCGCGCCGCCCAGCAAGCGGCGCGTGCGCCGGTCGGCCACCAGTTCCACCGCGGTCGGCCGGCCGTCGAAGTAACGCGGCCTGTCCCGCGCCTCGATGCGCGCGCTCACCGGATCGAAGCCCTCCTTGCGCGCCTGAACGGCCGACAAGCCGGTCATCCCCAGGCCCAAACCGCAGACCTGGACGATGAAGGTCCCGACCACACCCGCGAATCGCTCGCGCGCGCCGGCGGCGTTGGCGCCGGCCACGCGCCCCATTTTGTTCGCGGTGGTGCCCAGCGGCAGGTAGATGGGGCCGCCGGTGACCAGGTGGACGGTTTCCACGCAGTCCCCGGCGGCGTAAACTCCGGCCAGGCTGGTTTCCATGCGCTCGCTGACCCGGATGGCGCCGGTGCGGCCGAGATCGACGCGCGCCTCGGCGGCCAGCTCGACATTGGGACGCACGCCGGCGGCCAGCACCACCAGGTCGCAGGCGACGCCGGCCACCCGCCCGGGCTCGATGGCTCCCACGCGGCTCTCCAGACGCAGCTCGATGCGGTGAGCGGCCAGGCGCGCCTGGACACTCTTGGTAAGCTCGCGGTCCTGGCGTCCGAGCACGTCGGGTTCGGACTCGAATACGGTTACTTCCAGCCCGCTGCTGCGCAATGCATCGGCGATCTCCAGGCCGATGTAGCCGGCCCCGATTACCGCCGCCCGCCTCGGCCGCTGCCGGTCGAGGAACTCGCGGAGACGGCGCCCGTCCTCCAGCGTGTGCAGGGCGAAGACGTGCGGCAGACCGGCGCCCTCGATAGCGCGGCGGTCCGGCCGCGCGCCGGTGGCGATCACGAGCCGGTCGTAGTGGAGGCGCTCCCCGCCCGCCAGGGCCACCTGGCGCTGGGGATGGCTGATGGCCGCCACCTCGGCGCCGGTGCGCACCGTGATGTTGCGCTCGCGGCGAAAATACTCCGGCGTGTAGACGACCAGCTCGTCGAGCGACTTCACCCGCCCGCTCAAGTAGTAGGGCAGCCCGCAGGCGCCGTAAGAGACCGCCGGGCCCCTCTCCAGGACGACGACCTCCAGCGCTTTATCGAGCCGCCGGGCGCGAGCGGCCGCGCTCATGCCGGCGGCCACGCCGCCGATGATGACCAGGCGCATGAGGAGTCAATTCTACTCCTTCGTCTCCTGCTGCACGAAGCTGAGGATGTCGAAGCGGCGGATCTCGCGGCCGGGGAAGAAGCTGTTGACCGCGTCCTGCTCGTCGTTGAAGATGTCGAACACGGTCTCCAGCTTGGTGAAGACCAGCAGTTCGACGGTGCGGCGGCTGAGATTCATCAGCTTGAGCTTTCCGCCGGCCTTTTGCAGGGTAGTGTAACAGACGACTAGCGCGCCCAGGCCGGTGCTGTCGATGTAGTCAACTCGCGCGAGGTTGAGAATCACGTTGAACTGGCCGGCCCCGGCCGCCTCCCGGAGCGTGTCGCGGAGGCAGGTGGCTTCCTCGCCGACGGTGATGCGCCCGTCGAGGTCGAAGATGACGATGCCTTCTCTCTCCCTGCGCTGGATGTGGAGGCTCATAAGCGCTCGGTCCCCTTCTCGCCGGCCTCGATCACATAGCCGACCCCGCGGACGGTCCGGATCAGCTTCTGCGGCCACCGGTCGTCGATCTTGCCGCGCAGGTGCCGGATGTAGACGTCGACGATGTTGGTCAGCCCGTCGTAGTCGATGTCCCAGACGTGCTGCACAATCATCGGGCGAGTCAGCGCCTTGCCCACGTTGCGCATCAGGTACTCCAGGATGCTGAACTCCTTGGGGGCCAGATCGATCTGTTCACCGCCGCGGGTGACCCTGCGGCGGATGGCGTCCAGCGCCAGATCGCCCACCTGAAGGCGCTCGGGCAACGGCTGCCGTCGCCGCAGCAGGGCGCGCACGCGGGCCAGCAGCTCGACAATGGAAAACGGCTTGCTCAGATAGTCATCGGCGCCGCGGTCCAGCCCTTTCACCCGGTCGTCCACGGCGCCGAGGGCGCTGAGAATCAGGACTGGGGGGCTGGCTTTCCGGTGCCGGATTCTCTCGAGCACCTTCAGCCCGTCCATGTCCGGCAGGATGAGGTCAAGAATGACCACATCGTAGTCGGTGGTGTGGGCCAGTTCCAGGCCGTTGGCGCCCGTATCGGACGAATCCACCTGGAAGCCGGCGCCCTCCAAAGCGCGTCCGATCAGCTCGGCTATGCGTTTCTCATCTTCAATCACCAGGATCCGCATCGGTCCCTCGGGTTCTTCGGTCCCTCCGGGTTCTAAGACTCTGCGGGGTCGCCGGAGAGGCGAAAAGATGAACACCCCTTCACATAGCTTGAAGATACCACAACGCAGGGGCGGGAAGACCAGGTACTGGCGCCTATTTTCCCCGCCGTTTACCCGGCAGCCCGGCGGGGTTCTCGTGGGCCCTTTCCTTGAAGCTGCCTTCCAGCGCCGCCCCCAGCGAGACGGCCGCTTCCCCGTAGCGGTCGCGCAGCCGGTCGGCCGCCGAGAGCGCCTTGCGCCAGCGGTCGCTCTTCTCCGCATCGAGCAGGCTGAGCTGGCCTTCGTGCGACTCGAGTCCGGAGGCCTGCACGCCGAGCAGCCGCACCGGCTCGCCCCGCTTCCAATTGGCCTGAAACAGCCGCCGCGCCTCGGCCAGCAATTCGCCGTCGAGCTGGGTTCGATGGTCGAGCGTGCGGGCGCGGGTGATGGTGGAGAAATCCCGGTAGCGCAGCTTGAGTTGCACCGTGCGCGCGAACAGGTCGTGCTCGCGCAGCCGCCGGGCCACCATGGCCGAGAGCCGCGCCAGCGTGGCGTCCAACAGCCGGGCCTCGGCCGTGTCGCAATCGAAGGTGTGCTCGTGGCTGATCGACTTGGGCTGCTCCCCGGCGCCGATCTCGGAATCAAACCAAGCTCCGGCGTCCAGACCGCGCGCCTTGCCGGCCAGCGCCAGGCCCCACTGGCCGAATTTCTCCTGGAGGAACGATTCCTCCAGCCGCGCCAGGTCGCCCACCCTGCGGATGCCCAAAGCGTGGAGATGCTCTTCCGTCACCTTGCCCACACCGGGGATCCTGCGCACCTCCAGCGGCGCCAGAAAACGGGCTTCGAGGCCGGGCATCACCCGGAGGATGCCGTTAGGCTTGGCCTGGTCGGACGCCACCTTGGCCACCATTCGCGAGGCGGCGATCCCGATCGAGCAGTTCAACTGCGTCCTGCGCTTGACCTCCTCGTGCAACAGGTGCGCGGCGCGGAGCGGCGGGCCGAGCAGGCGCTCGGTGCCGGTCATCTCCAGGTAGGCTTCGTCGATGGAGGCCATCTCCACCTGGGGCGAGAAGGTATTGAGCACCTCGAAGACCCGCTCGGAGTATTCGCGGTAGCGCTCCGGGTGGCCGTCCACGAAGATCGCGTGCGGGCAGCGCTGATACGCGGTGCGCAGGGGAACAGCCGAGTGCACGCCGAACTTGCGCGCTTCGTAGGAGGCCGCCGCGACCACCCCGCGCTGGTTGGGACGCCCGCCCACCACCACCGCCTTGCCCTT
>JBBTDS010000777.1:0-3277 GCA_038060875.1 Acidobacteriota bacterium | reverse complement strand
TCGGACGGGATCCAGGGTCTTGAAACCCAGCTCGACCACCATCCAGCCGGCGGGCCGGAGAATTCGGGCGGCGTCGGTGATGAGGCGGCGGTAGAAGTCCAGCCCGGCCGGCCCGGCGTAGAGCGCGAGGGGCGGCTCCCAGTCGCGCACTTCGCGCTGGAGGCTCGCCTGCTCTCCCGCCGGAACGTAAGGCGGGTTCGAGACCACCAGGTCAACGCTGGCCGGAGCGATGGCCGAAGTCACGTCGCACTCGACCAGGTGAACCCTGGCTCCAAGCCGGCGGCTGTTCCCGGCCGCCACCGCCAGCGCGGCCGGGGAAATGTCGGTGGCCCAGACCGCCCGTCCGGTCTCCAGGCTCAAGGTGACGGCGATCGCGCCCGAGCCGCAGCCGGCGTCGAGAATCACGGCGGCGTCGCGAGCGAGCGCGAGCGCTGTCTCCACCACGTGTTCGGTCTCGGGCCGCGGGATCAGCACGTCCGGCGTCACCAGGAACTCGCGGCCGTAAAACTCCTGGCGGCCGGTGATGTACTGGGTCGGCTTGCCCTCCAGCCGCTCGTCGAGCGAGCGGCGGTAGCCGAGCCAGGCCGCTTCGGCCAGTTCGGCTTCGGGGTGGCTGTAGAGATAGGGGCGCTCGCAGCCGAGCGCGTGGCACAGCAAGACTTCGGCGGTCAGGCGCGGCGCGGCGATGGCGCCTTGCTCAAGAAGCCTGAATCCCTGCCGGAGCGCCGCTTGGACGGTCATGGATGGGACCGGCAACCTCGGTCTGCTGCTTCAGCTTCTCCGCCTGGTAGTAAGTGGTGAGCGCGTCGATCACCGTCTCGAGGCGGCCGTCGAGGATGGTATCCAACTGGTACAACGTCAGCCCGATGCGATGGTCGGTCAGGCGGTTCTGGGGGAAGTTGTAGGTGCGGATCTTCTCGCTGCGGTCGCCGGTGCCGACCATGCTGCGGCGCTCGGCGCCGATCTCGGCGCGCTGGCGCTGGAGCTCGCGCTCAAACAGCCGCGAGCGCAGCACCCGCAGCGCCTTGGCGCGGTTCTTGATCTGCGACTTCTCGTCCTGGCAGGAGACCACCAGCCCGCTGGGCAGATGGGTTACCCGCACCGCCGAGTAGGTGGTGTTGACCGATTGCCCGCCGGGGCCGGAGGAGCAGAAGGTATCGATGCGCAGCTCCTTCGGGTCGATCTCCACCTCGACCTCGTCGGCCTCCGGCAGCACCGCCACCGTGATCGCCGAGGTGTGGCGGCGCCCCTGCTGTTCGGTCTCGGGGACGCGCTGCACGCGGTGCACGCCGCTTTCGTACTTCAGCTTGCTGTAGACCTTGTCGCCGCTGATCAGCGCGATGATCTCCTTGACGCCGCCGACCTCGGATTCGCTCGCCGAGGAGACCTCGACCCGCCACCTCTGCGACTCGGCGTAACGCGAGTACATGCGGAAGACTTGGGCGGCGAACAGGGTGGCCTCGTCGCCGCCGGTGCCGGCCCGGATCTCCAGCACCACGTTCTTTTCGTCGCTGGGGTCCTTGGGCAGCAGCAGGATCCTCAGTTGCTCTTCCAGCCGCGCCTGTTCCGGCTCGAGCTGATCGATCTCCTCGGCCGCCATTCGCCGCAGCTCGTCCTCGGTTTCCTGGAGCATCGGGCGGGCTTGCGCGAGGTTGCGATCGACCTGCTTCCATTGCCGGTACCTGGCGACTACTTCCTCCAGCTCGCGGTGCGCCCTGGCGGTGCGGCGGTACAGATCGGGGGCCTGGATGACCGCCGGGTCCGCCATCTGGCGGGTCAGCTCCTCGAACCGCCCTTCGATCTCATCGAGCTTGCGTTTGTATTGCATGAGGGGGATCAGGCGATGACCAGTTCGCCTCCCTGGGTCTTCTCCAGGGCCATGGCGCCTTCCAGCGCGTGGATGGCGACGGCCGTCTGCTCGTCCGACGGCGGCTGGGTGGTGATCCGCTGGAGCCAGAGACCCGGCGCCGCCAGGCCGGCCAGCAGCCCGCCGCGCCGCCGGGCGGCGAAGCGGATGATCTCATAGCTGACGCCGGCGATCACCGGCAGCAGCAAGATGCGGCCGGCGAACCGGAACGCGAATGAGTCGAACGGCAGCAGCGTGTAGGCCAGAATCGCCACCACCATGACCACCATCAGAAAGCTGGTGCCGCAGCGGGGGTGGAAGGTGCTGAACGACTGGGCCGTCTCGACCGCCAGCGGCCGGCCCGACTCGAAATTGAAGACTACACGGTGCTCGGCGCCGTGGTACTCGAACACGCGCCGGATGTCCTTCCAGCGCGAGATCAACAGAAGGAAAGCCACGAACAGCGCGATGCGGATCAGCCCGTCCACCAGGTTGAAAGCGACCCGCCCTTTCAGCGCCGGCATCCAACCCTGGAGCTGAGTGGTGGCGTAGAGCGGGACGAACTTGTAGAGGAAAATGAAGAAGGCGAAGGAGAAGGCCAGGTTCAAGCCCATCACCCAGGGGGAGATCTCGACGCGCTTGCCGCCGGCTTTGCCCTCCGGGGCGGCCACATTGGCGGAGAACCGCAGCGCCGTGATGCCGAGCCACAACGCCTGGCCGAGCGTCCCCAGCCCGCGCAACACCGGCAGCTTGAAGGCCGGATACTTCTCGGAGACCTTCGGCAGCGGGCTTTCCTCGGTGATGATCTCGCCGTCCGGCTTCCGCACGGCGACGCAATAGCTGTGCGGGCAGCGCATCATCACACCCTCGATGACCGCCTGGCCGCCGATCAGCGTCTGCTCGGCGCTCTCGCGCGCGGCCAGCAGTTGGGTGTGGGCAAACAGACGAACGAAGTGACGCACCAGCAACGAAAGCAGGCTCCTACCGCCAGTATAGCGCAGCGGCGCTCTCTCCCCCCGGTGCGGCGCTCAACTGGCCATCTGGTAGCGGGCCGGAGCGGCGTGGTGCTTGAGGTTGGCCTCCAGCATCCAGCGCAGGTGGCTGGATTCAAAGGGGGCGGCGCAGTAGTCGGACGCCCCGGCTTCCAGCGCATCCAGCCACTGCGAGACCTCGGGAATCCGGCTCACGACGATCACCGGCAGGTCGGGCTTCTCGCGCTTGACCGCCTCCAGCAGGTCCAGGTAACGCGCCGGCTCGGCGGCGCAGAAAACCACGTCGGCGTGGCGCCGCTCGACCACGCGGAGGCAATCGGCGCCCCGCAGGAACGGCTCCGGATAAACGTTCGGCTCCCCCAGAGCGGCCCGCAGTTCCCCAGCCAGCGGGTCGTTGAGGCCGAACAGGACAATACGAGCGTGTGGTACACTTGGCATC
>JBBTDS010000776.1:0-6037 GCA_038060875.1 Acidobacteriota bacterium | reverse complement strand
TCAACCGTCTCCCCCAACGCCGTCGTGTCCCTCGACGCGTGGTAAACATTGACGTACGGTACCACAAGGCGGCGGAACTCCAGCGGCGCGCAGCCGGTCCAACGTGCTCGGCACTCCACACCCCCCACGGTTCCGGATACCGCAGCGGTTTCCCAGACCAGTCGGGAGACTCACCCTACTGCGATAATCCAAGGATGGACAGGTTTCTGGAAGGCAAGAATGCCATTGTCACCGGCGGCACGCGCGGGATCGGCCGGGCGATCGCCAAAGGACTGCTCGGCGCCGGCGCCGCGGTGGCCATCTGCGGGCGCTCGGCGGAAGGGGTGAGCCGGGCGGTTACTGATCTCGGCGCCGGCGGTGGCAGAGTGACCGGCCAGGCTGCCGACGTCGCCCGCTGGGAAGACGTGCGGCGGTTCTTTCAGTTTGTCGATCGCGAGCTCGGCGGCCTGGACATCCTGATCAACAACGCTGGCATAGGAGTGTTCCGGCCGGTGGCCGACCTCAGCCTGGAGGACTGGACGCGCACGCTCGAGACCAACCTGAGCGGCGTATTCCACTGCTGCCGGGAGGCGATGCCGCGCTTCCGGGCGCGCGGCGGCGGCTTCGTCATCAACATCGGCAGCCTGGCGGGCAAGAACGCGATCGCCGGCGGGGCGGCCTACAATGCCTCCAAGTTCGGCTTGAACGGCTTCACCGAAGCGATGATGCTCGATCACCGCTACGAGGACATCCGCGTCTCGACAATCATGCCGGGCAGCGTGGCCACGGAGTTCGGCGCCGGGGCCGCGGCCGATTGGAAGATCGCCGCCGAGGACATCGCCGAGGTGGTGCTGGCGGTGCTGCGCATGCCTGCCCGGACGCTGATCAGCCGCGTTGAGATTCGTCCGTCCAAGCCGAGAAGATAGGGTTTCACCCTATCCGGATAGGCCGGCCGACGCTAACCCTCGCCCGGGACTAGCGGCTTCCCCGGGCGCCTATTCCGGTAAATTACCCGTTTTCACCGGCTTGGCAACCCCAAAGTGGAAGACCCGACCTGCCGATAGATGATTGGCCCAGGAGTTGCAGAAACGGATGGATGGAACGGCACTGATCAACTCCGCAATACGGATCAGGCGCAAAGGTGCAGGCAAGATGACTCGGCTTAACGTCATACTCGATCCGACCAAGACCGGCGGCCAAGCGGTCCGGTTGGAGAGCGGCCTGCAACGCTCGATCGTCGGCCAGGAGGAGGCGGTCCAACACATCGTCAGCATCTACCAGATGTACTTGGCTGGGATGAGCCCGCAGGGACGGCCGGTCGGTAACTTCCTGTTCCTGGGTCCGACCGGATCGGGCAAGACGCGCATCGTGGAAGCGACCGCCGAGTGCCTGGTGGGCACCGCCAGCGCGCTGATCAAGATCGATTGCGGGGAGTTCCAGCACAGCCACGAGATCGCCAAGCTGATCGGCTCACCGCCCGGTTACCTGGGGCACCGCGAGACCCACCCGCTGCTCAGCCAGGAGACCCTGGAGCAGTATCACACCGACGACCTCAAGCTCAGCTTCGTGCTGTTCGACGAGATCGAGAAGGCCAGCGACGCGCTGTGGAACCTGCTACTCGGCATTCTGGACAAGGCGACGCTGACCCTGGGCGACAATCGGCGGGTCGATTTCTCGCGTGCCATTATCTTCATGACCAGCAACCTCGGCGCGGCCGAGATGGGCGCCCTCATGGCTCCCAGGCTCGGCTTCACCGTTCAGGAGCCCAAGGCCGGCGACGCGAAACTGGCCGGCAAGCTTTCCCAAGCCGGCGTGGAAGCGGCGCGGCGGAAATTCACCCCTGAATTCATCAACCGGCTCGACAAGATTGTGGTCTTCAAGACCCTGGGCGAGCCCGAACTGCGCCGGGTGCTGGACATCGAGTTGCGCCTGGTGCAGGAGCGGATTTTCCGGACTTCCGCCAACCCCTTCGTGTTCAGCCTCACCCAGCCGGCCAAGGAGCACGTGCTGGCCAGCGGCAGCGACCTGAAGTACGGCGCCCGTCACCTGAAGCGCGCCATCGAGCGGCTAGTGGTCCAGCCGATGTCGAACCTCATCGCTACCGACCAGGTGCGCGGCGGAGACCTGGTCAAGGTGGACTACGAAGCCGACTTGAAGTGTGTCAGCTTCATCCGGGAAGCCGAGGGCCTGCCGATCCAGGCGATGGCCGCGTTGGTCGAGATCCCGCTGTCGGCGGCCGCCGTGGCCGTGGCCAGCGGCGCCGGCAAGGCGGCCGGCTCCAGCGCCGCCGCCAACCTGCCGCGACCGAGCTAGCCCGCTCCCTTTGGTCGCGGCTCGGTAACTCTGCCGAGCCGCGAGCGTAGCGAGCGGTTTTGCCTACCAGAGAAACTTCACCGCAAGCTGCACATGGCGGGGGAAACTGCCGTTCTGGGCCGCCACCGACCGGCGAATGATGGTCCCGAAGTCGGCGCTGTTCGCGTTCACATTTGGCTGTTGCGCGCCGAACCAGTTGGTGTTGGTCAGGTTGAACGCTTCGGCCCGGAACTGGATGCTGGTGGTCTCCGTGACCTTCGTCGTCTTGCTGATCGACAGGTCCAGGCCGAACATCGGGTGCAGGCGGACGTTGCCGGACCGGTACGGCGTTTCGCGCGGCGCGTTGGGCGTCAAGACCAGGAAGTTGTAGGAGGAGATGTCGGTTCCGCAGCCATAAGCGAGGCTGAAAGGCTGTGGGGTGACGGTGCCGTCCTCGTTCTGCCGGGCGATGCAGGGTCTGTACAGCCGCACCTGGTGCGCCGACCAGTCTACATCCTTGATCCTCGCGTCGCGCAGGTAGCGGACGCCGCTGGGCAGGCTGGCCGGGCGCCCTGACTGCATGGTGAGGAGCTGGGTGGCCTGCCAGCCGCTCACCAGGCGGCCCAGGAACGGGTGCGGTGAGTTGAGAAGCGCGCGGCCCGTCCCGAACGGAAGCTCCCAGACGTTGGCCAGCGTGAGGCGGTGAGGAATGTCGGTGGTGTACAGGCTTTGCTGGAGCACGTTGCGCTGGACGTCCAGGTAGTCCGTGCGCTCCATATGTTTCGACAGCGTGTAGGTAGCGAGGATGTTCAAGTGCCGCAGCCGCGCCTGGTAGGAGACCTGGAGCGAGTTGTACCACATGGCGCCGTCGTTGCGCATTTGTTCGGTAAGGCTGCCGAAATGCGGGAACGGGCGCGCCAGCGCTGAGCGGGAAAGAGTGGCATTGGTGAAGTGGCCGGTGCCCGCGAACGCTTGGATTCCCCGGAAGGGATTTGGCAGCAGCTCGTTGCAGAAGGTAGACCGTCCGCCCTCGAAGTAGTTGCACTTTTGCCGGAAGGCCAGGTCGGGTTCATTAAACGCGCGGCTGGTCTGGTGATTCCTGGTCCGGCTGCCGACGTAGGTCACCTCCAGCATGTGACCACCTCCTGGCTCCCACTGAAAGCCCGCCGAGAACTGTTCCACGTGCGGAATCTCGAAGTCCGGGTTCACGAAGCTGAACCCGCGGCCCACATGGGTGGCCAGCTCCAGCGAGCTTCCGGGCGGCGCGCTGAGGCCTTGCGGGAAAGGGCTGCTCAGCGTGTTCAGTGGCGTGCGACCGCTATCCTCCGAGGCCACATACGGGGTGGAGGTGCTGAAGCCGTTTCCCTGCAAGTACTGATTGCCGGGGTTGATGAAGATGCGGCCCCAGCCGCCGCGGAACACCAGGCCTTTCCGCAGCTCATAGGCCAGGCCCATGCGTGGCTGGATGTTGTCGGCATCCAGATCCGCCGCCTTCCGCGAGACGCCGCCGACGCCGGCAAACAGAAGGCCCCCGCGCAGCGGCTGTAAGCTCGGGAAGGCCTTGCGGTCCACCTGCGCGTCCACCGGACTGATCGCCTGGGCGTCGAAACCACGGTTCAGCCGGTTGAACCGCTCGTCGGGCGGTTCGTTGAAGTCCCAGCGCAGACCCAGGTTGAGCGTCAGCCTGCGGCTGACCTTCCAGTCGTCCTGAATATAAGGCGCCAGGTAGCGATACATATAGGCCGGGAAGGCATTGTAGTCGGAAGTCCCGCTGGCGGGATAGCCGAGCAGGAAGCTGGCGATGGAATTCCCGCTCAGCGCGTCGGCCCGGTCAAACTGGCGCTGCGTGAAGGCCCGGCTGCCGGAGAAGTACCACGGATTCCCCCGGTTCCTGGTCGCCCATTGGATCCACCGGATGTCCACGCCGAACTTCAAGGTATGCGCGCCGGCGATCTTGGTGGCCGTGGGGTGGACGGCCCAGGTGTTGGTGTAGTTGTTGGAACCCACGTAACCCAGGAAACTGTAGTCGGAGAACTCATAGCGCCCGAAGTGAGCGCCACCGGGGATCTGGCTCACCAGCGCCGCGGGAAAGCCGAACGTCGTCAGGTCAAATCCCTCGTTGTCTTCGGCAAAGGAGGTGTGGACGTAACGGTTGAAAGAGGTTCTCAGGTTAAACGTAACACTCGGCCCAAGCACAGCCACCCAGTCGGCGGTGAGGTGATCGTTGATCCGCTGCGACGGGTTTTCGCAGCATTGCCCCGGACCTCGCCTGATGACGCCCGACTCGGTGGTGCGCTCGTCTCGCCGGTTGGCCGCGTAGCGCCAGAAAACCCGGTGCCGATCGCCGGCATTGGCATCGAACTTGGTCACGAAGTTGTAGAAAGCATCGCGGCTGACGTTGTTCGGAACGAAGTAGTTGAACTGCGAGTAGAAGCCCACACCGGGGGTGGTGGTGTTCGGCTTCGGAAAGTAGGAGAGGATCTTGCGCCCGACGGGGTTGATGCGGTTGGCGGGGATGCGGTTGCCGGGGAATGCGTCGCGGACCCATTGACTGCCGGCCTGCCGGCCGCTCTGGGGATCGAAGATCTCGATCTGCAGGCCACCGGCATTGACCAGCTTGCTGAAGTCCCCGTCCAGGAACTCCGGAGCAGGCACCGACTGGGTCGAGGGCCATGGGGTTTTCTCGCGATAGCCCTCGTAGTTGGTCATGAAGAAGAGCTTGTTCCGGCCGTCGAGAAGCCGTGGCAGGAAAACGGGACCGTCCATCTGGACACCGTACTGGTCCAGCAGGTGCTCGCCCCGCGGGAGTCCGGCCGCGTTGTTCTGAAACGTGCTGGCGTCCCAGCCGGTGCGCCGCGCAAACTCGTAGGCCGCGCCGTGAAGCGTGTTGGTGCCGCTTTTCAGGGACACATTGACGATGGCGCCGCCCGTTTTGCCGAACTGCGCATCGTACGTGTTGGTGTGCATCTTGAATTCCTGAACGGAATCTACCGGCGGCACATAGGCGATGTTGTTGCTGCCCGCCTGAGAGTTGTTGGGCGCGCCGTCCAGCAGGAACTCGGTCGAGCGGGTGGTGCTGCCGTTGACGGACCACTCGGCGATGGCGCCGTTATCGAAGGGGCGGGGCCAGATCAGCGCGCCGGTGTACTTGACGCCGGCCACGATCGCGCCCAGCATAAACGGGTTGCGGGCGTTGAGCGGCAGTTCGTGGACCCGCTGCCGGTCAACCACGCCGCCGCGGTCCGACTTGACGGTCTCCAGCAGCGGGGCGGCGGCCGTCACCGTAACTTGTTCGGTGACCGCGCCGACTTCCAGGACCACATCGACGGTGGCCGCCTGGCCCACGTTCACCACCACCGCCTCGCGGGTGAACTTCTTGAAACCGGCCGCCTCGACGGTGATCGTATAGGCGCCGGGCCGCAGGAAGGGGGCCGTGTAGTTGCCGGAATTGTCGGTCCTGGCTGAAGTCACCTCGTTGGTCCCGACGTTCTTCACTTCCACCTTCGCCCCCGGCACAACCGCCTGGGACGAATCCGTGACTCGACCGGTGATGGTGGCGCGGAATTCCTGTGCCGCCAGCGGCACAATGACAAGCAGACACCACAGCCAAGCGCTTCTCCGCCATCTCTTTTGCATGGCCTGCCTCCTGACGCCCTAGCCTCTTATTCCCGTCCGGCAGTATACTCCGGCGGCGGCAATCCTGTCCAGGGATCGAATTGGGTCGGCTAAAATGTAACCGAAGCGGACTCGGTTGGGTCACGAAAGA
>JBBTDS010000775.1:0-2512 GCA_038060875.1 Acidobacteriota bacterium | reverse complement strand
CTATATTGATAGCGCCAATGGAGCGGACGATTTCCTTCACTCTCAACGGCAAGCCGGTGCGCGTGAGGGTCGATGACGAGCGCATGCTGCTGTGGGTGCTGCGCTCCGACCTCGGCCTCACCGGCGCCAAGTTCGGCTGCGGAGCCGCCTTGTGCGGCGCCTGCACGGTCATCGTGGATAAAGAGGCGGTCAGGTCCTGCGCGACGCCGGTCAAGGAGGTCGCCGGCAAGCGCGTGCTGACGATCGAGGGCCTGAGCCGGGAGGGACGGCTTCACCCGATCCAGGACGCGTTCGTCAAGCGCAACGCGTTTCAGTGCGGCTTCTGCACGCCGGGCATGATCCTCAACGCCTACGCGCTGCTGCTGAAGACGCCGCGGCCGACGCGCGCCGAGATCGTCCGGCACATGGAGGACAACCTCTGCCGCTGCGGCTCGCACCTTCGCATCGTCGAGGCCATCCAGGCGGCCGCCGGCGCGGTGAAAGGCGGCGCTTGATGAGACCGGATGATCTGAGCCGCCGCGAGTTACTGGCGCTGCCCGGGGCGGGCCTGTTGGTCGTCTTTCCGGTTGAGGCCGAGGCACAGGAGCGGGCCCGGCAGGGTCACCCGAGCGACTTTAACGCCTACCTGCGCATCGGCGCCGACGGCCGCGTCGCGTGTTTTGTCGGCAAGGTCGAGCTGGGGCAGGGATCGATGACCTCGCTGGCGCAACTCCTCGCCGAGGAGCTTGACGTCGCCCTGGACTCGGTGGACATGGTGATGGGCGACACCGACGTCTGCCCCTGGGACATGGGCACGTTCGGCTCGCTGAGCCACCGGCAGTTCGGCCCGGTGCTGCGCGGGGCCGGGGCCGAGGCGAGGGCTGTCCTGCTCAAGCTGGCGGCCGAGCATCTTCAGGCGCCGGCCGAGCGGCTTCAGGTGAAGGGCGGAATTGTCACCGACCCGTCGGCGCCGGCCAGGCGCGTCACCTACGCGCAACTGGTTCAGGGGAAGCGCATCGAGCGGCGCCTCGAAAAGGCGCCCGTGAAGCCCGTGGCGGCGTTCACTGTCATCGGGCAGTCGCCACGCCGCAAGGATGCGCTCGAGAAGGTCACCGGCAGGGCCAGGTACGCCGGTGACATCGCGCTTCCAGGGATGCTGCACGCGCGGATTCTCAGGCCGCCGGCGCACGGCGCGACCCTGAGAGACGTGGATACCACCGCCGCCGAGAAGGTGCAGGGCGTCCGGGTGGTGAGGGACGCTGAGATGGTGGCCGTGCTCCACGAGCGGCCCGACGTGGCGGAGAAGGCGCTGGGTCTCGTCAAGGCGCGCTTCGACCGCCCGCGGCCCGGCGTGGACGACAAGGGGATCTTCGACCACTTGCTCAAGGCCGCGCCGGAAGGCCGGGTGGTAAGCGAGCGGGGCAACGTTGTAGATGGAGCGAGGCTCTGCGAGAGCCTCGTCGAGAGAACCTACTTCAACAGCTACGTGGCGCACGCGGCGATGGAAACGCACTCCGCGGTGGCGATGATCGAGGGCGGCAAGGCCACCGTGTGGGCGGGGACCCAGACGCCGTTCCCGGTGAAGCAGCAGGTGGCGCAGGCGCTGGGCTTCGCGCCGGAGAACGTGCGTATCGTGACGCCCTATGTCGGCGGCGG
This sequence comes from Acidobacteriota bacterium, assembly GCA_038060875.1. Classification (GTDB taxonomy): domain Bacteria; phylum Acidobacteriota; class Terriglobia; order Bryobacterales; family Bryobacteraceae; genus JBBTDS01. The sequence continues at coordinate 877 of JBBTDS010000775.1, read as the reverse complement.
CTTCGGCGGCAAGAGCGCCTCCCGGCAGGCCATCGAAGCGGCGCGGCTGGCGAAGATCACCGGCAAGCCTGTCCAAGTGGTCTTTGACCGCTCCGAGGAGTTCTTCTACGATACTTTCCGGCCGGCGGCCGTTGTCACCATCGTGGCGGGCCTGACCGGCGCCGGAAAAATCGCCGCCTGGGACTACAAGGTGTACTGCGCCGGCGACCGCGAGGCGACGCAGTTCTATGACATTCCGCACCAGCGCACCGTCTCTTCGGGCAACTGGTCGGGTGGGGGCACGCCGGGCCTGCACCCGTTCGGCACCGGGCCGTGGCGCGCGCCGTCGGTGAACACGAACACCTTCGCCCGCGAATCGCACATCGACATCCTGGCGAACCAGGTGGGCGTGGACCCGGTCGAGTTCCGCCTCAGCCATCTGAGCGACAAGCGCATGCGGCGCGTGGTGGAAGCCGCCGCGAAGCAGTTCGGCTGGAAACCAGGGCGTACGCCAAGCGGGCGCGGCGCGGGCGTCGCCTGCGCCATCTACCTGGGCACATATGTCGCGACCATGGCGGAGGTGGCGGTCAACAAGAGCACCGGGCGCGTCGAGGTCAAGCGGGTGGTCTGCGCGCAGGACTTGGGGTTAGTCGTCAATCCGGACGGCTCGCGCCAGCAGATGGAAGGCAGCATCATGATGGGCCTGGGGTACACGCTCACCGAGGAGGTGCGCTTCAAGGACGGCGAAATCCTCGACCGCAACTTCGACACCTACCAGATCCCGCGCTTCTCCTGGCTGCCCAAAATCGAGACCATCCTCATCGACAACCCCGACACGCCGGCGTCGGGATGCGGCGAGCCGCCGATCGTCAACATTGGCGCGGTCGTCGCCAACGCC
>JBBTDS010000774.1:0-4206 GCA_038060875.1 Acidobacteriota bacterium | reverse complement strand
GGAAGCCATTCTCACCCGGCAGCCCGCGCGCCCGCGGGAGCTGAACCCGGCTCTCCCCGCGGAACTGGAACGGATCATCCTGAAGGCCCTGGAGAAAGACAGGACAGTCCGCTACCGTAGCGCCGCGGAATTGCGCGCCGACCTGGAGCGGTTGCGAACCGTCCCGCGCCCGGCTCGTCGGCCACTTGCCGCCGCGGCCATCCTGCTGTTGGCGGTAAGCGCCGCGATCGCAGTCCGGTCCGGATGGTTCAGCCAGGTTCGGGAGCGCACTCCGGAATTAACCCCGCGACAAGTCACCGGGAATCCGACGGAGGATCCGGTAGTCCGTGCGGCCATTTCGCCCGACGGGAAATACCTGGCTTACACCGACCGGGCCGGCATTCAGGTGCGCCAGATCGACACCGGTGAGACCCGCACGATTCCCCCTCAGGAAGGCTGCTGCTTCCGGTGAGCGCACGTCGCCTGGTTCCAGGATGGAACCAAGTTGTTGCTGAGCGGGCCGGCCGGGCCGCAGGAGAGAACGGGGATCTGGGTTCTCGCCGCCACCGGCGGGCCGCTGCGGAAAATCCAGGATGACGCCTATGGAGCCGTCGCCTCTCCGGATGGCTCCCGAATCGCTTTCTTCAGACGCTCGTACACGGAAATCTGGATGATGAGCTCCGCTAGTGAGCAGCCCCGCCGGTTGGCGGCAGCCGCACCGGGATACGAGTTCGGCGCACTGGCTTGGTCGCCGGACGCCCGGCACATCGCCTACCTCAAGCGCAGCCGGCAAGACGAGCAGTTTGCCATCGAAAGCTACGACTTGATCACCGGGCAGACCACCGCAGTTCTGAGCGACCGGAGGCTCAGACACTTCTGCTGGGCGCGGGACGGCCGCATCGTGTTCGGCCGGCTGGAGTCTCCCCCCGGCGAAACAAGCTCCAATCTGTGGGAGATCCGGGTTGATCCGCGTACGGCCAAACCCCGCAACGAGGCCCGCCGCCTCACCAACTGGGGCGGCTTTCAATTCAGTTATCTCGGCATCAGCGACGATGGCCGGCGCCTGGCCTTCCTTCGCTGGCACTGGCAGAGCGACGTGTATCTGGCAGAACTGGAAAACGGTGGAACCCGGCTGAGCAAGCCCAGGCGCCTGACCCTGGACGAACGGATTGACTGGCCAGGAGGATGGACGCGGGACAGCAAAGCCTTGCTGTTCTACTCCGACCGCAACGGCGAGCTCGACATCTTCAAGCAGGACGTCACGGCGCGCGCCGCCGCGGCGGTCGCGCCGGGCCCGGAAGAGAAAAGGGAACCACGATTGAGTCCCGATGGCGCCTGGATCCTCTACCTCGCCTGGGCCAAGGGCGGGGACCGGGCCCGGCAGGGGCGCCTGATGCGGGTGCACGCGTCAGGAGGCGCGCCCCAGACCGTGTTCGGCGTGAAAGGCTATCCCGGCTCGGCGCGGATTTCTCCGGAAACGCGGATCGTCCTCAGCACGGGAGGCCATCCCCGGTTCCGCTGTCCGTCCGTCCCGGGGACCGCCTGCGTCTTGAGCGAACAGGATCAGCGGCAGCTTGTCTTCTCGGCCTTCGACCCGGCCGAAGGCACGAAGCGCGAGTTCACCAGGATCGAGGTTGATCCGTCCACCGTCGCTTTCTGGGATCTTTCGCCCGACGGCAGGTGGATTGCCTTCGGCGCCACCGACGAACAAAGCGGGAGCATCCGCGTCCTGTCGCTAGCCGGCCGAACTATCCAGGACATGTCGGTCAAAGGATGGACTCATCTCGAGTCCGTGGCCTGGTCGGCGGATGGAAAGGGCCTGTTCTTAACGAGCTTTGATTCCCGAGGCCGCCGACTGTTGCGCGCCTCCCTCACTGGCGAGACGCGCCTGCTCTATGCGGCGCGCTCTCACCTGACGAATCCAAGCCCGTCTCCCGACGGCCGTCATCTGGCCTTCGGCGAAGTGACTCCAAGCAGCAACGCGTGGGTGATCGAGAATCTTCGTTGAGGGCGGATCGGGTGGCGGCGCGAACGTGCAGATTTGCTCGAGGCCCTACTGAACCGCCATCCTCATCTCCGGTCCTGGAATCCACGCCGCACTGAGCTGTATGGTGGCCTGCCCTCGCCCCGCGTCCGGCGGAAGCCGAAAGTTTACTTGATACCTGTCCACCGCGCCAGGGTAACCGACGGCGGCGAGCACCTCGGCAGGCGTCCCGTTCACGGTCACCTCCACCGGCGAGTTTACGACCTCCAGCGGACTAGCCGGGAAAGGCTTTCCAGAGGCTACGCCGGGGCGAGTGGGACCCAGGCCGGTGGCAAACAAGGACAGAAGTTCACCGGGACGGGCCGGTTTGGCCGGCGTGACGAGGGTGAAGTCGTTTGAATGGACAATGGCCGGTCCATCGCGGGTCGTCACGATTTCCGGCCAGGACAGAGGGATCAGGTGAAGCACATTGCGGACGGTCCCTCCGCCGTGAGTCCGACGGTTGGCAGGATCTTCGCTGACGGAGGCCTGCCTGACCGCCACAGGAGCGCTAATGACCATTCTCTGTCCCCGTACCCCGAGGAAAGCTCCGGTGCCACCAGTGACAGCCAAATTCATAGACGTCGCCCCAGGAGGGGCGCCGGGCGGGGGTGGCCCGCCACTAAACCCGAGCCCCATGATCGCGCCTACTGGCGTTCCATCAGCCTGGTGGATCTCAAGGCAGAAGTCCCCCAGGCCAGTGCGCGCGATATCCGCAATTGCCGTCCGCGGTTGGGGATTAGGCGAAAGCACCGCCTGTATGCTGCGGAACAACGTTGTCCCCTTGGCCGGCTTGCCATTCACGGCCACGATGTCAGCGATGAGAATCATGCCGAGGAAATTTCTCCCGCGCGCACGAACTATGTCCGGCGAGGTCACCGTTTGGGAGGGATCCGCGACGTCGTACCAGTAGTTCACGGAATTTTGCATTTCGATCTCCAGAACCGCTACCGGCGGCGGTGTTTGGCCGAAGACCCCGGCGCCAAAGGCGAGCGCCAGGACCAGAGCTGGCAGTTGCCGCATTGCTGTACAATTCTTCATCTTCCACCTCCTGAACTGAGATGCATCGCCTCACCCTCTTTAACGAGAAACGGAGTCAAAAGCGGTAACCGTGCTGTTAAGAAACTTTATGGCGTAGTACAATTGGGCGGGGTGAGGGCATGGGATCCGGGGCCTCCCACGACATCACGGCTTTTCTCCGGGCGTGGCGCCAGGGCGACCAGGGGGCGTTGGAGAGCCTTATCCCCTTGGTGGATCAGGAGTTGCGCCGCGTGGCGAGGCGGTGCCTCCAAGGGAAGCGGGGCGACCCGATGCTTGAAACGACCGCCCTGGTCAACGAAGCCTACCTCCGGCTGATCGGCGCCAGCCAGGCAAGCTGGCAGGACCGCGCCCACCGCACCGCCAAGCGGGGTGGAGGCAAGCCAGCGATCTCGCTGGACGAGGGCCTGGTCGCGATTGCGCTCCTGCGGGAACTGGGCGGGGCAGAAGCGCTATGACCCCAGCGCGATGGCGACAGATCGAGGAACTCTTCGATTCCGCCGTCGAACTGGAGCCGGCGCGCCGGAAGCCGTTCCTGGTGGCGGCCTGCGCCTACGATGAGGAACTGCGCCGGGAGGTGGAATCCCTGCTGGCCTGCGATGAACGGACGGAGCGCTTTCTGGAGTTTCCCGCGCTGGAGATGGCGGAAACGGCGCGGTCCGTGCCGGCGCAACTGGCGAGCGGCGAGCAACTCGGCCCCTACCGCATCGTGGCGCCGCTTGGGGCGGGCGGCATGGGCGAGGTATACAGCGCCACAGACACCCGGCTCGAGCGGAGTGTCGCCGTCAAGCTCCTTCCCCGGCAATTCTCCCAGGATGCCCAGGCCCTGGGGCGCTTCCAGCGGGAAGCCCGCGCGGCCTCCGCATTGAACCATCCGAACATCTGCACGCTCCATGACATCGGGGAACGCGAGGGACAGCCGTTCCTGGTGATGGAGCTGCTCGAAGGCCAGACCCTGAAGGAACGCCTCGCCGCCGGGCCGCTGCCCATCGGTGAGTTGCTGGCCCTCGGCGTCCAGATCGCCGATGCGCTGGAGGCGGCCCACGCGAAAGGCATCGTGCATCGCGACATCAAGCCGGCCAACATTTTCGTCACACCACGCGGGGAGGCGAAGATCCTGGATTTCGGACTGGCGAAGCTGCTCTCCGAACCGGCGCTGGCTCAAG
>JBBTDS010000773.1:0-7213 GCA_038060875.1 Acidobacteriota bacterium | reverse complement strand
AAATGGAGAACGCCCATTCTACACGTACTCACTTTGCGGCGAAGCCGCCCTGTGCTTACTTCTATGATGGTCCTCCGCTGCCGCTGGAAGACGTGCTCCAGCGGGCGGCGAGGTTCGGTTACGATGCCGTGGATGTGTTTCCGCACCGCCCGATGGCTTTCCCCATGGATGTCAGCTCGGACCGGCGGCGGAAGCTACTCGATTTGGCTGCATCGCTGGGCCTGGAATTCGCGGCGATTGAGGCCTGCACGAATTTCATGATGTCGGACCACATCCTCACCCAGCGGCAGGACAAGGAACTACTGTTCGTGAAGGAATGCTGCAAGCTGGCCCAGGACTTGAATTGCGGGCTGGTCCGCATTCTGGCCGGCTTCGTCGGCTACTTCATGCACGAGCACTGGCAGGAGGGCTACACGAACACGGCCATGCACTCGCGCAGCATCGAGGTCTCCACCGAGGACGATTACCTGAAGCAGTGGGAGTTCGTCCGCGCGGGAATCCGCGAGGCTGCGCAAATCGCCGCCGACTACGGCGTCACGCTGGCGCTTCAAAACCATCATCCGATCACCAACAGCCTTCCGGACACAATCGATATGGTGGAGGAAGTCGGCATGCCCAACTTGAAGATCGGGCTCGACCTGCCCCTGTTCGAGTTCCAGGACGAGGCGTTCATTCGGGAAGGAGTGTTGCGCGTGGGTGACAAGATGGCCCACTCCCACGCGCTGGGGGTAAGATTCAAAACGTCGCTGTGCGGCGGCTATGGCATCGAAGAAGTGGTGCCGGGAGAGGGACGCGAGAACTGGCCGGCGTTCCTGCGGGCCTGCAAAGAGATCGGCTACAAAGGCTGTCTCGCCTACGAGCAGTGCTCCCCGATCATCATGAAAAGGCACAAGAAGGCCGACCTTGCGGAAGTCGACCGGCGGTTCGAGGCGGGCCTGAACTACCTGGCGCCGCTGATGAAGGAGGCGGGCGTGTACGAGGGCAGAGGCTCCGGCCGGAGCAGTATCACGGCTCCATCTACGATGTGATCCCCGCCCGAACCGGCTTCCGCAAGCCGGCCGGGGAGTGGAACGAGGAGGAGATCACCGCCAACGGCCGTCGCATTACGGTGAAGCTGAACGGAGTGATCATCGTGGATGCCAACCTCGACATCGTCAGGGAGCCTGAAGTGCTGAAGAAGCACCCCGGCCTGGCGCGCGCCTCCGGGCACATCGGCCTTCTAGGCCACGGCACGCGGGTCGAGTTCCGGAACATCCGCATCAGGGTGCTGCGGTAACCCCGTGTGCCACGGCTGGATCCTGGCTCTTTTCCTCGCCCCCGCTCCGCTGCTGGAGAAAGCCGATCTTTTCACGGCCGGCCAGGACGGCTACGCCATCTACCGCATCCCGGGCATCGTCGTCACGGCCAAGGGGACCGTGCTGGCCTATTGCGAAGCCCGCAAGAGTGACCGCGGCGACTGGGGGAGCATCGACATCTTCCTGCGCCGCAGCGAGGACGGCGGCAAGACCTGGCAGCCGCGGGCAAAGATCGCCGCCGTCGAGGGACCGCATCGCAAGAACCCGGTCGCGCTGGCCCAAGACCTCGCCCGGCCCGACGACGTCACCTACAACAACCCCGTCGCCATCGTGGACCGCAAGACCCGCGCCGTTCACTTCATCTTCAACATCGAGTACATGCGCGCCTTCTACATGCGCAGCGATGACGACGGCAAGACCTTCAGCCAGCCGGTGGAGATCACTTCGACTTTCGAGAAATTCCGCGCCGACTACGACTGGAAGGTGCTGGCCACCGGCCCGGGTCACGGCATCCAGCTCCGCAGCGGGCGCCTGATTGTGCCGGCGTGGCTCTCGACCGGGACCGGCGGGCACGCGCACCGGCCTTCGGTGGTCTCGTCGATTTACAGCGATGACCACGGCCGCACCTGGCGGCGCGGCGAGATCGCCATCCCCAACACCGAGGAGTGGGTCAACCCCAGCGAGACCGTCGCCGTCGAGTTGGCCGACGGCCGGGTGATGTTCAACGCCCGAAGCGAGTCAAAGGCGCACCGCCGCCTGGTCACGTACAGCAAGGACGGAGCGACCGGGTGGTCCGCGCCGCAGTTTCATCCCGAGCTGCTCGAGCCCATTTGCATGGCGAGCAGCATGCGGTTGAGCGCCCGCCCGCGCCGGATCCTCTTTGCCAATCCGCACAATCTCGCGCGCGCCGACGGCAGGGAGACGCCCGGCCTGAACCGCGACCGGCGCAACTTGACCGTCAAGCTGAGCAACGACGAAGGCGCCACCTGGAGTGTCTCCAGGGCGCTGGAGCCGGGCCCCGCGGGGTACTCGGACCTCGCGGTCGGGCGCGACGGAACCATCTTCTGCTTCTACGAGCGCGGCCGGCAGGCGCTCACGCTGGCCCGCTTCAACCTGGAGTGGCTGAGCGGCCGCTGATGCGCCCGGCGGTCACCGGATCAGTTTAACGGCCAGCCCCTTCAAGCGGAGGCTTGCCCAACTCTTGTCGCTCGTTACGGCGGCGAGGTTGTGCGTCGTCGCCATCGTTATGCACAACCGGTCCGCCAGCGACAGGCCGGCTTTCCAAGCCAGGGGAGCGACCGCGGCGCTGGCGTAAGCGTGACCTTCATGTACCGGCAGTACCGGCAGGCCGATGTCGCGGAGCGCCTGGGCCGCATCTTCAGGGGGGACGCCTTTTTGGATCGCCTTGGTCAACACTTCCACCAGAGTGACAGCACTGATCTGGGCCTCCGGCAGCAGGTCCCTGACGACTTCCCAGCCTGGTTCCTTCCGTAGCATGGCCAGCACCGCCGAGGCGTCCAGCAGGTACTTAGCCGGCAAGCTCTCTCCTGGCTTGCTTGCGCCGGTCTGCGATCAATTCGTCAGACCAGCGCCTGCCAGGCGGCGATGCGGCCCGGCAAAACAACTCCTGGGCGCGGCGCAGGGCGCACTCCCTGGGTATCAGGACGATCTGGTCATGCTCAAGCCGGATCTGCAACCGGGTGCCTTCCTTGAGCTTCAGCTTCTTGCGGATTGCGGAGGGCAGCATGACCCTTCCCGAGCGATCCAGAGCTGCGGTAAACCTCTCCATCTACCCAATCATACCACCAAGGGGAAGAGCTGCGGATCTACCCACAGTGCCGACAGGCGGGGACGCCTGCCCTACGGCCGCTTCATGTACTTCTCGTAAAGCCGGCGGTGCTTGTTGTCCAGGTCCACCGCCTTGCCCTTGATGAACAGTTGCTTCACCTGGGTGCGGGTCTCCAGCGGGTCGCCGTCGGTCACCATCAGGTCGGCCCACTTGCCCGGGTCGATCGAGCCGACCTGGTCGCCGACGCCCCAGATCTCGGCCGGGTAGAGCGTAAGCGCCTTGATCGCTTCCGCCGGCGGCAGGCCGAAGGCCACCGCCATCGCCGCCTGGTAGGGCAGGTTGCGCGAGAACGAGTTCGAGAAGCTGGCCATGGCGAACTTCACGCCCGCCTTGTGCAGCTCGGCCGGCAGCGTGTAGGCCTTGTCGTAAGGCTCGTCTTCCTCGCGCGGCATCGCCAGCGTTGGGCCGAGGATCACGGCCACGTTCTTCGCCTTGAGCTCGGCGGCCAGCTTCCAGGCTTCCCGCGCCTGGGCCAGTACCAGGCGCACCTTCTCCTTCTCGGCGAACGCCAGCGCCTCTTTGATGACGCGCTCGCGCTCGGCCACGGCCACCAGCGGCAGCTTGCCCTCCAGCACCGGCAGCATCGCCTCCATCTTCAGGTCGGGCTCGAAGCCGGGCGCGCCATTCTGCTTGGCTCTCTGATACCGCCGCGCCTGCTCGAAAAACTCGCGGAGCTGCTGGAGGCGCCGCTCGTAGTTCCGTTTCGTCTCCGCATAGGGCGTGCGCGTCCTGGCTTCGGAAAAGCGAAACCCGCCGGCCTGGATGGCCGGGAACTGAAGCACCATCGAGGCGGGCGCGCGCAGTTCCATCTCCTGCCAGGTCCAGCCATCCAGGTGGATCAGCGCCGCCTGGCCGGAAATGACGCCGCCGCCCGGCGCCGTGATCACGGTGGTGATCCCGTTGGCGCGAGTGACTGGAATATGCTCGCTGGCCGGGTTGACGGCGATGATGGCCCGAAGCTGCGGGTTGAAGTCGCCGATCTCGTCGGTGTCCACCGTCTCGCGCACCGAGCTGATCTCCGCCAGGCCGATCTCGGTGGCCGAGTCGATGATGCCCGGGTAGACGTGCAGGCCCTTGGCCTCGATGATGCGCACCCCCTTGGGCGCGGCCAGCTTCAGGCCGATCTCGACGATCTTGCCATCGCGGACCAGCAGCGCGCCGTTGGGCACATCGGGACCGGACACCGGGTGGATGGTGGCCCCGCGCAGCAGGAAAGTGTCGTCGCTTCCCGCCGCCAGCGGCAGCGAACAAAGCAAGGCCAGAATACACGCTCTCATGACGGCCTCCTTTTGCTGGCCGGGCCCGGCGGCGTCTTCTTTTCTTCCGCCTTTATCCTCTCCAGCAGCCCTTTCTTGCGGTTCTCGCGCTCGGCGCGCTGGCTGACATCGCGGTCGCGGTCGAAGTAGATCTCGCCGTCGAGCACGACCTTCTGCACCTTGGCGAAGTTGGAGAGCGGGTGCCTGTCGAAGATCACCAGGTCGGCGTCCTTGCCGGGCTCGATCGAGCCGACGCGGTGATCGATGGCCAGTTGTTTGGCGGCGTTGATGGTAATCAGCGACAGGGCCTCGTCTTCGCTCAGCCCGCCGTACTTAACCGCCTTGGCCGCTTCCTGGTTGAGGTGCCGCATCAGCTCGGCCGAATCGGAGTTGAGCGACACCAGCACGCCCTTGCGCAGCATGATGGCGGCGTTGTAAGGGATGGCGTCGTAGGCCTCCATCTTGTAAGCCCACCAGTCGCTGAAGGTGGTGGCGCCGGCGTTGTGGGCGGCGATCTCCTTGGCCACCTTGTAGCCCTCCAGCACATGGACCAGCGCGGCGATGCGGAACTTGAACTCGGCCGAGATGCGGAGCATGGCCAGGATCTCGTCGGCGCGGTAGCAGTGGGCGTGCACCAGGCGGCGCCCGTCGAGCACCTCCACCAGCGGCTCCAGCTTGAGATCGCGGCGGGGCGGGACGGCGCTTTCGCCCCGCTTGCGCTTCTCCTCGTACTGGCGCCAGGAGCCGCGGTAGGCGACGGCTTCGGCGAAGGCCTGGCGCATGACGTCCTCCACGCCCATGCGGGTGGCCGGGTAGCGCGCGCTCGCGCCGGGGATCACCGAGCCTCCGCGCCGCTTCGGGTTCTCGCCCATCGCCAGCTTGAGGATCGGCGTGGCGCCCTCGAACAGCAGCTCGCGGGCGCTCTTGCCCCAGCGCAGCTTGACCACCGAGCACTGCCCGCCGATGGCGTTGGCGCTGCCGTGCATCACGGCGATGGTGGTCACGCCGCCGGCCAGCGCGCGGTAGATGGCGATGTCTTCGGGGTCCAGCACGTCCTCGATCGCCACCATCGAGGACACCGAGATGCTTCCCTCGTTGATGCTCTCGGCGGCGATGTGGGAGTGCGCGTCGATGATGCCCGGCATCACGTACTGGCCGCCGGCGTCGATCACGCTGGCGCCCTCCGGCACCAGTACCTTCGGGCCGGCCTCGACGATCTTGCCGTCGCGGATGAGGATCGCTCCCTGGAAGGCGCCTTTGGTGACGGTCAGCACGTTGGCGTTGCGAATGACCGTGGGCGCGGCCGCCGCCAGCGCGGCGGCAGCGGCGAGCAGCGACATACAGGTCCGTTTCATCGCGTCACCTCCTCGGGCGCCTCCGGCACAGGCTCGTACTTGACCCCGTCGATGAAAACGTGTTTCACCCTCGTCTTCTCCTGGAACAGCTCGCCGTCGGTGACCACGAGGTTGGCGATCTTGCCTTTGTCGATGCTGCCAAGGCGGTCGGCCAGGCCGTAGACCTCGGCCGCGCTGAGCGTGAAGGCGCGCACGGCGTCGGCCTGCGCAAGACCGGCGTCGGTGGCGCGTTTCACCGCGCGCACCAGGTCGCGCCCGCTCGCGACGCCGTCGCTGTAAAAGGCGAACCGCACGCCTTCTTTGACGAGCGCCGCCGGAGTGGAGGGCGCGCGCTCGCGAAACTCGAGCGTGCGCAGGCTTTCCACCTGCTCGGGGTCGGCGTCGCGGCTGCGCTCGGGCCACTTCAAGCTGACCAGCAGCGGCGTGCCGGTCTTTTTCAGCAGGCCTGCCGCCTTGTGCGCTTCGTGACCGCCGTAGAGGACCGCCTTCAATTTCAGCTCGGCGGCGAAGCGCAGCAGACGGTCAATCTCGACGGCCCGCGAGGCCGGCAGCAGCACGCGCGGCGTCTCCAGCACGCCTTCCAGCGCCCGGTCGTAAGCCGGCCGCTTGTTGCCTGCCGGCTGGCGGGCGTAGGAGTCCTTCGCCAGCTTGTAATGCTCGGCATCGAAAAACGTCTGGCGAATGTAAGCCAGCACGCCCATCAGCGAGCCGGGGAAGCTGGCGAAACCGCCGGAGCTCAAGCTCAGGTAGATCCCCGCCGGCGAGCTGATGACCATCGTTCCGGCTTTCTCCCCCGCCAGCGCGATGACGGCGCCGTGGCCGGCGAAGATGCCGCGCTGGGGGAAAGTGACGGCGCTGGTGAAGCCGGCGTTGCGCGCCGATTCCAGCCGCCGGTCGCTCGGGCTGATCAGGTCGGCGGCGCGCACCCAGCTTGTGTTGGAGGGCCGGTCCTCAGGGCCGCGAACCGCTGGTGGCGTCTCGGGTGTTGGCGTCGGGGAAGGAGCGGGCGGGGAAGGCATCATCCGCGACGTGCGTCCAGGTGTTGCTGGCGCCGCCGCGGCCGTTTCCGGGATGCCCAGTGTGCTGAGCGCGTCGATCAGACCAGGGTAGACCGTCAGTCCCTGTCCCTCGATCACCCAGGCGTCGGCCGGCACGTTGACGCTGGCGCCGACCTCCTGGATCAGCCCGTCGCGTATCACCACCGTGGCGCGCTCCAGCACCGGACCGCTGACCGTAACCACCCGCGCTCCGCGTATGGCGAAGGCCGAAGGGGGCGCCCCATCGAGCACACCAGCCCCGGCAGAGAGCAGCAAAACGAGCGTGAGTTTGTTCATAGGCAGGACTACCGATGGTAATCCGGGGCGGGTGTCGAACACAAGCGCCAGTGGGGCCGGCTTCAGCCCAATGTCACTTAGTTTTCGCCTTGTCCACCCGTGGGGCAGACCATCGTTCTTTGTG
>JBBTDS010000772.1:0-1658 GCA_038060875.1 Acidobacteriota bacterium | reverse complement strand
AACTTGGGACGACTCCCAGAACCGGAATCAACCCACAAATTCTGCTGAGGAGGCGAAAAACTAAACATCGTGGACCGAATCAGACGCCGGGAATCGCGGCCCCGGGCTCAGTTCCCATCGTCTCGCAATCCAACTCTCGATGAACGTCCACAACAAGGTTACCGCATAGTGCAGCGCCGGGGCCGTTGTGTGCAGGCTGGCGATTAAAGGTGCGACCTGCTCCCTCGGAAGCTGCCCCAACAGCCATACGCGCCATTGCGAATTCGACTCCTCCGATAGACCGGCGATGATGTCAGAGGCAGCACTCGCGGGAAGTGCCCCTTGTTGTCGGAGTGCCTCTGCGCAACCGGCGGCAACCCCAGCGCTGACTTCCCCGAGGCCGGTGAGTAATAGTGGGACAGCAGGCCCTCCAATTGAAACCAAGCCTTCCAAGGCCTCCTCCCGGATACTCCGGTCAACGTCGGCAAAAGCGCGGATGAGTCGGTTTGTGGCCTGTTGGCTTGCGGCCCGGCCCAGCCCCCACGCGGCGGCGCTACGGAGGAAGTACGGCTGGTCCCGATCGTCAAGGAGACCTGACAATAGGCCCACCGCATCGGGAGTGGAGGTCTCTCCGAGTGAGATCACGGACTCAAGGCGGGTCTGATCGTCCGCGCTGGCAAGGTACTTCGCAAACAGCTTTCCTACCGGTCGGCCACACACTGAAGCGAGATACGCAACGGCCTCCAGCCGAATGTAGACGCCCTCTTCGTCATCGTCGGCCAACTGAGCCGCAGCGTCGCAGAAAGACGCTTCCCGCCGCACGCGCGCGAGTTTGACGCCTGTGAACCGCTGGGTCCGCTCCCGCGAGGCGAGGAGGTTGGAAATATGACTGGGGGAAAGGACGCGGGCACATTCCAGTTCGGCGGCTGCAAGAGGACAAACTTTCGAAGCCACGAGTTGACCTTCCGCCACCGCCTGACCCTTATCCACGCGGATCACCAAACCAGCAGGGATGGTTCGGGTGTGGCGGTGCCCGTCGCCAGCGCGTTCGACGGTGATCCTTCGATCTTCGAGTGCAGCCACCACGCCCGTCCTCCTGGAGAAGACGGCTTCCCAGCCAATACTCGTTTCCGAGCCCTCGGTCACGCCTTTTGTAACCGACTTGGTGTGGGGGGTGGAACGGAAGGTCCGGACACTGAAATAGTTGATCCACGGCTTCGTTTGCCACTGGACCCAGTTGCGCTCGTGCCAGTAGGATGACTCAGGACCCAGCCGCCCGTTGCTCCAATACCTTTCTCCAATGCTCTCGCAAACTGGAAACGCGATCCAGTCACTGTCGACCATGCCGAAATCCCAGGCGCGACTGGCATCAGTGATGCTGTGGGAAACCGACAGTTCGGCCTTGGTCTTGGCGCGGCTTTCCACGCGAATCCCGCAACGACAGCAGACCAAGTCGGGGATGCGGACACGCTTTCTCTTGACGTCCTTCCACAGCTTCGTATCCAATGAGCCTCGTTCGAGCTCAACCAACTCATGGCCGCGATGAGCGAGATCGCTACACACAGTGCGGGTTCCCACCGCTCCCATCGCGATCTTGCGGAAGAAGCTCGAATCAGGTTTAAGGGCAATACTGTTCACTTAAGAGCATTTCTGTGGTATCCTGTTTCCGAAAGGAGGCC
>JBBTDS010000771.1:0-6818 GCA_038060875.1 Acidobacteriota bacterium | reverse complement strand
AGCAACGCCTCCATCCCGGCCACTGGAGCGTCGTTCTAAAGTAGCCACACCCATTCGATTTCGCCGTACGAACCGCTCCCGTCCGCTGGTCTGTCAGTTGCACCTCGACCCCGGGAACAACCGCATTGGCCGGATCGGTTAAGATTCCCACCAGGTTGCTCGAAACGACCTGGGCAAACAGGCTCGCACAGAGAAGCATCGGAGCGCATACGACTTGCGCGACTCGCTGGAGCGACATTCGACCCTCCTTAAGCTAGGATTTCGGTTTTGGTCTCCAGCCAGTATACAGCCAACCGCGCCAATCAGCGTCTTATCGCACCGGGGAAATTGGGGACGGTTCCGTCTGTCCCCGGTTTTTGAGCGGGAGCGTGCGGACTTCGCCGCCGGCCGGGTCAACGACCCGCACGCGGTGGTTGTTCGTGTCGGCGACGTAGAGTTTCCCGTCGAGGAAGGCCAGTCCTCCCGGCTCGTTGAACATGGCCGCCGCCAGCTTGCCGTCGGCGAAGCCGGGCTTGCCTTTGCCGGCGTACGTGACGCTCATTCCTCTGGCCGGATCGACGACCTTGATCTTCGAGTTGTAAGTGTCGGCGACATAGATCAGGCCGTCGTTGAAAGCCACGCCGAGAGGATGCTGGAGCCGGGCCCTGTTTCGCGGGCCGTCCACGTCGCCGAAGACGAACAGGTCCTCGCCGACGATGGTCCTCACCGAGCCGCCCGCGCCGAGATCGGCGGCGCGGATCGAGCTGGTCTCGCTGTCGGCGAAGTAGAGCCGCTGCCCGTCGGTGGCGAGGCCGCTAGGCTGGGCCAGCGCCGCGCCCCGCAGCTCGCCGTCGATGCGCGCCTCCCGCGCCGAGCCGGCGTAAGGTTCGGCCCTGAGCGTCCGGAGGTCCGCGACCCAGAGCTGGTGCGTGCCGGCCATGGCGATGTAGAGCCTTCCGTTGTGCACAACCACATCCCAGGGAGAGCTGAGATCGACGCCCCGGCCGGCGCCTGAGACATTGAAACGACGGGCCTGCTGGCCGCTGCCGAGGATGGTAGTCACGGTGCGCGCCGCCAGATCGGCGGCCCGGATGACGTGGTTCTCGGTGTCGGCGATGTAGAGGATCTCGCCGGCGATGGCCGTGCCCTGGGGATGGTCGAATGCCGCCTGCTCGAAAGCGCCGTCGCGCAGGCCGGCCTGGCCGCCGCCGATGACTTCCTGAATGGCGCCGTCAGCACCGGCCACGACGATCCGGTTGTGGTTCGAGTCCGATATGAACAGACGCTTGCGCGCCGGGTCGGCGGAGATCTTCCCAGGGAAATGAAGAAGGCCCCGCTCAGTCTCCTCCAACGCGAGCTTGAGAGTACTGCGCTTCAACTCGCCTTTCTTCTCGAAGTAAGGAATGGCGCGGCTGATGACGGCATCGAAAGGCTCGAAGACGCCTTCGCCGGAGTGCTGGCCGATGATCCGGCCATTCGGGCTGATCAGCACCAGCGTCGGCCAGGCGCTGACGCCGTAGCTGTGCCAGACCTCGTAGTTGTTGTCGTTGAGCACCGGATGACGGATCTCGTAGCGCAGGATGGCCTGGCGGATCTGGCGGGCCTCCTTTTCGTTCGTGAACTTGGCGGAGTGCACGCCGATGACGACCAGCTCCTGCGGGTACTTCTCCTCCAGCTTCTTCAGCTCGGGAATAATGTGCATGCAGTTGATGCAGCAGTAGGTCCAGAAATCGAGAAGAACCAGCTTGCCGCGCAACTCGCGCAGTGAGAGCCGCTTGCCGCTATTGAGCCATTCCAGGTGCGGCGGAAAATCCGGCGCGTTGACATAGCCTTCCAGCGTCTCGTCTTTGGACACGGTTCCCCTCCCGGCCTGGCATGCGCTGGCCGCCAGCAACACCAGTGCACTCAGGAGCGTGACGTAGAAGTTAGTTGAGATCAAGCCCAGTTGGGCCTATTCTACCGCACTGGCGCTGAGCGCGTCCATCAGGCCGGGGATGTCCATGATGTACTCGAGCTGCTCCTGGACCGCGGTGCGCCGCCCCGCCAGCCAGCTCAGCGCCTGGCTGGCGTGAAACTGGTTGTTGACCGGCGCCGAGGCGCCCGGAACCGGATGGGTGTTTTTCAGGCTGATGGTGTGCGGGGGCTGCTTGGGTGTGAAGGACTCCACCTCGCCGTCCCGGCCGGTGAGCAGGATGGAATAAACGCGCGCCCCCGCGTGCGGGCCCCAGGCCTCGGCGACGGCCCCGTCCACCCAGCTTTCCAGTTGAGCCGTTTGTACCGGTGTCTTGTGCCACTTCTTGTAAAGGCTCTGCTCCTCGGTCAGATGGTCGAGCTCATCGTCCAGGTAGCGGGCGATCTCCTCGGGATTCAGCGAGCTGATGTGACGCCGCCGCAGTTTGGACTCGCGGAAGCGGTACATCATCCCGTTCTGGCAGATCAGCCGGCACCAGCTTAGCCGGATCTCCATCACCGTGGAGGTGTCCACTGAGTTGAGGCAATTGATCCTGAGGACGACCGGGTACCCGTCGCCGGGGTCGAAGTCGAAGCCGGGCAGGTCGCAGCTCCACTGCATGCGCTCGCCGTACTCCGACAACAGGAGCTGCGACTGCACCCGCGCGATGCTGAGGCCCTCCAGCGCCAGGGCCCGATGTACCGCCGAGAGGATATCACGGTGCTGGATGAGCCGGTACGACTTGGACACGGTCGCCACCGGCATGGCGTCTTCGGCCAGCACCTCGGGTTCGCGCACGATGACGTCGAGGTACTGGTTACTGGTTTCCCGCGATTGAAACGGTTGCCGGCTGAAGAACGGGACTCTGGGAAACAGCTTCTCCAGCGTGCCGGCGATCTCGACGACCGGCTGGCCGTTCCAGGTGCGGTTGGCGACCTCGATCTGCTGCGCCGGCCGCTCGTGCTCGTCAGGGAACAGGCTCGTCGTGTTCATGCCTCCACGGCTCCCCGGCCCAATTGTATCAGGGTGCGGAGGGCAGCAGGCCGCGCACGCGGAGCCAGTCGGCCAGCCGCGCCGGCCAGGAGGAAAGCACCGGATCCTTGGGCGCCAGGCCGACCCCGTGGCGGCCGCGCTCGTAGATGTGCATCTCGGCCGGCACGCCCGCCTTGCGCAGCGCCAGGTAGAACAGCACGCTGTTTTCCGGCGGCACGCCTTTGTCCTCGTTGGTGTGAAACAGGAAGGTGGGCGGCGTCTGGGGCGTGACCTGCTTCTCATTGGAAAGGCTCTCGAGGAGCACGGGATCGGGGTCGTCGCCGAGCAGGTTGCGGCGCGACCCCTTGTGGACGTACTCGGTGGTGAAGGAGATGACGGGGTAGCCGAGGATCAGGAAGTCCGGGCGGCAGCTTGCGCGCTGAAGCGGATCGGAGGCCGCGGGATCGCTGGCGTCGAAGTGGGTGCCGGCGGTCGATGCCAGGTGCCCGCCGGCCGAGAAGCCCCAGATGCCTATGCGATCGGGCGCAACGCCGAACTCCCTGGCGCGCGAGCGCACCAGACGCAGCGCGCGCTGGGCGTCCTGGAGAGGCGCCGGATGGCGGTAGCGCGGTCCGATCCGGTACTTGAGAATGAACGCGGCCACCCCGAGCGAGTTGAGCCACTGGGCGACTTGCCGGCCTTCGTGGTCCATGGCCAGCGCGCCATAGCCGCCGCCGGGGCAGACCACGATGCCGGCGCCGGCGGCCTTCTCCGCGGGCGGCAGCCAGACGGTCAGCGACGGCCGGTCGGCGTCTTCGTCGCCCACTGCGCCGGGCGCGCCGTCGGGCCAGAGGGGGATTGGCTGGGGCTCTTGGGCCACAGCCAGCACCGATATGCACAACAGCAGCCAGCGAGACAGTCTTGACATGGTGTTTAGGCTAGGATAACAGCATGCTCGGGATCGAATCGCGCGCCGGGCGGGCGGCGTGGACCGTGTTCCTGGTCGGGCTGCTGTTGTTCCTGCTCTACCTGATCCGGGGAGTGCTGTTCATCTTCATCGCCGCCATCCTGTTCGCCTACCTGCTGGCGCCGGTGGTCAACCTGGTGAATCAGTTCACGCGGCGGCGGCTCTCGCGCGTGCTGTCGCTGGCGGTGGTGTACGTGCTGCTGGTGGGCCTGCTGGTGCTGGCCGGCATCGCGGTGGGCAGCCGCGTAAGCGAGGAGGCCGCTACCCTGGCTGCGCGCCTGCCGGATCTCATCAAGGGCGCGGCGGCGCGGCTGGAATCGCCCGAGCCGGCGTGGCTGGCGCCGGTCAAGCGCGCGCTGGTGACTGTCATCCAGGAGAAGCTCGGCGATCTCGGCTCGGTGGCCCTGCCGTTGATCCAGAAGGCGACCGGGCGGTTGGTCTCCATCGTCGGCGGGCTGGTCATCGTGGTGATGGTCCCGATCCTGAGCTTCTTCCTGCTGAAAGACGGCGCCGAATTGCGCGACAGGATCCTGGGCGAGGTGAGCGAAGAGCGGCGTGCCCTGTGGGAGGACGTGGTCTCCGACGTGCATCAGTTGCTCGGGCAGTTCATCCGCGCACTGGTGCTGCTGGCGGCGGCCACCTTCGTCGCCTACGGCGCCTTCTTCGCCATTCTCGGCGTGCCCTATGCGATTCTGCTTTCGACCGTGGCCGGGGTGCTGGAGTTCATTCCGGTGCTGGGGCCGCTGGTGGCGGCCATCACCATCGTGCTGGTGGCCGGCATCTCGGGCCAGGGGCCGGTCTGGCTGATCCTGGCCTTCCTGGCCGGCTACCGGCTGTTCCAGGACTACGTGCTGAGCCCGCATCTGATGAGCGCCGGGCTGGCGCTCCACCCGCTGCTGGTGATCTTCGGCGCGCTGGCCGGGGAGGCCATCGGCGGCGTGCCGGGTATGTTCCTGTCGGTGCCGGTGCTGGCCACGCTGCGCATCCTCTACGTGCGCATCCGGAAGGCGCGCCGCGACCCGCGGCCCACGCCCGGTCTGTTATGAGCGCTAACCGCGCGGCTGGGCGCTGCGCGCACCGGCGGCGCGTCAGCGGCCACAGCAAACGGTCACGACGTTTGCTGAAGAGGTGCTGGCTCGCGCTGCTGCCGCTGCCGCTGGCCGCCCACATGGTGAGCATGAGCACCGGCGAGGTGCGGGTGACCGGCAACCGGGCGCGCTACGAATTGCGCATGCCGCTTTACGAGATCGCCCACGTGCGCAACCCCGAGCGCGCGCTGGTAGCCCAGGTGCGCTTCCGGGGCGCGCGCCTGGTGGAAGTCTCCTGCCGCGAGGACGCCACCGAGGGCGCCTATTACTGCTCGGCGACTTACGAGTTCCCCGCGCCGGTGGAGCAACTCGAGGTCGAATGCACGCTGCACGCCGTCACCGTGCCGAACCACGTGCACCTGATGCGGGCGGTCCGGGGGAATAAAACAGATCAGGCCGTTTTTGATTTATCCTTTCCGACGGCCACCATCCGGTTCGAGCCGCCCACGGCCTGGGAGACGGCGCTGACCCAGCTCCTTTCGGGCGCGTTGCGGGCGGCGGGCGGAGCGGCGCAGTTGTTGTTTCTGGCCAGCCTGGCGCTGGCGGCGCGCAGCCGGCGCGAGCTGGCGGCCCTGGCCGCGATGTTCCTGGCCGGGGAGAGCATCTCCTGCCTGGCGGTGCTGGCGGCGGGGTGGCAGCCGGCGCCGCGCTTTGTCGAGGCGGCCGCCGCGCTTACCATCGCTTACCTGGCGGTCGAGATCCTGCTGCTCCCGCGGGCCGGCCAGCGCTGGCTGGTGCTGGGCGTGCTCGGCGCCTTTCACGGCCTGTACTTCGCGCTGTTCGTGCGGACCAGCGAGTATCACGCGGCCTATGTGCTGGGGGGCGCCGCCCTGGCCGGCGCGGCGCTGATCGCGCTGTTCGCGATGGTGTTCGCGCGCTTGCGAACGCTGCTGGCGGCGCTCCGGCCGGTCCAGGTCTCGGCCGCGGCGCTGCTGGTGGTCGGGCTGGGGTGGTTCTTCCTGCGGGTGAGGGGATAATGACCCGGCGTTGGGGCGTGTTGCCCGGGCTGGTGCTCAGATAAAGGCTTCGGGCAGCACCGTGAACCCCTCGTGCTCGGCGGATGCCCGGAGTCTGGAGTCCAGACACACAAAGGCCCGTCCGTGCGGCTGCTCGCCGCTCCAGACCAGCGCCGCCGCCAGTTGCAGCGAGTCCGCTGCCCGCAGGTCATGCAAGGCCAGCAGTCGCAACGCCCGCTCCCGCAGCAGCGTCGTCGGCAGAGTTTCGTGCCAGGCTCGGGCAAGTTGCCGGAGCAACTGAAGCGCCTGGCGCTTCTGGTCACCGCTCATCAGACCGGTCCTGCTCCGGCGCTCCAGCGCTGAGTGACACTCCACCAAGGTTCCCCACCAGACCGTCGTCGCTTCCTGGCTCTTCATGATTTCGCGAACCACGGGCGAGGCCGGTTCGTCCAGGATCAGAGGCAGTATGGAGGAAGGGTCCCAAAAGCTCATCGGGTTTCGCTGCGCTCCTCCTCGAGAGCCTTCCGGACCCCGGCTGCCGGGTCTGCGGGACGCGCGGCCTCCCAGAAACTCCTTGGCAGCCTGCCCGATCCCATGCGGATGAGTCCCTGAACCTCCATCTGCCGGAGCCGCCGGACCTGGTCTTCCTCTGTTGCCGGGATGGGGACGATCTTGGCGATGGGCTTTCCCCGCTCCGTCACCACCACCTCTTCGCCGGCTTTGACGCCTGCCAGATAGCGGCTCAGCGATGCCTTAAGCTCAGCGACCTTGGCGGTATTCATGACTTTTATAGTCTATCACAAATGACCATAAAGGTCACAACGACAGCGACCCCGCCTCCGCATCAGGGGCTTAGCGGCTGCCCAATAATAAGATCGCAGTGTGAAGCGTAGATCTTTCAATTT
>JBBTDS010000770.1:0-1669 GCA_038060875.1 Acidobacteriota bacterium | reverse complement strand
AAGGAGTTTTCAAAGAGTTTTTAAGAGCCGTTATGCTCAAGCGGGCCAGGCAGTTCTATAACTTCGGCCCTTTCCGGCTCGACGTGGCCGAGCGGGTGCTTTTCCGCGGCTCGGAACCCGTTCCGCTTACCCCGAAGGCGTTCGACACCCTCCTCATGCTGGTGTCGAGGCCCGGGCAGGTGCTCGACAAGGAAGAGTTGATGCGGGCGGTGTGGCCGGACACCTTCGTCGAGGAGGGGAACCTCGGCCAGCAGATCTTCCAGTTGCGGAAGGCGCTTGGCGACGGCGCGAATGGAGCGACCTGCATCGAGACGGTGCCCAGGCGGGGCTATCGGTTCGCGGCCGAGGTGAAAGAGTCCTGGGGTGACCGGCGAGCGAGGCTGAAGAAGGTCTGGGTGTTACTGGCCGTTGGCGTGCTGTTGGGGCTTGCCGCCGTCGGCTACTGGCGGTTTTCCGGCGGCACCACCCCTGAGATCCGCTCGCTCGCGGTCCTCCCGCTTGATGACCTCTCCGGCCCGGCTGCCCAGGACTACTTTGCCGAGGGGATGACCGAGGCGCTGATAATCGACCTGTCGAAGATTGGCGCGCTGCGGGTGATTTCGCGGCCTGCGGTGATGAGGTACAAGGGTTCGCGGAAGCCGCCGGCCGAGATCGCCCGGGAGCTCAAGGTGGAGGCGCTGGTGGTGGGCTCGGTGCTGCGCTCGGGCGAGCGGGTGCGGATCACGGCGCAGTTGATTCACCCGGCCACCGACCGCCAGCTTTGGTCGGAGAGCTACGAGCGCGACCTGCGAGACATCCTGTCCCTACAGCGCGAAGTGACGCGGGCCATCGCCGGGGAGATCCAGGTGAAGCTCACGGCCCAGGAGCAGGCGTTGCTGGCCAACGCGCGCCCCGTCAATCCCCAGGCATACGACTACTACCTGCGCGGGCGGGTGCTTGCCAGCCGTCGCACCAACGGGGACAACCAGGCGGCGATTGAGTTGCTGGAGCGCGCCGTTGCCGCCGAACCGGGCTTCACCCCCGGCTATGCGGTGCTGGCCCAGGCGTGCGCCGAGCGGTTCTATCTGCATGCGCCGGAGGAAGAGGCACACTGGAAGAAGAAGGCCCATGCGGCGGTGGAGAAGGCGCTCTCAATGGACCCGAACCTCGCGGAAGCCTATCTGGCCCGTGGCCTTCTGCTTTGGACGCCGGCCAACGGATTCCCTCATGAGAAGGCCATTCATGAATTTCGCCGCGCGGTATCTCTGAATCCGAACTCGGCCGAAGCCCACCGGGAACTGGCTCGCGTCTACAACCACATCGGATTGCTGGAGGAGGGAATCGAGGAAGCGCAGAGGGCGGTCGCCATCAACCCCGGCGCTGCGGCGCCGCTCCACGACCTTGGGCAAGGGCTCCTTTGGCTGGGCAGATACGAACAGGCGCTTCCCGTCTGGTTGAGCATTCCGCGGGAAGTGTATCCGTCGCTGGTCGGCGCTCAAACTGCATGGATCTTGCTCCAACTCGGGAGAAAGCCGGAGGCCTCCGCCACGATCAATGGGTTCTTGAAGGAGCATCCGGCGGACACCGGGGGCGTGCTGGCCGGCGTGGAGGCCGTTCTGCTGGCCGCGGAGGGCAAAGAGCGCGAAGCCGAAGCCAGGATCCGGAGCGCGGTCCCAAAGAAGGCCTTTTT